>NZ_JBSICH010000021.1:0-82539 GCF_053613315.1 Streptomyces sp. JK94 | reverse complement strand
TGGTAAAAGAGGGGAAGAGGGGGGGGGGGGGGGTGGAGGGGGTTTTCCGATCCCCCCCCGACACCCGCTCGCCGGAGAAGTTCGTGAAGTTCTTCACAAGGAATTGGGCCCTGTCGGACGACGAAAGCGCGTCGGTTGACCTTTTTGGGGGTTCAACTGCCCTTTGAACATGTTCAGGACGGTGTCCAGCGGGGCTCCCGGCAGGGCCGTCCCGGAGGCTGGTCCGCCCTTCCCGAAGGTGCGGAGGGGCAGCTCACGCGGCATTGACAACGGGGTCTCCTACACGCTGGTTCCCTTCACCGCCATGACCTCCGTCACGCGGGCGGCGGATAATAACACGACCCTTGCAGGAGCTTGTGAAGGGGCGCACGAACCACCCCCCTGGGGCGGGTGGATACTCGATGGCATGAGCACCACGGAGCGTCCCAGGATCCTCGTAGTAGGCGGTGGGTACGTAGGCCTGTACGCAGCTCGACGCATCCAGAAGAAGATGCGTTACGGCGAGGCGACCGTCACCGTCGTCGACCCGCGGTCGTACATGACCTACCAGCCCTTCCTCCCCGAAGCCGCCGCCGGCAACATCTCCCCGCGGCACGTCGTCGTCCCCCTGCGGCGCGTGCTTCCGAAGGCGGAGGTCCTCACCGGCCGGGTCACCACCATCGACCAGGACCGCAAGGTCGCCACGATCTCCCCGCTGGTGGGCGAGGCGTACGAGCTGCCCTTCGACTATCTGGTCATCGCCATGGGCGCGGTCTCCCGCACCTTCCCGATCCCCGGCCTCGCCGAACAGGGCATCGGCATGAAGGGCATCGAGGAGTCCATCGGCCTGCGCAACCACGTGCTGGAGCAGCTGGACAAGGCCGACTCCACCACCGACGAGGAGATCCGCCGCAAGGCGCTCACCTTCGTCTTCGTCGGCGGCGGTTTCGCCGGCGCGGAGACCATCGGTGAGGTCGAGGACATGGCCCGGGACGCGGCCAAGTACTACAAGAACGTCTCCCGCGAGGACATGCGTTTCATCCTCGTGGACGCCGCCGACAAGATCCTCCCCGAGGTCGGCCCCAAGCTCGGCCAGTACGGCAAGGAGCACCTCGAGGGCCGCGGTGTCGAGGTCTACCTGTCCACCTCCATGGACTCCTGCGTCGACGGCCACGTGGTGCTGAAGAACGGCCTCGAGGTCGACTCCAGCACCATCGTGTGGACGGCCGGCGTCAAGCCGAACCCGGCGCTGTCCCGCTTCGGCCTGCCGCTGGGTCCCCGCGGCCACGTCGACTGCGAGCCGACCCTCCAGGTCAAGGGCACCGACCACATCTGGGCCGCGGGCGACAACGCCCAGGTGCCGGACCTCGTCGGCCGCAAGGCGGGCAACGAGAACGCCTGGTGCCCGCCGAACGCCCAGCACGCGCTGCGCCAGGCCAAGGTCCTCGGCGACAACGTGATCTCCGGCATGCGGGGCTTCCCGCAGAAGGACTACAGCCACGCCAACAAGGGCGCGGTGGCGGGCCTCGGCCTCCACAAGGGCGTCGCGATGATCGTCATGGGCAAGATGAAGATCAAGCTCAAGGGACGTCTCGCCTGGTACATGCACCGCGGATACCACGGTCTCGCGATGCCGACCTGGAACCGGAAGATCCGCGTCTTCGCGGACTGGACGCTCGGCATGTTCCTCAAGCGCGAGGTCGTCTCCCTCGGCGCGATGGAGAGCCCGCGCGAGGAGTTCTACGAGGCCGCCAAGCCGGCGCCGGCCGCCGCGCCGAAGGCCGCCGACAAGAACGAGCAGGCTTCGCGGCAGGAGAAGGCCAAGGCCTCCTGACCTCCGGTCCTCCCCACCCGTAGTACCCCGAAGGGGCCGTCCGCCATCCGTGGTGCGGGCGGCCCCTTCGCGTGGCGCCGGCCGGGCGACGGAGCTCATCGTGTGTACCGGTGTTTTGCACGCTCATGACGCGCGCCGGGGAGTGTGCGGCGGGCTTTCGGGTGTTTACGTGGTGTCGGACATTCCGGGATCGGCCGTCACGGAGGTACGCCATGGCTGACGCCGCGCTGCGGCTGCAAAGCCTCTTCGCACAATTGCTGGGAACCCCCCTCCCGGTGCGCATCCGCGCCTGGGACGGCTCGCAGGCGGGTCCGCCGGGCGCGCCGGTCCTCGTCGTCCACCACCGCAGGGCCCTGCGCCGCCTGCTGTTCAAGCCGGGCGAACTGGGCCTGGCCCGCGCCTGGGTGGCCGGCGACCTCGACGTCGACGGCGACCTCTTCACCGCCCTCGACCTGGTGTCCGGCCTCGTCTGGGAGCGCGGGGAGGACGCCCGCGGCCTCGCCGAGGCGCTGCGCGACCCCGAGGTCCGGGCCGCCGTACGCGGCCTGGTCAAGCTCGGCGGGCCGCCCCTGCCGCCCGCCCCGCCGCCGGAGGAGGTCCGCCGGACCCGCGGCCACCTGCACACCCGGCGCACCGACAAACGCGCCGTCAGCCACCACTACGACGTCGGCAACGACTTCTACCGACTCGTCCTCGGCCCCTCCATGGTCTACTCCTGCGCCTACTGGCCGACCCCCGGGAGTGAGGGCGGCACCTTGGAGGACGCCCAGCGCGACAAGCTGGAACTGGTCTGCCGCAAGCTCGGCCTGAGCCCCGGCCGGCGCCTCCTCGACGTCGGCTGCGGCTGGGGCTCCATGGCGATCCACGCGGCCCGCGAGCACGGCGTGAGCGTCGTGGGCGTCACGCTCTCCCAGGAGCAGGCCGCCTACGCCCGCAAACGCGTCGCCGAGGAAGGGCTCACCGACCGGGTGGAGATCCGCGTCCAGGACTACCGGGACGTCGCCGACGGGCCGTACGACGCCGTCTCCTCCATCGGCATGGCCGAACACGTCGGCGCCGAGCGCTACCTGGAGTACGCCGTCGCCCTGTTCGGGCTCCTCAAGCCCGGCGGACGGTTGCTGAACCACCAGATCGCGCGGCGCCCCCGGCGGGACGAGTCCGCCTACAGCGTGGACGCGTTCATCGACGCCTACGTCTTCCCCGACGGCGAACTGGCCCCCCTCGGCACCACCGTCACCCAGCTGGAGCGCGCCGGGTTCGAGGTGCGCGACGTGGAGTCGATCCGCGAGCACTACGCGCTCACCCTGCGCCGCTGGGTCGCCAACCTGGAGGCCGGCTGGGCGGCGGCCACGCGGCTGGCCGGCCCCGGCCGCGCCCGTGTCTGGCGGCTGTACATGGCCGCCTCCGCGCTGGCCTTCGAGCACAACCGCATCGGCGTCAACCAGGTCCTCGCCGTGCGGACCCCGGACTCGGGCGGCTCCGGCCTGCCGCTGCGCGCCCGCACCTGGAACTGAACGCCGCGGCGCGCCCGGACGACGGACGCGAGGAGGACCCCGCTCCCACCCGGGAACGGGGCCCTGCGTCCGCGTACCGGCTACTCCGCCTTGATGGCCTGGAGCGTGTTCAGACGCCCCGCCCGGCGGGCCGGCCACAGCGCCGCCAGGACACCCACCACGGCGGCCAGCAGCAGGAAGACACCCATCCGGGCCCAGGGCAGGACCAGCTCGTACGTCGCCATCGTCGAGCCCATCAGCCGGCCGGCGGCCCAGCCGAAGAACACGCCCAGACCGATGCCGAGCACCCCGCCGAAGAGGGAGATGACCAGGGACTCCAGACGGACCATCCGCTTGACGCCCTTGCGGTCCAGGCCGATCGCCCGCAGCATGCCGATCTCCTGGGAGCGCTCGAAGACCGACATCGCCAGGGTGTTGACGACACCGAGGACGGCCACGATCACCGCCATGGCCAGCAGGCCGTAGAGCATGTTCAGCATCAGCGTGAACATCTTCGCGATCTCGTTGGAGATGTCCTGCTTGTCCTGGACCTTGATCGCCGGGTTGGTGTCCAGCGCCTGCACCAGGCTGTCCTTCGAGGCCGACGAGGCGCCGTCGGACATCTTCACCATCACCTGCATGTCGACCGGGTCCGACAGGTGCGGGGTGAGGGTGGCGTTGTCGAGCATGATGCCGCGGAGCATGTCGTTGCCCTCGTAGACACCCGCGACGGTGAGCTTCTGCTTCTCGCCGTCCTCGTAGGCGGCGGTGAAGGCGGAGCCGGCCCGCCAGCCGTGGTCCTCGGCGGTGCCGGCGTCCACGACGACCTTCGTGCCGCCGACCTCGAAGGCCCCCTGCTCGACCTTCAGGTCGGTCAGCTCGCCGATGGCGGAGCCGCTGACGCCGGTGAGGTACTCGGTCCGCCCGCCGATGCGGGACGGCGCGTTGCGCAGCGGGCTGATGGCGGTGACCCCGTCGGCGTCGGCCAGCTTCCCGGCGACGTCGGGGGAGAGCATGCTGCCGTTGGCCATGGAGACCACGTAGTCCGCCTCGATGGCCTCCGCCGCCATCTTGTCGATCGACTTCTGCAGGCTGCCGGCCATCACCGTCATGCCGGTGATCAGGGTGAGGCCGATCATCAGGGCGGAGGCCGTGGCGGCGGTGCGGCGCGGGTTGCGCACCGAGTTCTGGCGGGCCAGCTTGCCCGCGACGCCGAACACGCGCAGCACCGGCGCCGCGGCGGCGATCAGCGGGCGGGACAGCAGCGGCGTCAGGATGAACACGCCGATGATCAGCAGCACCGCGCCCATCCCCATCGGGGCCTGGCCGTCGGAGCCCTCCATCGTGGTCGCCGCGAGGACGACCGCGACGCCGGCGGCCGAGAACAGCGCGCCCAGGGTGTTGCGCAGGACCAGCGACTTGGCCGTCGCCCGGGCGTGCACGCTGCTCATCGCCGCCACCGGCGGGATCTTCGCCGCCCGGCGGCCCGGCAGCCAGGCCGCCACCATGGTGACCAGGACGCCGACCGCGAGGGCCGCGACGATCGTGCCGGCCGAGACGACCAGCGGCCCGTCGGGCACGGTGGCCTCGAAGGAGCCCATCAGGGCGCGCAGTCCGGCTCCGATGCCGATGCCCGCGACCAGACCGGCGACGGCGGCGACGACGCCCACCACGAACGCCTCGATCAGCACCGAGCGCGTGACCTGCCGGCGGGAGGCGCCGACCGCCCGCATCAGGGCCAGCTCCTTGGTGCGCTGGGCGACCAGCATCGTGAAGGTGTTCGCGATGATGAACGTGCCGACGAACAGCGCGATGCCGGCGAAGACCAGCAGACCCTGCTTCATGCCGCTCATCGACGAGGCGATCATCTCCGCCTGGTCGTCGGCGAGCTTCTCGCCGGTGGTGGTCTCGACGAGGTCCTTCGGCAGCGCCTCGTCCAGCTGCCTCTTCAGAGCGGCCTGCGTGACGCCGTCCTTCGCCTCGACGTCGATCTCGTCGTACGTGCCCGCCTTGCCGAAGACCTTCTGCGCGGTCGCCGTGTCGAAGAGGGTGAGGCTGCCGCCGGCCGCGACGCCGCCGTCGTCGGTCGTGAAGACACCGACGACCTCCGGGGTGAGCACCGGCCCGTCGACGGACATCCGCACCGTGTCGCCGACACCGTAACCGGTGCGCTCGGCGGTCCGGGAGTCGATGAGGATCTCGCCCTCGCCCCGCGGGGCACGGCCGGCCGTCAGCGGGTACCGGGCGTCCTTCGCGCCCCAGTAGTTGCCGCCCCTGGTGCTCCAGCCGTCACCGATCAGGCCGCCGTCCTTGTCGGCCACGGCGGTGAAACCGCTCACCACGCCGATGGCGGAGGCCGCGCCGGGCACCCCGGCGCTGTCGTCGACGTGCGCCTCGGTCAGCTCGGCCGGCTCACCGACCTTGTCGCCCTCGGCGTCCTGGTACCTGGCCGTCACGGCGACGTCGACGTGGTCGAAGCCCTTGGCGGAGCTGTTCTGCAGGGCGTCGGAGATGCTGTTGGTGAAGACCAGGGTGCCCGACACGAACGCAACGCCCAGCATCACGGCGAGCACGGTCATCAACAGCCTGGCCTTGTGCGCGAGAACGTTGCGCAAGGCGGTACGGAGCATGGGTCTTCTCTGTCCAGACGTACGTGGGGAAGTACGGGGGAGTGCGGGCGGGCGGGACGTCAGCTGGTGCGGCCCTTGGCGTCGAACTGCTTCATGCGGTCCAGCACCGATTCGGCCGTCGGCCCGTGCACCTCGTCGACGATGCGTCCGTCCGCGAGGAAGACCACCCGGTCCGCGTAGGCCGCGGCCACCGGGTCGTGGGTGACCATCACGACCGTCTGCCCCAGCTCCCGCACCGAGTTGCGCAGGAAGCCCAGCACCTCGGAGCCCGAACGGGAGTCGAGGTTCCCGGTCGGCTCGTCACCGAAGATGATCTCCGGCCGGGAGGCCAGCGCCCGCGCCACGGCCACACGCTGCTGCTGGCCGCCGGAGAGCTGGGAGGGGCGGTGGCCGAGCCGGTCGGCCAGCCCGACCATCCCGATCACGGAGTCCAGCCACTGCCGGTCCGGCTTGCGGCCCGCGATGTCCATCGGCAGGGTGATGTTCTCCAGCGCGGTGAGCGTCGGCAGCAGGTTGAACGCCTGGAAGATGAATCCGATCTTGTCCCGGCGCAGCTTGGTCAGCTGCTTGTCCTTGAGCGAGCCCAGCTCGGTGTCACCGATGCGCACCGAGCCGGAGGAGAAGGTGTCCAGCCCGGCGACGCAGTGCATCAGCGTGGACTTGCCGGAGCCGGAGGGACCCATGATCGCGGTGAACTCGGCCTGCCGGAAGTCGACGGAGACCCGGTCCAGGGCGACCACCTGGGTCTCGCCCTGACCGTAGATCTTCGAAAGCTCCGTGGCGCGTGCGGCCACGGTGGTGGACCGGTCGGCGATGGGTGCGGTGGTCACGGGAAGGGCGCTCCTGACGGTACGGCGGGTGCTCGGGGACGCTGTCCATCCTTTCGGCCGCCGGGCGCCGTGTAGTCAGCCGCTGTTCCGGTTCCGAAGGGGGACTCCGGTCGGAGGGGCCAAGCCCGTGTACTACCTGAGGATGACGGCCGGCCCCCTGCCCACCGGTCCGGCGAGGGCGGAACAGGAACAGGGCGGGCGCCCTTGTAGAGACGGTGAAATTCCGTCATTCCGCATGCGCTGCCGAAGGCCGCACGCCAGGCTGTTGGCAAGTGAGGAAGGCCGAGCCCCGGAACTGATGCGCCCTCAGGCGCCAATAAAATAAGACAACATCGTTCCGTCCGGCCGGTGTTCACGGGGCGTGCCCCGATAGGCTCAGGACGCTCGACGCGGAGCCCATGGCCTGCCCGGATGGTGGAATGCAGACACGGCGAGCTTAAACCTCGCTGCCCCCTCGCGGGCGTGCCGGTTCGAGTCCGGCTCCGGGCACTCGCGTTTTTACCCCGTCTGACCTGGTGAGACGGTCTGCGGAGGCCGATTTTCTGTTTCGTCTCGGGAGCACAACGGGAGCACCGGGCGTACAGCGCTGTGCCATGGCGTACGTAGCACCACGAAAGAACAGGGTTGGTGTCGTCACCAGCTACCAGGTGAAGCGGAACCTCGGGGGCGACAGAACCAACCAGCAGGTCGAGTGCTTCGCCCGCGACGAGGACGGCGAGGGGTACATGGACCCCTCGGTCGGCGTCGAGGAGTCGTTCATCTTCCCCGCTACGCGCGGGAGGTGATCAGGAACAAGGCGGGTGTGGAGGAGCGCTACCGCAGCCGGGTGCCTATCTGGGCACGCCCAAGAGCAAGGCGTCCCGCCGCGTGGTCGACATCAGCGCCGGCCCGTGGCAGGAGCTGCTGGGCCACGGCCTGGCCGGCAAGCGCCCCGCCCCGGCCTGGAAATCGGAGCGGGGCGCACCCCTGTCCGGGGTCAGGCGGCGGTCACCCAGCACGTGCTGCCCTGGGGCAGGCGTCCGCCCCCCCACCGCTGGGTGCGCTGTCGCCTGGCCAGCCGGCCCATCAGGGTTCGGATGGCGTCGTTGAGGCGGTCCCGGGCAGCACGCAGTGCCCGGAGACCCGGGGAAAGCTGGGCACGGGACCACATTACGGTCGGGGGACTGACACCGCCCGCACCATGATCAGGTGTACGCGAGCTGCCAGGAGCGGGCCTGCTCGTCCAGCTCGGCGGCGGCCTTGACGCCGCGCCGCTCGAACACCGCCAGGTGGCGGCGGATACCGCGCACCTCGCCGGCGGCACGGGCGGAGCGGACCCCGCCGAACAGGCCCAGGCTCTGACCCCACGTTCCGCATGCCTGTTCCAGGTGGCCCTGGGCGGCCTGCTCGCGGCCCTGCGCGGCGAGCGTGAGCGCGGTGATCCGCTGGTGCTCGTGGCCGCTGCCGGGGCGGCTGCGCGCCGATACGCCGTAGTGCTTCTCGGCGTTGGCGTGGTCGCGTAGCTCCCGGAACGTCTTGGCCGTGTGGCTGGCGACGGTGGCCCGGGGGGAGCCCCACAGGGCGGCCCAGAACGGCAGCTCTCGTTCCTCGCCCCGCAGGACCAGGTCCTGCGCCTGGCGGAGCTGGGCGACCGCCTCGTTGCTGCGGCCGGCGTGGGCCAGGGCGCGGGCGCGGGTGACGGCGAACAGGGACTCCGTGGTCGGGTCCACGCGGCCGTGGACGTGCGCCAGGGCGGCCTCCGCCAGGTCCACGGTGCGCTCCGGCCGGCGGACGTCCATGCCGTTGTGCGCCATGATCCGCAGTATCCAGGCTCCGTGGAGGTCGTCCCCGGCCTCCTTCGTCAGGGCGTAGCTCTGGAGGTAGTAGCGCTGGGCCAGGCCGTGCTCCCCGGCGTCGAATGCCTTCCAGCCGCACAGGTACGAGACGCACGCGGCGGCGGCCAGCGCCTCGCGGCGGTGGTCGTCGGTGGTGAACGTGGACCGGCACAGGTCGGCCACGTCGCTGCGTAGGTACTGGACGACGGCGCTGCGGCCGTGCCGGCCGCCGTGGCGCTCGTCGATGCGGGTGAACATGTCGACCATGTCCCGGACGGCTGCGATCTCCGCGTGCCCGGCCCGCTGGTGGCCCGCCCGGGCCCGCTGCTGCTGCTCGACGGCCTGGTCCATGCCCAGCGGCAGGGCAGCCGCTGCGACGCTGTAGGCCGCCCCAGTGAGGAACTTCCGCCGGTGAATGTCCGCCTCCCCGATCCGCCTGAGTGTGTCCACCGGGTCGGCGCCCAGGATCAGGCCCAGCCGTTCGTGGGCGGGGTCCTGGCCGGGGTCGCACAACCCGAGCTCGCTCGGTCGCAGAGAGCGGCCGAGCCTGCGCGACAGCGCTTCGGCAATGTATGCGGCGGTGGTGAGGGCCGGTCGTTGACCCTTCACCCAATGAGCCACCGCAGACCTGTTGGTGCGGAGTAATTCGCCAGCCTCGGCGGCCACCACGCGGACAGCCGCGGCGGCCTGTTCGTACGTCAGATCGGCCTGTTTCAGGGCCCGTTCCAGCGCGGCGTTGCGCGCGCAGGCGTGATCCGTCACCTCGCCCACCCTCCCAAGCAGGGCGTTAAACACGGTAAACGCATCAGCGCCCACCGGTCCTAATGCACTCAGCGTATTCCCCGTTGTACTCACCGTACGAGCAAACCGCGTGAGGCCGCTTGGAGGCGTCAGCATGGCGAGCACCACCAGCCACGGGAGCGAGACAGTGGAACGACTACGGCCGTCCTGGCGTCCGGTCGCCTCGGCCACGGGAGATCCGGCCTACTACGGGGTTCTGCAGCGGGACGACCAGGTCGCCGAGGACGCCCGGAAGATGGTCGACACGGTGCTGGCCGTGTGGCGCCTGGAGCACCTCGGGGATGACGTGAAGCTGATCGCGTCGGAGCTGGCGAGCAACGCCGCCCGGCACGCCCGCGGCTCCGTGGTGCGGATGGCGGTGACCCGTACGGTCCGCTACCGGGTGCGCGTCGCCATCACCGACAGGAGCCGGGACCTGCCGCAGTTCCAGGTCGGGGACCCGCTGGCCGAGACCGGCCGGGGCCTGCGCCTGGTCGACGCGGTGTCCAGCAACTGGGGCGTCGTCCCGTTGCCCTGGGGCAAGCAGGTGTGGGCGGAGGTGACCGCGTCATGACGACCGCCCCTCTCTTACGGCCGCCGTACCTCCTGCACGAGGACGTGCCACTGGGCCCGGTCGAGATCGACGGCACATGGAACGCCGTCACCGTGCCGGCGGCCTGGGGCCGGCAGACGGTCCTGGGCTCGTCCCGGGAAGCTGGGGCCCGGGACGGCCACACGACGCCCCTGTCGCGGCAGAGGCTGAACGGCGAACCTGGCGCGGGACCGCTCAGAGGCCCAGGCCGGCCATAAGGGCTCCGAGTTGAGGCGCGATGCCGTTCACCGCACCGAGGACGATGCCGATCACGCTGTCGAGCAGACCGCCGATGACGGGCAGACCCATGACCACTCCTGTCGTATGGATGGAAACACTGATTTTCGTGACATTAACGGCCACGGTCCTCCTTCACTCTCTTGTCAGTGTTTCCGGTCGCGGTTTACCTCTCATGGCCGTACGTCAGGCGACGCAGCCGGGTACCGCGGGGGAACTGCCGACGCAGTGCCGTTCCGGGGGGGAACGGCCGCGTGGGCGGCGGCCGGGAGTAGAACTGTGGTGGCGGCGGCCAGAGCGAGTGCCCCGGCGGCGACCGGAATGGTGCGAGTGTGACGCATGAGGTCCTTCTCGGAGGGGTTTCCTGCCCTTGCCCTGACGTGTGCCAGGGCGTCCGGTGTGCTGGGTTTTCCACGTCCAGGTACCGGAAGTGTCCCGCCGGTACAGGGGGTTCAGCGGCGCGTGAGCAGGGCGGGTGGAAGGACGCTCGAGTCGGGCAGTGTCACCGCGTGCCCCGGCGTGACCACAGGGCTCGCCCCCGCCCGCGCGTTCGGCATCACCGACGTTCTCGCCGGGGCCGGCGTCGGGTGCCGGGCGGACGAGGGGCGACGAGGCGCCGGGGAACCGTCCGTGTCCCCACGGGGGCCGTTGGAGGACACTTCCCTCAGGCCGACGGATCGTTCACCGGTCCCGGCACCTCCTGCGTGCATCACGCTGAACTCGTGTTCACTGTGCGAACAACGTGAGCGACGCGGCGACGACGCCAGGCGAAGGGGACGACCGATGCGTACCACCGTCGGCATCATCGGGGCGGGACCCGCCGGACTCCTCCTCGCCCGGCTGCTCCACCGCGCCGGGATCGACTCGGTCGTCCTGGAGAGCCGCGACCGTGCCTACGTCGAACGGCGGCAGCGCGCCGGAATCCTGGAGCAGGGCACCGTGGACGTCCTGCGGGCGGCCGGGGCGGGGGAGCGGATGGACCGGGAGGGGCTGCGCCACGACGGAATCGAGCTGCGCTTCGACCGGCGGCGCCACCGTGTCGACTTCCCCGCGCTCACCGGCGGAAAGTCCGTCATGGTCTACGCCCAGACCGAGGTCTGCAAGGATCTCATCGCCCTGCAGTTCGACGAGGGCGGCCCGCTGCTGTTCGAGACCGAGGCGCTGGCCGTGGAGGGTGCGGAGACCGAACACCCGCGCGTCCGCTTCCGGCACGGCGGTGGGGACGGCGCGTACGGCGGGGACGGCGCGTACGGCCGGGACGGCGCGGAGGACGTGCTGGAGTGCGACTACGTCGTCGGCTGCGACGGCTTCCGGGGCGTCGCCCGGGGAGCCGTCCCGGCCGGACTGGGCCGCACCTTCGAGCGGACGTACCCCTTCGCCTGGCTCGGCGTCCTCGCCGACGTGGCCCCCTCGCACGACGAGCTGGTCTACGCCCGCCACGACCGCGGCTTCGCCCTGCTGTCCATGCGCTCCCCGTCCGTGTCCCGCCTCTACCTCCAGGTGCCCGCGGGCACGGACGCCGGGAGCTGGAGCGACGAGGAGATCTGGGCCGAGCTGGAACGCCGCCTCGAGACGGCCGACGACTGGACCCTCCGGCGCGGCCCCCTCACCCAGAAGTCGGTCACGCCGATGCGCTCCCACGTCCACGAGCCCATGCGGCACGGCCGCCTCTTCCTGGCCGGCGACGCGGCGCACATCGTGCCGCCCACCGGCGCCAAGGGCCTGAACCTCGCCGTCGGCGACGTCGTCACCCTCGCGCGGGCGCTGGCCCACCGCACCCGGACCGGCTCCGACGAGCTGCTCGACGCCTACTCCGCCACCTGCCTGCGGCGCGTCTGGCAGGCCGAGCGGTTCTCGTACGACATGACGGCCCTCCTGCACCGCGCCCCCGACGCCACGCCCTTCGACGACCGCCTCCAGCTGGCCCGTCTGGACCGCATCGCCGGCTCCCGCGCCGCCGGGACCGACCTCGCCGAGGCCTACACCGGTTTCCCGATCGGGTGAGCGGCGTACAGCCGCTTGACCGCCCCCGCCGGTGAGGGGAATCACTGATCCGCGTAGCGTGTTGTCCCGCAGGAGCAGGGAAAGATCCTCCCCAAGCAGTAGGGTTATTCCTTTGCCGTTCCATTACTCTTGAGCCAAGGCTGCGTCGTGTGGCCATGGAGGAGTGAAATGAGGAGCAGAAACCCGGTCTTCTCGCGACGGGGGTTCAGCCGCGACAACGGCTACGCGGGCTTCAACGCCGCGCCGCAGGCCGGGGGTCCCGCCGTCGCCACCCAGGGGAACCCGTACGCGCAGGCGCAGGGAAGTCCGTACGCCCAGCCCGCCGGCAACCCCTACGCGCAGAACCCTTACGCCCAGCAGGACCAGCAGTACGGCGCGCCGCCGCAGGCGCCGGCCACCACCGGCCGGATGACGATGGACGACGTCGTCATCCGTACGGCGAGCACGCTCGGCGTCCTCGTCGTGACGGCCGCGCTCGCATGGGCCCTGCTGCCCGTGGACGACGCCAACATCGGCCGTTCCTACGGCGTCGGTATCGGTGCCGCGGTGATCGGCATGGTCCTGGCGCTCGTGCAGTCCTTCAAGCGCAAGGCCTCGCCCGCGCTGATCCTGTCGTACGCGGCGTTCGAGGGTGTCTTCCTCGGCGTCGTCTCCAGCGTCGTCGACAACCGCATCGCCGACGGCGCGGCCATGCAGGCCGTGATCGGCACGATGGCGGTCTTCGCCGGTGTGCTGATCGCCTACAAGGCCGGCTGGATCCGCGTCAACCGCCGTTTCTACGGCTTCGTCATGGCGGCCGCGCTCGGCTTCGTCTTCCTGATGATGGTGAACCTGCTGTTCGCCGTCCTCGGCGGCGGTGACGGCCTCGGCTTCCGCAGCGGTGCGCTCGGTGTCGTCTTCGGCATCGTCGGCATCATCCTCGGCGCCTGCTTCCTGGCCATGGACTTCAAGCAGGTCGAGGACGGTCTGGCGTACGGCGCCCCGCGCGAGGAGGCCTGGCTCGCCGCCTTCGGCCTCACGCTGACGCTGGTCTGGCTGTACCTGGAGTTCCTGCGGCTGATCGCGATCCTGAACAGCAGCGACTAGTACGGCGCGGCGCCCCCGGGCGCGACGCGTGAAGGGCCCCGGGCTTGCGCCCGGGGCCTTCGTCGTGGGGCGGCGGCGCCTAGCGCAGCTTGCGCGCGGCCCTTCTCAGGTCGTACTCGTGGACGATCGCCTTCGCGTGGCCGTACGCGAGGTCGTGTTCGTGGCGGAGCCAGCTGACCTTCTCCTCGAAACGGAGGAGGGCGGGGCCGTCCTCGACGGCGCGCAGCCAGTCGGAGATGTCACGACCGGTGCAGTGCGGGATACGGGCGAGCATGTTGCGGTGGGTCTCCTCGGAGAAGACTTGGGACATCGGCGCCTCCGGGCGAAAGGGGATGTGAGCCGGTCCTTCAGGCCACCGTGCCTGAGCGTTCGCCCGTTGGCAACAGTCCCGGAGGGGCGCGTACGCTCGCGCCGTGGTTGATACGACGCCTTTGCTCCGTGCCGTGGACGATTTCGCCGACCGGTTGCGGGCCGCCCCGCAGAGCCGGTTGCAACGCGGGGCCGCCGCCGAGGCGCTGGGGCTGGCCAGGGAGCTGGCCCGGCGCGCCCAGCTCGTGGAGGAACCGGGGTCACAGCCCCGGGAGATGCCGGACGCGGGCATGTTCGCCGCCGCCGACCAGATCGCCGTCGCCGCACACGACTTGGCCCTCGTGCTGAGTGACGAGGGCCAGGTGGAACAGGCGGTGCGACTGGTGGACGAGGCCCGCAAGCGGGCCGGGGTCTGACGCCCGGGCGTGGCTAGAGGGACGCGATGACGCGGTCCGCCAGGATGTACACGTTCTCCTCGCCGCAGGCGAAGGTCAGCGTGTAGGCGCCGGAGATGCCCGAGCCGCCCAGGAGGTACGGCGTCTTGCCCGACCCCAGCGCGTCGGCCAGGCGCTCCGCGGTCTCACGGTGGCCCGGGGTCATGCACAGGGTGGTCCCGTCGGCGAAGACGTACACGTCGAGCGTGCCCAGCGGACCCGGGCGGACGTCCGCCAGTGCCACGCTCGACTCGGCCAGCTCCTCCAGAGTGGCGACGGTGCGCTCGTGGTCGTTCACAACCGGTGAGGAGTTCGGCACGAAGTCCGGGTGCGAGGGGTGCCGGCGGCGGGCCGCGGCCAGCTCGGCGGACTCCCGCGGGTTCGCGTCCAGTGCGGTCGGTTCGTCGGCGTCGGCGCCCGGCTCGGCCAGCGGCTCCAGGCCGGCGAAGTCGGCCTGGCGAGGCAGGAACAGCTCACTGTCGGACAGGCCGAGCAGCAGTGGCGCGTCGGAGGTGTCCCGCGCGTCCTGGGCGGCCCAGAAGGCCCGCGCCTCGGCGAGTTCCCGCTCGCGCTCCTCGGCGAGCGCCTCCGCGACGGCCGCGCGTATCTCCTCGGCGTCGGCGGTGGTGCGGGCCGCCGGCACGCGGCCGCGCGCGGCGTCGGCACGGCTCTTGGTCAGCTCGGTGTGCAGGGCCGCCACCTGGCGGCGCAGCACAAGCACGGCGCGCAGGACGGCGACGCCCACGGCGCCGGTGGCGGCCGTGGTGAGCAGCAGGGCGATCGGCATGGCGCTCACGGACGTACTCCCGGTTCAAAGTCAGACCCCCGACTTCCTACATCAGCTTGAAGGGTGGACTAACCGTCTGTCAGTGCGTAACGTCACGAAACGGACAGGACTTTGGGGTCGGATGATGGGGGTGTGGCCGGTCTGACCTGCGTGAATCGGCGGGGCGGGAGAGGTAGGTCACATCATGGGGGAGATTGGGTCACAAAACGGCCCAGAACCCCGGGGTGGCCGGGGTCCCGGGCCGCGCGTCACGCTGGGTCCCCCCGGCGCTACCGACCGTCCCTCATTCGGTGCGGCGGCGCACCGGTCAGCTCAGGCGCTCGATGACCATCGCCATGCCCTGGCCGCCCCCGACGCACATGGTCTCCAGACCGAACTGCTTGTCGTGCGTCCGGAGGGAGTTGATCAGGGTGCCGGTGATGCGGGCACCGGTCATGCCGAAGGGGTGGCCCACGGCGATGGCGCCACCGTTGACGTTCAGCTTCTCCAGCGGGATGCCCAGGTCGCGGTAGGAGGGGATGACCTGCGCGGCGAAGGCCTCGTTGATCTCGACCAGGTCGATGTCGTCGATGGACAGCCCGGCCCGGGACAGGGCCTGCTTGCTCGCCTCGACCGGGCCGAGGCCCATGATCTCGGGGGAGAGGCCGGAGACGCCGGTGGAGACGATCCGGGCGAGCGGGGTCAGGCCCAGCTCGCGGGCCTTGGTGTCGCTCATGATCACGAGGGCGGCGGCGCCGTCGTTGAGCGGGCAGCAGTTGCCGGCGGTGACCATGCCGTCGGGGCGGAAGACGGGCTTGAGGCCCTGGACGCCCTCCAGGGTGACGCCGGCGCGCGGGCCGTCGTCCTTGGAGACCACGGTGCCGTCGGGCAGCGTGACCGGCGTGATCTCCCGCTCCCAGAAGCCGTTCTTGATGGCTTCCTCGGCGAGGTTCTGCGAGCGGACGCCGAACTCGTCCATGTCCTGCCGGGTGACGCCCTTGACGCGGGCGAGGTTCTCGGCGGTCTGGCCCATGGCGATGTACGGGTCGGGGACGAGGCCGTCCTCGCGCGGGTCGTGCCAGGTGGTGCCCTCCTGCTCGGCGACGGCGGCGGTGCGGGCCTCCGCCTCGGCGAACAGCGGGTTGCGGGTGTCCGGCAGGCTGTCAGAGTTGCCCTTGGCGAACCGGGAGACCATCTCGACACCGGCCGAGATGAACACGTCGCCCTCGCCGGCCTTGATGGCGTGCAGCGCCATGCGGGAGGTCTGCAGGGACGAGGAGCAGTAGCGGGTGACGGTGCAGCCGGGCAGGTGGTCCATGCCCATCTCCACGGCGACGATGCGGCCGAGGTTGTTGCCCTGCTCGCCGCCGGGCAGCCCGCAGCCGAGCATCAGATCGTCGATGTCCCTGGGGTCCAGCTCCGGAACCTTGGCGAGGGCGGCCTGGATGATCGTGGCGGCCAGGTCGTCGGGGCGCAGGTCCTTCAGGGAGCCCTTGAAGGCGCGGCCGATGGGGGAGCGGGCGGCTGAGACGATCACGGCTTCGGGCATCACGGCTCCAGTGGCGAGTCGGTACGAGGGGCGGCGCGCGCCTCGTTCGGGGGTGGTGGTCGGGCGGCGGGTGGGCGGCGGGGCTGGTTGGGAAGTTACCCGGACGTATGGGCTGGGTCACGGGTGCGGGAGTGTGACGTGGACCGCAACTTTCTAAGCGCTTGCTTGGGCCTCCGGCGGTTTGGCGGGCCGGGGGGCGGTCGCGCGATGAGCCCGGGTGCGGGTTGCGCGGTGGGCCGGGGTGCGGTGGGCCGGTGCGGGTCGCGTGGTGAGCCGGGGGTGCGGGTCTCGCGGCGGGCCGAGGTGCGGGTCGCGCGGCGGATGGCCGTCGACCCGCCCGCGTCGGCAGGCCGACGCCCACGTCGTGGGGCGGGCGTGTACTCCCCGAGCGCTCCGCCCGGGGTGGTGGGCCGGCGTCCGAGTTGTGGGGGTGGGCGCGCGCTCCCCGAGTGCCCCGCCCGCGTCGGCAGGCAGGCGTCCTCGTCGTGGGGCGGACGCGTGCTCCCCGAGTGCCCCGCCCTACCCCGGCTGCGCCGAGGCCGCCGGTTCTGTTTCGGACACCCGGCGCCGCCGCCGGCGCTTGAGCAGCGCCCAGGGTCCCCGCGGCCCCGACGGCATCGCCGCCGCGACCTCCGTGCCCGCCTCGGCCACGGCCTCGGCCGCCGCCCGGGCCACCGGCAGGAAACCCTCCCGGCGCAGCGCGTCCGGGCGCTCCTCCTCGTCCGGCCACAGGCCGAGCGCCGCGCACACCGACGGCAGTACCGCCATCGCGGCCGTGGCGTACCCCTCGGCGGAGGGGTGGTAGTTGTCGGGACCGAACAGCTCCCGCGGGTTCTCGGCGAACTCCGGGCCCAGCAGATCGCCCAGCGACACCGTGCGCCCGCCCTGCTCCACGGCGCCGATGGTCTGCGCCGCCGCCAGCTGCCGCGAGGTCCGCCGGGCCAGCCAGCGCAGCGGCTGCCGCACCCGCTCGATGGAGCCCAGGTCCGGGCAGGTGCCGACGACCACCTCCGCGCCGGCCGTACGCAGCCGCCGTACCGCCCCCGACAGGTGCCGGACCGAGCGGGTCGCCGGCATGCGGTGGGTGACGTCGTTCGCGCCGATCATGATCACGCAGATGTCGGGGGTCAGCCCCGGATCCGCGAGGACCAGCGCCACCTGCCGGTCCAGGTCGTCCGAGCAGGCCCCCGGCACCGCGACCGAGCCCAGCTCCACCGGCCGCTCCGCCACCGCCGCGAGCCCCGACGCCAGCAGCGCGCCCGGCGTCTGCCCGGCCCGGTGCACGCCCTGCCCGGCGGCCGTGGAGTCCCCCAGCATCATCAGCCGCAGGGGCGGCTCACCGGCCGTGGGCGGGGCGTCACCGTAGACCCCCTGCGCGTTCGGCACCCGGTCGGGTGTGCCGATACCCACCCGGCGCCTGGCCAGCTGCATCTCCGCCAGCAGCAGACCGACCGTGGCCGCACCGGCCAGCCCGATGCCGCCGCCGCCGTACGCCGCGCCGGCCGCGATCCGCCGGGCCACCCTCGCCCTCGACATGCTCGTCATACGTCGCCGCCACCTCCTCCAACCCGTACACCCACGTCTTGCCCCGTACGGACGGTCGCCCAATCTCAACGAGGAGTGAACGACCTTCACGGGGCATCAGCGGGCCCGCAGGCCATAGGCTGGCCGCACCGACAACGACCACACCTTTTGCAGCATCCGGAGACCACGGTGCATTTCCACGACTCGATGATCAGCCTCGTCGGCAACACCCCGCTGGTGCGGCTCAACAGCGTGACCCAGGGCATCAGGGCGACCGTCCTGGCCAAGGTGGAGTACTTCAACCCGGGCGGCTCGGTGAAGGACCGCATCGCCCTGCGCATGATCGAGGCCGCGGAGAAGAGCGGAGAGCTCCGGCCCGGCGGCACCATCGTGGAGCCGACCAGCGGCAACACGGGCGTGGGCCTCGCGATCGTGGCCCAGCAGAAGGGCTACAAGTGCATCTTCGTCTGCCCTGACAAGGTGTCCACCGACAAGATCAACGTCCTGCGCGCGTACGGCGCCGAGGTCGTCGTGTGCCCGACGGCCGTCGACCCCGAGCACCCGGACTCCTACTACAACGTCTCCGACCGGCTGGTCCGCGAGACCCCGGGCGCCTGGAAGCCGGACCAGTACTCCAACCCGCACAACCCGCTCTCCCACTACCACTCCACCGGCCCCGAGCTGTGGGAGCAGACGGGCGGGAAGATCACGCACTTCGTGACCGGTGTCGGCACCGGAGGCACCATCTCCGGCACCGGGCGCTACCTCAAGGAGGCCAGCGACGGCGCGGTCAAGGTGATCGGCGCCGACCCCGAGGGCTCGGTCTACTCCGGCGGCTCCGGACGGCCGTACCTCGTCGAGGGCGTCGGTGAGGACTTCTGGCCGACGGCGTACGACCGCGACGTCGCCGACGAGATCGTCGCCGTCTCCGACAAGCACTCCTTCCAGATGACCCGCCGCCTGGCCAAGGAGGAGGGCCTGCTGGTGGGCGGTTCCTGCGGCATGGCGGTCGTCGCGGCGCTGGAGGTGGCCGAGCGGCTCGGCGAGGACGACGTGGTCGTCGTCCTCCTCCCGGACAGCGGACGCGGTTACCTCAGCAAGATCTTCAACGACGAGTGGATGGCCGACTACGGCTTCCTGGAGGACGCCGGCCCCAGCGCCCGCGTCGCCGACGTCCTGAACCACAAGGAGGGCGGCCACATCCCCTCCCTCCTCCACATGCACCCGGACGAGACCGTCGGCCAGGCCATCGAGGTGCTGCGCGAGTACGGCGTCTCGCAGATGCCGATCGTCAAGCCCGGCGCCGGCCACCCGGACGTGATGGCCGCCGAGGTCGTCGGGTCGGTCGTGGAGCGCGAGCTGCTGGACGCCCTGTTCGCCAAGCGGGCCTCGCTGGAGGACCCGCTGGAGAAGCACGTGTCGGCCCCGCTGCCGCAGGTCGGTTCCGGGGAACCGGTCGCGGACCTGATGGCCGTGCTCGGCGCCGCCGACGCGGCGATCGTCCTCGTCGAGGGCAAGCCGACCGGTGTGGTGAGCCGTCAGGACCTGCTGTCCTTCCTCGCGAGGAGCGGGAAGTAGCGGCCAACGGCGGGAACACCGGCAGGTGGCCGGGTGCTGCGGGCGCTGCGGGTAAGCGGTGGTGGACCGCGGATGAACCGGCCGTTCCGGGGACGGACCCGGGCTGCCGGTGATCTTCGTGGACTTCGCGGAAGTGGTACGCGCGCGTCACGTCCGCGCAGCACACGCTTAACACGGGCCCTGCACAGTGAGGGGTGTCGGCGGGAAGGGAGCGGCTCCCCGACCCGGCCGGCACCGAACGGCGTCACGGACCTTCCGGAGCGGCTCCCGGACCTCCAGCGACGCCAGGACGCGCCGCCCCGGCCGTGAGGCCCGGTACCGCGCGCGTCCCCCGCGGGGACCGCCGTCGTCCCGCCCCCCAGCGATGGGGGTGCGGCGGTCCCCGCGCAGTACTCCCTCAGTCCTTCCAGGCGCCGTCAGTCCTTCCAGGAGTCGTCCCGCTCGGCGCGCCGCCGTCGAGCGAACAGCCCAGGGTTGGTCCGCGCGACCTGGACGACGTTGACCCCGACGATCCCGGCCCAGGCGACCAGCAGCCCGGGGAGGCCCGCGACGCCGCCGCCGATCGCGGACAGCGGGACCGCCAGCACCAGCGACACGATGCCGAAGCCGAAGCGCTCGCCGAAGGAGTCCGTGGGCCTCGGCGACCGGCTGTCCCGGGCCGCGGTCATCTGCTGCTCGGCGAGCTGTCGGCGCACCCGGCGCTCGACCACTCCGTCGATGCGCTGGTCGACCTTCTCCAGGAACGAGTCGACCAGTGCGGACTCGTACTCCTCACCCAGCTCCCTGCGGGTCTGCAGAGTGGCGTCGAGTTCCTTCTTGAGGTCGGTGTCCCGCCCGTCCAATGCCGTCATGCCGCCCACGGTAGGCAGCGGCGGCGTCGGCGGCACTGGGGTTAGCCCCCGTTCTCGGCGGGGGGAGGCCGGTGGGGCGAGCCGGCGCGCGATGACTCGCAGGGGTGTTCGACCTGGTGCCCGCCGCCTCCGCGCCGCCTCCGCGCCGCCTGGCTGTATAACGGTATGCAGAAGTCGGGGAAGGTGAATAGGTCGAGGGGGAGCGCGTGATGAGCGGCGGCAGCGGGAGCGGCGGTGGCTGGAGCGGCGGTGGCGGAAGTGGCGGGCCGGGCGGGGCGCGTGGTACCGACGGTCCGGCCGGGCGGCTGCAGGCCCTCTTCGAGGGGCACCGGCTGACGCCGACCCAGCGGCGCATCGCGCACAGCATGGTGCGGCGCGCCGCCGACGCGCCCTTCCTGTCCAGCGTGGAACTGGCCGAGCTGGCCGGGGTCAGCCAGCCGTCCGTGACCCGCTTCGCCGTCGCCCTCGGCTTCGACGGCTATCCGGCGCTGCGCCGCCATCTGCGCGAGGTGGCCCCCGCTGAACCGGTGCCGGACACCGGCTCCTGCAACGAGTACCAGCAGGCCGTGGCGGCCGAGATCGAGAACCTGCGCCATCTGGCCGAGGCGCTGGCCGACCCCGGGCCGGTGCGGGAGGCGGGCCGGACGCTCGCCGGGAGCCGGCCCCTGCCCGTCCTCGGGCTGCGGGCGGCGGCGGCCCAGGCGCACGGCTTCGCCTACTTCGCCGCCAAGGTCCACCCGGACGTCCGGCTGCTGGACGAGGGCGGCACGATGCTCCAGGACCGCGTCGACGCCGCCGCCCGGGCCGGGGCGACGGCCCTGCTCTGCTTCGCCCTCCCGCGCCATCCGCGCGAGGTCGTCGACGCGCTCACCCACGCGAGGGAGGCGGGGCTCACCGTCGTGACCGTCGCCGACTCCGCCTTCGCGCCGGTCGCCAAGGTGTCCGACCTGCTGCTGCCCGCCGCCGTCGGCACCGGCCTCGCCTTCGACACCGCCTGCGCGCCGATGCTGCTCGGCCGGATGCTGCTGGAGGCCATGTGCGACGGGCTGCCGGACGCGCAGGCCCGACTGGAGGAGTTCGACGCGAAGGCGGCGGCGCGGGGGCTCTTCGTGGAGTGACCGGGCAGCGCCCGACGGTGCGGCGCCCGATGGTTCGTCGGCCGGGTTTGTCAGCCGACGGCACGTCAGCCGACGGCACGTCAGCCGACGATGCGTCAGCAGACGGTTCGTCGGCCGGCGGTTCGTCGGCCGGCGGTTCGCCGGGTGGCGGGTTCGTCGAGCGGTGGCCTCGGCGGGCGGCGGTTCGTGGGGAAGGGCGGTGGGCGGGCCGGCGTCGGCGGCCGTGTTCTCAGACTCGTCTCACCTTCCCCCGCTAACCTCCGTCTCCGCACACCCTTCGGACGCATCGCGGGAAGCGAAGAACGGGACAGGAGGCCGGACGTGGCGCGCGGAGGACAGGGACTGGCTCGGGTCGCCGTCGTCGTACGGGCGGGGGCGGCACCGCTGTGGTGGCTGGGCGTGTTCGCGGCGGGCATCGGGGCGCTGGTGCCGGGGCTGACCGGACGCCGGATCGGGCTACTGGCCGGTGCCGCGCTGTTCGTCGTCGCGACGGCCGTGGTGGCCTGCGTGCGCCGACGGCGGTACACCGCCCTGGCCCGCTCGGCCGCCCGCGCGGGCAAGCACGACGTGCTCCAGGACCGCGCGGTGACCGTACGCAACTGGCGTCGGGGCCACCGCTGGTGGCTGCTCCTCGCCTTCCTCGCCGCGCTGGGCAGCGCCTTCGCCGTCCCCGCCGCCGCAGGGCTGCTGATGGCAGGCTGCGGCGCGGGCCTGTGGCTGAAGTCCGCCTGGATCGGCCGCCGCGAACAGGCCGAGGACGCCCTGCTGTGGGTCCGCGTGGACTGGCTCTCCCGCGGCTTCGGCCGCCCGGCGGCCAAGGCCGTCAAGGCCTACCGCGGCACCGGCATCGCGGCGGGCGACGCAGCCCCGGGCGGCGCGCGGCGCAGGCCGGCCGCACTGGTCTGAACGAGGGCCTCGGCGCAGCGCCCTCCCGGGGGGCGGGGCCGTGACCGGAGCGGCTCCGCCGGACGGGCGCGACCGGCCGCCACGGACCGGTGGTCCACGAACCGCCGCAGTCACCCGCGGCCGGCCGCGTCCGTCAGCGCGGTGACGTGCTCCCCTCCCGCCTCGGCCACGATCTCCTCGACCGTCTGGGCCTCCCGGACGGTCGCGAAGGCGACACCTCCGTCTGCGCGCCCCACGAAACCGTGGACCGCGGGACGGGCGAGCGAGTTGTACGCGTAGTGGTGCGCGAAGTAGTACGCCCCCGTGTCCAGCGCCGCCGCGTAGTCCCCCTGTTCCAGCGGCGGCAGCGCGCGCCCGACCGCCAGCAGGTCCCCCGCGAAGCAGGCCGGCCCCGCCACGTCCTGCACCACGTTCGGCCCCTCCTTCGGCAGCCCCTTGCCGTCGTACGCGGTGATCCGCAGCGGCCACGCGCCCGGCGCGTACACCGTCCGCGTCGCGACCTGCACGCCCGCGTGCGTCACCGCGACCGGACGCCCCCCGGCGCTCTTGGCGTACTCCACGCGCGCCACGACGGTGCCGTGCTTGGCCAGCAGCGACCGCCCGAACTCGGTGACCAGCCCGTACCGCCCGTCGAACAGCCCCGGCACCGCCTCGCGCAGCACACGTGCGTAGTCGGCGTACGTCGGTGCCGTCTCGTCCGACGCGAAGTTCACCGGCAGGCCGCCGCCGATGTCGAGCGTGTCGACCTGCCGGCGCCCGGCTCGGCCGTTGATCTCCTCGGCGAGCGCGTAGGTCTCGGCCACGCCCCCGGCCATCAGGGAGAGCGGGATGCCCTGGGACCCCGTGTGCGCGTGCAGCCGGGTCAGCCACGGCCTCGCCAGATACGCCCGCACCACCCACTCGCGCGCCCCCTCGTCGCGCAGCGCCACCCCGAACTTCGAGGTCTCCGTCGCCGTCGACAGGGCCTCGATGGAACCCCCGCCGACCTGCGGGTTGACACGGACACCGAGCGGGGAGGTGCTCGCCCCCTCGGCCAGCAGGGCGTCGATGCGCTCCAGTTCCTGCGGGTTGTCCGCGTTGACCGCGACGCCCAGCCCGAGCGCTTCCCGCAGCTCACCCGGCGTCTTGGCGGGGGAGTCCAGCACCGTCCGCTCCGGCGGCACCCCCGCCGCCCGCGCCAGCGCCAGCTCGCCCGGGCTCGCGACCTCCGCGCCGATGCCCTCCCGGTGCAGCAGCCGCAGCACCGGCACCAGCGGTGAGGCCTTCACCGCGAAGGCGTGCAGTACGGGCGTCCCGGGCGCCGCCACCGCCTCGAACGCCGCCCGCAGCGCCGCCGCCGACTCCCTGATCCCGGCGACGTCCAGCAGCCCGACGATCGGCGTGCCGGGTCCGAGCAGCCCCTGCTCCACGGCCGCCCGTACCGCCTCGTCCCGCCGCGCGGCCCGCTCCGTCCCGCCGCCGGGGTCACCGCTCACGCCCGTGCCGTCGTTCACGTCCGTGCCCTCGCTCACGCGGTCCTCCGCTCCAGGTCGTCCGCCCGCACTCCTGGGTGCCTGCCCCGCACATCCAGCCTGGCTGCGTGCGCCGCACATCCAGCCAAACACCCGAGAGGGGACCGCGCCGGGACACGGGCGTATTGACTAGTTCTATTCACGCAACCAGGATATGAATAGCCGCTGTAACAATCCGTCGGGAGCAAGCCACCAGGAGGCCACCATGTCCGGACCCCGCCCGCCCGCCTCCCGTCGCCACCCTCAGCCGGAGCCCTACGGGCCGCCCCCCGGCCCTGTCCGAGCGCCACGCGGCACCACCCCGAGCGCCCTGGGCTGGCAGCAGGAGGCCGCCCTGCGCATGCTGCAGAACAACCTCGACCCCGAGGTCGCCGAGCACCCCGACAAGCTCGTCGTCTACGGCGGGACGGGCAAGGCGGCCCGCGACTGGCGCTCCTTCGACGCGATGGTCCGCACCCTGCGGACCCTCAAACAGGACGAGACGATGCTCGTCCAGTCGGGCCGTCCGGTCGGCGTCATGCAGACCCACGAGTGGGCCCCGCGCGTCCTCATCGCCAACTCCAACCTGGTCGGCGACTGGGCCAACTGGGAGGAGTTCCGCCGCCTGGAGGCCCTCGGCCTGACCATGTACGGGCAGATGACGGCCGGCTCCTGGATCTACATCGGCACCCAGGGCATCCTCCAGGGCACCTACGAGACCTTCGCCGCCGTCGCCGCCAAGAAGTTCGGCGGCACCCTCGCCGGGACCATCACCCTCACCGCCGGCCTCGGCGGCATGGGCGGCGCCCAGCCCCTCGCCGTCACCATGAACGACGGTGTCGCCCTCTGCGTCGACTGCGACCCGCGCGCCATCGACCGCCGCATCGAGCACCGCTACCTCGACGTGAAGGCCGACTCCCTCGACCACGCCCTCCACCTGGCCACCGAGGCCCGCGACCGGCGCGAGCCGCTCTCCATCGGCGTCCTCGGCAACGCCGCGGACGCCGTCCCCCGGCTCCTCGCGATGAGCGCGCCGATCGACATCGTCACCGACCAGACCTCGGCCCACGACCCGCTGGCCTACCTGCCCACCGGCATGGCCTTCGAGGACATGGCGGACGCCGCCGCCAAGGACCCGGCCGGCTTCACCACCCGCGCCCGCGCCTCCATGGCCCGGCACGTGGAGGCGATGGTCGGCTTCCAGGACGCCGGCGCCGAGGTGTTCGACTACGGCAACTCCCTCCGCGGCGAGGCCCGGCTGGCCGGCTACGACCGGGCCTTCGCCTTCCCCGGGTTCGTCCCCGCCTACATCCGCCCGCTCTTCTGCGAGGGCAAGGGCCCCTTCCGCTGGGCCGCCCTCTCCGGTGACCCGGCCGACATCGCCAGGACGGACAAGGCGATCCTGGAGCTGTTCCCGGAGAACGAGTCCCTGGCCCGCTGGATCAAGCTGGCCGGCGAACGCGTCCGCTTCCAGGGCCTGCCCGCCCGCATCTGCTGGCTCGGCTACGGCGAGCGCGACAAGGCCGGTGAGCGGTTCAACGACATGGTCGCGAGCGGTGAGCTGGCCGCGCCGGTCGTCATCGGCCGCGACCACCTGGACTGCGGCTCCGTCGCCTCCCCCTACCGCGAGACCGAGGCCATGCTCGACGGCTCCGACGCCATCGCCGACTGGCCGTTGCTCAACGCCATGGTCAACGTCGCCTCCGGCGCCTCCTGGGTCTCCCTCCACCACGGCGGCGGCGTCGGCATGGGCCGCTCGATCCACGCCGGTCAGGTGACGGTCGCCGACGGCACCGCGCTGGCCGGCGAGAAGATCCGCCGGGTCCTCACCAACGACCCCGGCATGGGCGTCATCCGCCACGTGGACGCCGGATACGACATCGCCGAGTCGGTCGCCGGGGAGCGGGGCGTGCGGGTGCCTATGCGTGAGGGCGAGGGTGACGGGCCGCACGAGGCCGACGGGCCGCACGAGGGTGACGGCGCGTGAGCTTCCACAGCATGTGGGCGGAGCTGCTGCCGGTCGGCCGCGGCTCCGCCTCCGGCGGCTACCGCCGGTTCGCCTGGACCGGCGCCGACGCCGACTGCCGGGCGTGGTTCCGGGAACAGGCCGAGGCCCGCGGGCTGACCCACGAGACCGACCGCAACGGCAACCAGTGGGCCTGGCTCGGCGACCCCGCCGCCGGGAACGCCGTCGTCACCGGCTCCCACCTGGACTCCGTGCCCGACGGCGGCGCCTTCGACGGCCCCCTCGGAGTCGTGTCCGCATTCGCCGCCCTGGACGAACTGCGTGGGAGGGGAGCGCGGTTCACCAGGCCGCTGGGCATCGTCAACTTCGGCGACGAGGAGGGCGCCCGCTTCGGCCTCGCCTGCGTCGGCTCCCGGCTCACCGCGGGCGCGCTCACCGTCGAACAGGCCCACCGCCTGACCGACGGGGACGGCATCACCCTCCCGCGGGCCATGGAGGCCGCCGGCCACGACCCGGACACCCTCGGCCCCGACCCCGAGCGGCTCGCCCGCATCGGCGCCTTCGTCGAACTCCACGTCGAACAGGGCCGCGCCCTCGACCTGTCCGGCGACCGGATCGGCATCGCGTCCGCCATCTGGCCGCACGGACGCTGGCGGTTCGACTTCCGGGGCGAGGCCAACCACGCCGGCACCACCCGGCTCGCCGACCGGCGCGACCCGATGCTGGGCTACGCCGAGACCGTCCTCGCCGCCCGCCGCGAGGCCGAACTCGCCGGTGCCGTCGCCACCTTCGGCAAGATCGGGGTCGAACCCAACGGAGTCAACGCGATCCCCTCCCTCGTACGCGGCTGGCTCGACTCCCGCGCCGCCGACCAGGAGAGCCTGGACGCCGTGGTCGGCGCGGTGGAGAACGCCGCCCGCGAGTACGCCGCCGCCCACGGCGTCGAGCTGACCGTGGACCGCGAGTCCTTCACCCCCGTCGTCGAGTTCGACCACGCCCTGCGCGACGAACTCGCCCGCATCCTGGGCACCGACACGGAACTCAAGGTGCCCGTCCTCGGCACCGGAGCCGGACACGACGCCGGGATCCTCTCCGGCCGCATCCCGACCGCCATGCTGTTCGTACGCAACCCCACCGGCGTGTCGCACTCCCCGGCCGAGTACGCCGCCGAGGACGACTGCGTGGCCGGGGTGAGCGCACTCGCCGACGTACTGGAAGGGCTGGCCTGCACGTGACCTCCACCGAGCGGACCCGGACGTACTGGCTGGAGCACGCCTGGCTCGGCACCCACGTCGAGCCGGGCGTCACCCTGACGGTGTCCCTCGGCGGTTCCGCCGCGGGGCACGGCGGCCGCATCACCGCCGTACGGCAGGACACTTCGGCCCCGCCCCCCGGCGCGGAGATCCTGCGCGGACTGACGCTGCCGGGGCTCGCCAACACCCACAGCCACGCCTTCCACCGCGCCCTGCGCGGCACCGTCCAGGTGGGCTCCGGCACCTTCTGGACCTGGCGCGAGGCCATGTACTCCGTCGCCGACCGGCTGACCCCCGAGACCTACCACGACCTCGCCCGCGCGGTGTACGCCGAGATGGCCCTCGCCGGCATCACCGCCGTCGGCGAGTTCCACTACGTGCACCACGCCCCCGGCGGCACCCCCTACGCCGACCCCAACGCGATGGGCGAGGCCCTGATCGAGGCCGCCGCCGAAGCCGGCATCCGCATCACCCTCCTCGACACCTGCTACCTGTCCTCCGGCTTCGGACAGCCCCCCGACACCCACCAGCGCCGCTTCTTCGACGGGACGGCGCAGGCCTGGGCGGAACGCTGTGCAGTTCTCAAGGAACGGGATCACGCACGGATCGGGGCGGCGATCCACTCGGTACGGGCCGTGCCCGCCGGCCAGTTGGCCACCGTGGCGCGCTGGGCCGAGGAACGGCGGGCCCCGCTGCACGTGCACCTGTCCGAGCAGACCGCCGAGAACGACGCCTGCCGCGCCGCCCACGGGTGCACCCCCACCCGGCTCCTCGCGGACCACGGCGTACTCGGCCCCCGCACCACCGGCGTCCACGGCACCCACCTCACCGACGAGGACATCGCCCTGCTCGGCGACAGCCGTACCGGCACCTGCATGTGCCCCACGACGGAACGGGACCTCGCCGACGGCATCGGCCCGGCAGCCGCCCTCCAGCGGGCGGGCTCCCCGCTCTCCCTCGGCTCCGACAGCCACGCCGTCGTCGACCTGCTGGAAGAGGCACGGGCCATGGAGCTGAACGAGCGCCTGCGCACCCGCACCCGCGGCCACTGGACCGCCGCCGCCCTGCTGCGCGCCGCCACCGCCGACGGGCACGCGGCCCTCGGCTGGGACGACGTGGGCACCCTCGCGACCGGGGCCCGCGCCGACCTGACGACCGTCGCCCTCGACTCGGTCAGAACAGCGGGGCCGCTGCCCGGGCTGGGCGCCGAGACGGCCGTATTCGCCGCGACGGCAGCGGACGTACGGCACACCGTCGTGGGTGGGCGGCACGTCGTACGCGACGGGACGCACACCCTCGTACCCGACGTGCCGCAGGCCCTCGCGCGGGCCGTCGCGGCCCTCCGCGCGCAGTAACCGCCCGCCCCCGCCCCCGCAAGGACGCCCCGGACATCATGAGCAGCAGCACCGTCATCACCAACATCGCCGCGCTGGTCACCAACGACCCCTCCCTCGGTGACAACTCCCCCCTCGGACTGGTCCGGGACGCGGCCGTCGTCATCGACGGCGACCGCGTCGCGTGGACCGGTGAATCAAGCAAAGCACCCGCCACTGACAACCGGGTCGACGCCGGAGGCCGGGCCGTCATCCCCGGCTTCGTCGACTCCCACTCCCACCTCCTCTTCGCGGGCGACCGCACCGAGGAGTTCAACGCCCGCATGTCCGGCCGCCCCTACAGCGCCGGAGGCATCCGCACCACCGTGGCCGCCACCCGCGCCGCCACCGACGCGGAACTGGAGGCGGGCCTCACCCGTCACCTCGCGGAGGCCCTGCGGCAGGGCACCACGACCTTCGAGACCAAGTCCGGCTACGGCCTGACCACCGCCGACGAGTCCCGCGCGCTGCGCATCGCCGCCCGCCACACCGACGAGGTCACGTTCCTCGGCGCCCACATCGTCGCCCCCGAGTACGCCGAGGACCCGGCCGCCTACGTCGCCCTCGTCACCGGCGAGATGCTCGACGCCTGCGCGCCGCACGCCCGCTGGATCGACGTCTTCTGCGAGGAGGGCGCCTTCGACGGCGACCAGGCCCGGGCCGTCCTCACCGCGGGCCGGGCCAAGGGCCTGCACCCGCGCATCCACGCCAACCAGCTCTCCTACGGACCGGGCGTGCGGCTGGCCGTCGAGCTGGACGCCGCCAGCGCCGACCACTGCACCCACCTCACCGACGCCGACGTGGACGCCCTGGCGGGCAGCCGCACGGTCGCCACCCTGCTCCCCGGTGCCGAGTTCTCCACCCGCGCCCCGTGGCCGGACGCCCGGCGCCTGCTCGACGCGGGCGCCACGGTCGCGCTCTCCACCGACTGCAACCCGGGCTCGTCCTTCACGTCCTCGGTGCCCTTCTGCGTCGCGCTCGCCGTGCGCGACATGGGCATGACCCCCGACGAGGCGGTCTGGTCGGCCACCGCGGGCGGCGCGGCGGCCCTGCGCCGCGACGACATCGGCCGCCTGACCCCGGGGGCGTACGCCGACCTCACCCTCCTCGACGCCCCGAGCCACGTCCACCTGGCCTACCGGCCGGGCGTGCCGCTGGTGGCGGGTGTGTGGCGCCGGGGCCTGCGCAGGGTGTGAGCGCACGAGCACCGGCGGGAGCGGGGGACGGGGACGGGGACGGGGCTTGTCGCGCGCGGGGCCGGAGCCGCCGTCCGAGCGGGGCTCGTCGTCCGAGCGGGTCTGGTTGTCCGAGCGGGTCTGGTTGTCCGTGCAGGCCTGGCCGTCCGAGCGGGGACTCGGCGCCCGAGCCGGAACCGGCGTCCGAACAGACCTCGTCCCCCGAGCCCGTCGGCCCTTCGGAAGATCCCGAAGGGGGGCGGCCCGACATCGGACCGCCCCCCTGGAGGACAAGCGTCACCCGGCGAGGATCAGTCCTCGACCGTGAGCCCCTTGCGCAGCCTTACGAGCGTCCGCGACAGCAGACGCGAGACGTGCATCTGGGAGATGCCGAGTTCCTCGCCTATCTCCGACTGGGTCATGCCCGCGACGAAGCGGAGGGAGAGGATCTTCCGGTCCCGGGCGGGGAGTTCGGCGATCAACGGCTTCAGAGACTCGACGTACTCGATGCCCTCGAGCCCGTGGTCCTCGTAGCCGATGCGGTCGGCCAGCGCGCCCTCCGCGTCGTCCTCCTCGGGCTGGGCGTCCAGCGAGGAGGCGGTGTAGGCGTTGGACGCCGCCATGCCCTCGACGACCTCGTCACGGGACAGGCCGAGGTGCTCGGCCAGTTCACTCACCGTGGGGGCGCGGTCGAGCCGCTGGGCCAGCTCGTCGCCGGCCTTGGCCAGGTCGAGCCGCAGCTCCTGGAGGCGGCGCGGGACGCGCACGGACCAGGACGTGTCGCGGAAGAAGCGCTTGATCTCGCCGATGATGGTCGGCATCGCGAATGTGGGGAACTCCACACCGCGGGACAGCTCGAAACGGTCGATCGCCTTGATCAGACCGATCGTGCCGACCTGGATGATGTCTTCCATCGGCTCGCTGCGCGAGCGGAAGCGGGAGGCGGCGAACTTGACCAGGGCGAGGTTCAGCTCGACGAGCGTATTGCGTACGTACGCGCATTCGGAGGTGCCTTCCTCCAGCGACTCCAGCCGCTCGAAGAGGGTCCTGGACAGGGCCCGGGCGTCCGCCGGAGCGACCTCGTCGTACGCGGGGATGTCCGGGAGCCCGGCGAGTGCGCCGTCGTGTCCGACGGTTACGTCAAGATGCTCGATGGGATCCAGATGTTCCGGAGGGAGTGTCGACGTCGCTTCTTGGGTACGCGATCCGTCGAGCCGGGGTGACATGATGTCCTCCATCGTTCTCGGCATACGGCTGCCGAAGCCAATTACGTGCACTGCGGTGTGCGGCGCCTCCAAAGCCGGCCGTGTCGGGTTACGTGTTCCTCATAGGCCTACCGGCTTTACCGAGCCCACCGCAAGTGTGTTCTGTGCGGATATGTCCGTTTCCGTGCGGTTGTTCGGGTGTCGGAGTGCGCTGGGAAGGCGTAGTGTTCGAGGGCGTCAGCAAGCAGTCACGACCTCGGGAGAGAGAAACGGCATGGACCGCGGGACGGTCGGCAGTGCCCAGTCGGGCCGGCTTCTGGTGGAGGTACGGGAAGAGGGCCCCAGTGCCGTCGTGACCCCGGCGGGTGAGTTGGACCACCACACCGCCGATCTGTTGCGCGAGCCGCTGGAGGACTGTCTCGACAAGGGATTCAACCGGCTTGTCGTCGATTGCTCGCGTCTGGAGTTCTGTGACTCCACGGGACTCAACGTCCTGCTCGGCGCGCGGCTGAAGGCGGAGGCCGCGGGGGGCGGTGTGCATCTGGTGGCCATGCAGCCGGTAGTGGCTCGCGTGTTCGAGATCACGGGGGCCGAGGCGGTCTTCACCCTCCACGACACGCTCGAGGCCGCCCTGGCCGACGGCTCCGACTGACCCCGCCCTTGTCCGGCCGCGGCGGTCTTCGTGCGCTCCCCGGGACGGGAGTTTCACCCCGTCCTCTGTTTCGTGGCCGATACAGGGGTGTTCGGACGGTGCGGTCGGGCAGGAGACATGCTGAACCGACTGTGTACGAATTTGAAACGTGAACTGGTGAATCGGTGAGGTGAAGCGCTGATGAGCACCACCCGGCCCTACCCGCCGGGCGACCGCGGTCCGGAGCCCAGCGGCGCTTCCGGGGCCTCCGAGGGGGGCATGCCCGGGTCCGGGGAGTCCGAGGGGGGCGTGCCCGCGGGGCAGGCCGCCGTGATCGGCTCGCCCGTGTCCCCGTCGGCGTCGCCGTCCCAGCCCGTGTCCGCGCCCGAGGGGGACGTCGCGGAGGGCGGTGGGCGGCAGATCCGCACGCTGAGCTTCGACGATCAGAGCGGCGTGGTCCCGCTCGCCCGTGACTTCACCCGCCAGGCGCTGTACGCCTGGGGCTGGCTGCCCTCCGCCACCGCGGACCAGCGTGCCGCCGCCGAGGACGTACTTCTCGTGGTGTCGGAGCTGGTCACCAACGCCTGTCTGCACGCCGAGGGGCCGGACGAGCTGAGCATCACCTGTGAGAAGAAGGTGATCCGGCTGGAGGTCTCCGACCGTGGCACGGGACAGCCGGCGCCGCGCAACCCGCATCGCGCCGGGCGGCCCGGCGGTCACGGCATGTTCATCGTGCAGCGGCTGTGCCTGGACTGGGGCGTCGTCCGTACACCGGGGGTCGCGGGCAAGCGCGTATGGGCGGAACTCGGGGCACCGGCGTAGGAGGAGCTGCGGCGGGGGTCCCGAGTGCCTCGGGGCCCGCATCCTTAGGGTTCTGCATCCTTCGGGTTCTGCATCTTTCGGCACGCTGATGCCTCGGGTCCCGCATCCGCAAGCTCCTGTTCTCAACGCCGGGCTCCTGACGGCTCGTGTTCCTGACCACCCCGGCTTCCTGACCATCTCGGCCCCTCACCTTCTGGGCTCCCGGCCGTCTCGGCCCCTCACCTCCTGGGCTCCCGGCCGTCTCGGCCCCTCACCTTCTGGGCTCCCCGGCCACCTCGGCTCGATCCGAGGTGGCCGGTCCGCCGCCACGCGGCCCCGCCCGCTCCGGCAAGGCCCGCAGACGTACGTCCTCTCCCGGTCGCAAGGCCCCCCGGCGCACACGGCTTCGCGGAGGGGCCGGCCGACCGGCGCCGAGCCCGTGGAGCCGCCCCTCACGCCCGCCCTCCCCGGAACGCCCGAAGGGGTCACCGCATCCACCCGGATGCGGTGACCCCTTCCACGACGTCGGGCGATGCCCGGCGGCAGGGCTCAGCGGACGTCGCCCATGAGCTCCTTGACGCGCCTGCGGTACATCCAGATCGCGACGCCGGCGAGCACGGCGAGCGAGGCCTCCGCCGCCACGACGCCCGTCCTGTTCAGGTCGACGCCGGCGATGGAGAGCAGGCCGGTCGTGGCGTCACCCGCGGTCACGGCCAGGAACCAGACGCCCATCATCTGCGAGGCGTACTTCACCGGCGCCATCTTCGTGGTGACCGACAGGCCGACCGGCGAGAGCATCAGCTCACCGCAGGTCTGGACGAAGTAGATCGCCACCAGCCACAGCGCGGCCGCCTTGTGGCCACCGTCCGCGATGGCCAGCGGGGCCAGGAAGAGGAAGAAGGACGCGCCGACCAGGACCAGGCCGAACGAGAACTTCACGATGGTGCTCGGCTCCTTGCCGCGGCGGGCGAGCGCCAGCCACAGGGTGGCGAAGACCGGGGCCAGGGCCATGATGATGACCGGGTTCACCGACTGGAACCAGGAGACCGGGAAGTCCCATCCCAGGACGCTGGTGTCGGTGGAGGAGTCGGCGAAGATCGCCAGGGTCGAGCCGCCCTGGTCGTAGATCATCCAGAAGACGGCCGCGGCGACGAAGAACCAGATGTACGCGGACATCTTCGACTGCTCGGCGCGGTCCAGCGACCTGTCCCGCTTGATGCGGGTCAGCACCAGGATGGGGATGATCACGCCGAGCAGGGTCAGCGGGACCAGGATCCAGTTCAGGGTGTACACGCCGGAGAAGCCGACGATCGCGTAGAACACGAGGGCGAGCGCGGCCCAGAACGCGGCCTTGCGGAGGGTGGAGGTCTTCTCCTCCGCCGACAGCGGCTTCGGTACGACGCTGGAGTGCGGCGCCAGGTTGCGGCTGCCGATCAGGAACTGCAGCACGCCCAGGCCCATGCCGACGGCGGCGAGCGCGAAGCCCAGGTGCCAGTTGACGTTCTCGCCGATGGTGCCGATGATCAGCGGCGCCGCGAAGGCGCCGAGGTTGATGCCCATGTAGAAGACGGTGAAGCCACCGTCGCGGCGGGGGTCGTCGGGGCCGTCGTAGAGCTGGCCGACCATCGTCGAGATGTTGGCCTTCAGCAGGCCGGAACCGATGGCGACCAGACCGAGGCCCGCGAAGAAGGTGCCGGAGGACGGCAGCGCCAGCGTGAGGTGGCCGAGCATGATCACGCCGCCGGCGACGGCGACGGTCTTGCGGGGGCCCCAGACGCGGTCGCCGAACCAGCCGCCCGGCATCGTGAGCAGGTACACCAGCGAGAGGTACACCGAGTAGATCGCGGTCGCGGTGGCGGCGTTCATGCCGAGACCGCCGGGGGCCACCAGGTACAGCGGGAGCAGAGCCCTCATGCCGTAGTAGGAGAAACGCTCCCACATCTCGGTCATGAAGAGAGTGGCCAGTCCGCGGGGGTGGCCGAAGAAGGTCTTCTCGGAGCCGGGGGTGCCCGGAGTGGCCGAGTCCTTCGTCAGGCTGGACGCCATGGTCGATCCTTGCTGGTCGGGACGCGCTCATGAGGCGATGCGCGCCCGGTGGGGGGGCGGCCGGCACCGGCGGCTTTCGTCCGTCCACCCCACGCCCGAGGGATTCCGCTCCGGATCACGAAGCGATGGGCGGCGACCACCGGGATCCACGCCTCTGCGCGCGTCACTGCACGCGGTGAGGCCCGGCCACAGGTCATTCCTTTCGGGGTCGGCCGTGGGGGCCGACCCGCACACAAAAAAGACCTTCGGCATCGAACTGCCGCCAAAGGTCCCCTGGGTGCTACAGGCGCTGATTCACCATACGGCAGGACACCGCCCGGTATGGAAGGGCTTGAGACAGGGATCACAGGTGACGGCGGAACCGCGAACGACCTTTCGAAGGTCCATCCCAGGATGGCACCTCACAGCCGCAGGTGAGCACCGGGGGCGGCAGGGCAGGCCGCGCGAGGGGCGCCCGACTTGTCCACGGGCAGGAGTCCCCGGGGGCGATCACGCCCCGGGGGTTGCTCCGAGCGGACTACCATCAGCCCATGACCCGTGTACTGCTCGCCGAGGACGACGCGTCCATCTCGGAGCCGCTGGCCCGCGCACTGCGCCGGGAAGGGTACGAGGTCGAGGTGCGTGAGGACGGCCCCACCGCACTCGACGCCGGGCTCCAGGGGGGCGTCGACCTGGTCGTGCTGGACCTGGGCCTGCCGGGCATGGACGGGCTGGAGGTCGCCCGCCGGCTGCGGTCCGAGGGCCACGCCGTGCCGATCCTCATCCTGACCGCGCGCGCCGACGAGGTGGACACCGTCGTCGGTCTGGACGCGGGCGCCGACGACTACGTCACCAAGCCCTTCCGTCTCGCCGAGCTGCTCGCCCGGGTCCGCGCCCTGCTGCGGCGCGGGTCCGTGGAGCCCGCGCAGCCGGCCGCCACGCACGGCGTGCGGATCGACGTCGAGTCGCACCGGGCCTGGATGGGCGAGGAGGAGCTCCAGCTCACCGCCAAGGAGTTCGACCTGCTGCGGGTGCTGGTGCGCGACGCCGGCCGGGTCGTCACCCGCGACCAGCTGATGCGCGAGGTCTGGGACACCACCTGGTGGTCGTCGACCAAGACCCTCGACATGCACATCTCCTGGCTGCGCAAGAAGCTGGGGGACGACGCGGCGAACCCCCGCTACATCGCCACCGTGCGCGGCGTGGGCTTCCGCTTCGAGAAGAGCTGAACGACCGGCAGAGCTGAACGGCCGGCAGAACCGAACGACCGGCAGAACCGAACGACCGCTGAGTGACCGGTAGAGCTGAGCGCCCGCAGGGCCTGCCCGGGTAAGGGGACATGCGCCGTCGACTGATCCAGTCCACACTCGCCGTGGTGCTCGTCGTGATCGCCGTTTTCGGCGTCTCCCTCGTGATCGTCGAAACCCGGACGATCAGCAGCACCGCCCAGGAACGGGTCGACCTGGAGGCGGTACGGCTGGCCAGCATCGTGGACAGCCGGCTGCTCGGTGCCGGGACGGTCGACGCGGCGTTCCTGCGGGCGCAGGTCGCGGACGCCCGGTACGCCGAGATCCGTATCCCCGGCCGGCCGGTGATGGAGGTCGGCAGCCGGCCGGTCGGCGAGGTCATCCGGGGCAAGGCCACCGGCGAGGAGGGCGAGACGGTCCTCGTCGAGGAGCCGAGATCCTCGGTGACCCGGGAGATCGGCCGCACCCTGCTGATCATCGGCCTGGTGGCGATGCTCGCGGTGGTCGCCGCGGTACTGCTGGCGATCCGGCAGGCCAACCGCCTCGCCTCCCCGCTCACCGACCTCGCCGAGACCGCCGAACGCCTCGGCTCCGGCGACCCGCGCCCCCGGCACAAGCGCTACGGCGTCCCCGAGCTGGACCGGGTCGCGGACGTGCTGGACTCCTCCGCCGAGCGCATCGCCCGGATGCTCACCGCGGAGCGCCGCCTGGCCGCCGACGCCTCCCACCAGCTGCGTACGCCGCTGACCGCGCTGTCCATGCGGCTGGAGGAGATCACCCTCACCGACGAGCCGGAGACGGTGAAGGAGGAGGCCACGATCGCGCTGTCACAGGTGGAGCGACTGACGGACGTCGTGGACCGGCTGCTGACGAACTCCCGCGACCCGCGCAGCGGCTCCGCCGTCACCTTCGAGCTGGACGACGTGATCCAGCAGCAGATCGACGAGTGGCGCCCCGCCTACCGCGGCGAGGGGCGGGCGATCGTCAGCTCCGGCAAGCGGCACCTGACGGCCGTGGGCACCCCGGGCGCGGTGGCGCAGGTGCTGGCCGCGCTGATCGAGAACTCCCTGATGCACGGCGGCGGCACGGTGGCCCTGCGGACCAGGGTGACCGGCAACCAGGCGGTGGTCGAGGTCACCGACGAGGGGGCGGGCGTCCCGGGCGACCTGGGGGCACGGATCTTCGAGCGGGCGATCAGCGGGCGGAACTCCACGGGCATCGGCCTCGCCGTCGCCCGGGACCTGGCCGAGGCGGACGGCGGACGGCTGGAACTCCTCCAGGGCCGCCCCCCGGTCTTCGGCCTGTTCCTGTCCCGCACGCCGCCGCCGAAGCAGCCGTCCGGGCACTCGGGCGGGACGGTGCGCTAGCGGTTCGGTTCCGTCCGGAAAGGCCGCGGACCGGTGAGCCAGGTCTCGGCCGAGGGGTCCTGAACAGGTGAGGGCCTGCCGGGCCCGGTGTGGGCCGCGACGTCCCCACCGACCGGAAGGCCCTCGTGCCGCGCCGTGCCGCGCCGTGCCGTGCTGCGCCGTGCCGCACCTCCGACCGAGACCGGCCGGCGGGCCGGCGGGCCGGCGGTGGTCCGGCCGGCCGGTCAGCGGCGGGCCGCGGGGGTGCCGTCCTCGGTGGGGACGGCCGTGCGGTGCTCGTGCTCGGGGAAGGTCCCGGCCCGCGTCACCGGCTCCCGGGCCGGCAGCGCGCGGAAGACCCAGCTGCGGTACGACCAGAAGCGGAACAGGGTGCCGAGACCGATGCCGAGGAACTTGAAGACGTTGCTCTGCAGCGGGCTGTCCCAGCCGAAGCCGTACGTCGCCGTGTAGAGCACACCGTTCTCGATCACCAGCCCGACCGCGCTGAACAGCAGGAACAGCGACATCTCGCGGGTCCGGCGCCCCTTGTCACGGTCCCGGTAGGTGAAGTACCGGAAGCCCAGGTAGTTGAAGACGATCGCGACGATCGTCGCGACGATGCTGGCCCGCACCACCTGGAGGTCGGTCACGTGCCGCACGAGGTTGAAGACGAGGAGGTTGACCAGAACCCCCGCACCGCCCACCGCGCCGAACTTCGCGATCTCACGGACCAGCCGGTCGATCCGCTCCCGCACCGGGCCGCGGGGCGCCGGGGGAGCAGGGGGAGCCGTATGAGCACCCGAGGAACCATGTCCCATGGTCGTGCAGGCCCCCGTCCGTCGGTTGGCGTCAATCCGTTCATGCTAACCACCCGGACGCGGGATCTTCCTGCGGACGGACGCGGGACGGCGGGACCGGGCGGCGGGACCGCCGGGAAACGGCCGGTAAACAGGTGGGCTCCGCGCTGCCGATACGCTAGGGGGGTGACGTTCCCGGTAGTCGGTATGGTCGGCGGTGGCCAGCTCGCTCGTATGACACACGAGTCGGGCATCCCGCTGGGCATCAGGTTCAAGCTCCTCAGTGACACCCCTCAGGACTCTGCGGCGCAGGTCGTGAACGAAGTCGTCATCGGCGACTATCGCGACCTGGACACGCTGCGCGAGTTCGCGCGCGGCTGTGACGTGATCACCTTCGATCACGAACACGTGCCGACCGAGCACCTCAGAGCCCTGGAGGCGGACGGCGTCCCCGTCCGCCCCGGGCCCGACGCGCTCGTGCACGCCCAGGACAAGGGTGTGATGCGTGCGAGACTCGACGCGATCGGCGTGCCCTGCCCACGGCACCGGATCGTGAGCGATCCGGCCGACGTGGGCGCCTTCGCCGCGGAGGGCGACGGCTTCCCCGTCGTCCTCAAGACGGTCCGCGGCGGGTACGACGGCAAGGGCGTGTGGGTCGTCGGCTCCGTCGAGGAGGCCGCCGAGCCCTTCCGCGCCGGCGTGCCCGTGCTGGCGGAGGAGAAGGTCGACTTCGTCCGCGAGCTGGCCGCCAACGTGGTCCGCTCCCCGCACGGCCAGGCGGTGGCGTACCCCGTCGTCGAGTCCCGTCAGGTCGACGGCGTCTGCGACACGGTGATCGCTCCCGCTCCCGGCCTCGACGAGGGTCTCGCCCTGCGGGCCGAGGAGATGGCGCTCAGCATCGCCAAGGAACTCGGTGTCGTCGGCCACCTCGCCGTCGAGCTGTTCCAGACCCGCGACGGCCGCGTCCTCGTCAACGAGCTGGCGATGCGCCCGCACAACTCCGGCCACTGGACGATGGACGGCGCGATCACCTCGCAGTTCGCCAACCACGTCCGCGCCGTCCTCGACCTCCCCCTCGGCGACCCGCGCCCGCGCGCCGAGTGGACGGTCATGGTCAACGTCCTCGGCGGCGACTTCCCGGACATGTACTCCGCGTACCTGCACTGCATGGCCCGGGACCCGCAGCTGAAGATCCACATGTACGGCAAGGACGTGAAGCCCGGCCGCAAGGTCGGCCACGTCAACACCTACGGCGACGACCTGGACGACGTGCTGGAGCGCGCCCGTCACGCTGCCGGCTACCTGAGAGGGACGATCACCGAATGAGCCCGGTAAGCCCGGTGGTGGGCATCGTCATGGGGTCGGACTCCGACTGGCCCGTCATGGAGGCCGCCGCCAAGGCGCTCGACGAGTTCGAGGTCGCCTACGAGGTCGACGTCGTCTCCGCGCACCGCATGCCCCGCGAGATGATCGCCTACGGCGAGCAGGCGGCCGGACGCGGACTGAAGGCGATCGTCGCCGGGGCCGGAGGCGCCGCCCACCTGCCCGGCATGCTCGCCTCCGTCACCCCGCTGCCCGTCATCGGCGTGCCGGTGCCGCTGAAGTACCTCGACGGCATGGACAGCCTGCTGTCCATCGTGCAGATGCCGGCCGGCGTCCCCGTGGCCACCGTCTCCGTCGGCGGTGCCCGCAACGCCGGGCTGCTGGCCGCCCGCATGCTCGCCGCGCACGACGAGGAGATGCTGGGCCGCATGCGCGAGTTCCAGCAGGAGCTGAACGACCAGGCCACCGAGAAGGGCCGGCGGCTGCGCACCAAGGTCGAGGGTTCCGCGGCCGGCTTCGGCTTCGGAAAATGACGGAAGTGACGCCGATGACCTCGCTGGACCGGGCCCGGGAGCTGCTGCGGGAGTTCCCCGTCGTGGACGGGCACAACGACCTGCCCTGGGCGCTGCGCGAGCAGGTGCGCTACGACCTCGACGCCCGGGACATCGCCGCCGACCAGTCCGCCCACCTGCACACCGACCTCGCCCGGCTGCGGGCCGGCGGCGTCGGCGCGCAGTACTGGTCGGTGTACGTCCGCTCGGACCTGCCCGGCGCGGTCACGGCGACGCTGGAGCAGATCGACTGCGTACGGCGCCTGATCGACCGCCACCCCGGGGAGCTGCGGGCCGCGCTGACCGCCGCCGACATGGAGGCCGCGCGGGCCGAGGGCCGCATCGCGTCCCTCATGGGCGCCGAGGGCGGCCACTCCATCGACGACTCGCTGGCCACGCTCCGCGCGCTGTACGCGCTCGGCGTGCGCTACATGACCCTCACCCACAACGACAACGTGGCCTGGGCGGACTCGGCGACCGACGAGCCGGCCGCCGGCGGCCTGTCGGCCTTCGGCCGCGAGGTCGTGCGGGAGATGAACCGCGAGGGCATGCTGGTCGACCTCTCGCACGTCGCCGCGACGACCATGCGGGACGCGCTGGACACCTCCACCGCGCCGGTGATCTTCTCCCACTCCTCCGCACGGGCCGTCTGCGACCACCCGCGCAACATCCCGGACGACGTCCTGGAGCGGCTGCCGGCCAACGGCGGTGTGGCGATGGTGACGTTCGTGCCGAAGTTCGTCCTCCAGGCGGCCGTGGACTGGACCGCCGCCGCGGACGAGAACATGCGCGCGAACGGTTTCCACCACCTGGACACCAGCCCCGAGGCGATGAAGGTCCACCGCGCCTTCGAGGAGCGCATCCCGCGTCCGGTCGCCACCGTCTCCACGGTCGCCGACCACCTCGACCACATGCGCGAGGTCGCCGGCGTCGACCACCTCGGCATCGGCGGGGACTACGACGGCACGGCCTTCACCCCGGACGGCCTCGACGACGTCTCGGGCTACCCGAACCTGGTCGCCGAGCTGCTCGACCGCGGCTGGTCCCAGGCCGATGTGGCCAAGCTGACCTGGAAGAACGCGGTGCGGGTGCTGGGCGCCGCCGAGGACGTGGCCCGTGGGCTTCAGGCGACGCGGGGGCCGTCCAACGCGTCGCTGGAGGAGCTCGACGGCTGAGCCGGCTCGTCTCCGAGGGCGGGGTGACCGGTACGGCCGGCCGCCCCGCCCACGTACGGGGGGCGGCGGTCCCGTACCGGGCTCAGCGACGCGCCGGGCCGCAGCCGCTCCACCGGCCGGGTGGGCGACGAGGGCCTGTGCGTTCACCAGGCCGGGGCGGGACAAGGGCCTGTGCGGTTCAGCAGGCGGGGGTGGGCGAAAAGGGCCTGTGCGTTCACCAGGCCGGAGTGGGCGACGAGGGCCTGCCCAGGACGATCAGGTCAGCACCGCGCGCCGACCGCCCGGTCCCTGCCCCGGGACCGGCGCCGGTCCCGGTGCACCGTACCCCCGAACGCCCCACCCACCAGGAAGCCCTATCCGCTCCGTGCCACGGTGGCCGTAACGCACGACGACCGTACGGAGCCCGCCATGGCAGACCTCCAGGACGACCTGCACACCGGTACCGAGGCCGGCGGGCTCGACGACCTGCCCGCGCCGTTGCCCGCGGAGGTCTTCCCGCCGAAGCCCTACGCGCCCGTGTCCGACCCCGGCGACGAGCCGCTGACCCGGGCGCACGCCGTGCTGGCCGCCCACCCCGTCGCCGACGGCTGCAGCGGCCTGCCGTGGGCGCTCAGACACCTGCCCTGGTACGACCTGGAGCTGGGCGAGAGCTCCGTCGACACGGACGTGCCACGGCTGCGCGAAGGCCGTGTGGGCGCGCTGTTCTGGTCGCTGCACCTGCCCGGGGCCGTCGACGGGGACCGGGCGGTCGGCGCGGCGCTGGAGCAGCTGGACCTGGTGAAGACGGTCGTGCGGGCGCACCCCGAGGGCCTGCGCCTGGCGTACGACGCCGGCCAGGCCATCGACGCACGCAACTGCGGCCGGGTCGCCGTGCTGCCGGGCCCCGCCGGCGCCGCCGCCCTCGGCGACTGCCTGGGCATCCTGCGCAGTCTGCACGCCCTCGGGCTGCGCATGCTCACGCTGACGGGGACCACCTGGGCCGGCGAGACGGGACTGACCCGGTTCGGCGAGGAGGTCGTCCGGGAGATGAACCGGCTCGGCGTGATCGCCGACCTCTCCGGAGCCTCCGCCGGGACCGTCCACCGCACCCTCGCCGTCTCCAAGGCGCCGGCGCTGTGCACCCGCTCCGCCGCCCGCGCCCTGCGCCCGCACCCCGACAACCTCCCCGACGACCTGCTCGTCGAGCTGGGCGCGGCCGGGGGCCTGTGCATGGTGCCGCTGACCGCCGAGCAGACCGGCCCCACCGTCCGGGACGTGGCCGACCACCTCGACCACGTCCGCACGGTGGCCGGCCCGCACAGCGTAGGCCTGTCCGGCACCTACGACACGGGAGCCGCCCACCCGCTGGAACTGGGCGACGCCTCCTGCTACCCCCGGCTCATCGCCGAACTGCTGCGGCGTGGCTGGGACGAGTCGGACGTGGCCCTGCTGACCTGGGGGAACGTCCAGCGGGTGCTGCGGGGCGCGGCCTTCACCGCCCGTGCGGCCCAGCTGCGCCGGGAACCGTCGACCGCGACGATCGCCGACCTCGACGGCTGAGCACCGGCACGGTCAGGCGTGCTCGATCCGGCACAGGCAGAACGGGTGCCCGGCCGGATCGGCGTACACCATGAAGCCCTTCTTCTCCCGGTCCTCCAGATCCAGCGGCCGGGCGCCCAGCGCGAGCACCTTCTCGTGGGCCGCGTCCATCTCCGCCCAGGTCGCCCCGCCGTCGAAGTCGAGGTGGAACTGCTGGGCGTTGCGGTCGGAGCGCGGCCACTCCGGCGGGGTGAGCCCCGGCGCCCGTTGGAAGGACACCCGGGGCCCGCCGGGCACATGGAGCACCACCCAGTCGGGGTCCTGCTCGTCAGGCGTGCCGCCGCCGACCTGCGCGTAGAAGCGGGCCAGCTCGCGGGGGTCGGGACAGTCGACGACGACGGAACGGAAACGTGCCACGGGTTCCACGGGGGCCTCCCCGGATTGTCGGTCCGATGAGCGGTTCAGCAGACGCAGAGGCAGAACGGGTGCCCGGCCGGGTCCGCGTAAACGCGGAACGTCCGCGTCCGGTCCTCCGCGTCCAGCGGCTTCGCGCCCAGCTCCAGCACGGCCTTCTCCGCCGCGTCGAGGTCCTTCACGTCCAGGTCGAGGTGGAACTGCTGTGCCCCGTCGGGCCCGGGCCACTTCGGCGCCACGTGACCGGGGGCGCCCTGGAAGGCCAGGCTCTGCCCGCCGGGCAGATTCAGATCGACCCACTCGACCTGGCCGTCGCTCTTGTCCTCGACGGTGCCGCCGAGGACGTCGGCGTAGAAGCGGGCGAGTGCGTGGGGGTCGGGACAGTCCAGGACGACGACACCCAGTTCGGCGACAGCCATGACTTCCTCCTCGAAGTCCGCGGTCTCGGTTACCTGCACAGTGCGGGTAACCGGTAACGGTTACCTCATGCTTGCGTATGGCGGGTAACGTCGCAAGCATGAGTGAGAGATCGCCCGCGCCGGGAGGTCTGGATCTGGTCGAGAAACTGGTGAACACGATCGACCTGGAGTCCGGCGCCGACTCGCTGGGCACACCGGAGGGCCGGGCGCGTCTCGGTCTCGCGGAGGACGAGCTGCCCGGGGCGCGCGAGCTGCGCGAGTCCCTGCGCGCGGTCCTGCTCGCCCACGCCGGCCACCCGCCGCACCGGGCGGTGACCCCGCTGGGCGAGCTGCTGGCGACCGCCCCGCTGGTGGTGACGGTCGACACGGCCGACGGCGCCGCCGCCCTCGCCCCGGCCCGGGACGGCTCCCTGACCTCCCGCGTCGCCGCCGCCGTCGCCGAGGCGCTGGTCGCGGGCACCTGGCAGCGGCTGAAGGCCTGCGAGGCCGCCGACTGCCACTGGGCGTACTACGACCGCAGCCCGGCCGGACGCGGTCGCTGGTGCTCGATGCAGGTGTGCGGCGCGCGCGCCAAGATGCGCCGGTACCGGGCCAAGGGAGCGTGAGGCACCGGAACTTCACGGGCGGGCGCGGCGTCCGGTGGGGCAGAATGCAACCGGCGCCGGTTCGGCCGACTGAGCCTCGGCCGAACCGGCGCCGTCCTTCGCGGCCCATCCCCCTGGCGGCTGCCCCGGCCCGGGCCGCGGGGCGGCCCTGTAGACCGCGGGGCGACTCCGCAGACCGTGGGACGACCCTGTAGACCGCGGGGCGACTCCGCAGACCGCGGGGCGGCCCCGTAGGCCGTGGGACGGCCCCCCTAGGCCGTGGGACGGCCCATCGCCCGGTACGTCCAGCCGGCCTTCCGCCAGGCCTGCGGGTCCAGGGCGTTGCGCCCGTCGAGGATCACCCGGGCCGTCACCGCCTCACCCAGCGCCTCCGGGTCCAGCTCGCGGAACTCCCGCCACTCCGTCAGGTGCAGGACGACGTCGGCCCCCCGCACCGCCTCCAGCGCGGAGCCGGCGTAACCGAGGGTCGGGAACAGCCGCCGGGCGTTCTCCATGCCCTTGGGGTCGTACACCGTCACCTGGGCGCCCTGGAGGTGCACCTGCCCGGCGACGTTCAGCGCGGGGGAGTCCCGTACGTCGTCCGAGTCGGGCTTGAAGGTGGCGCCGAGCACCGCGACCCGCTTGCCGAGGAAGGGGCCGCCGCCCAGCGCCTGCCGGGTCAGCTCCACCATCTGGCCGCGCTGGCGCATGTTGATGGAGTCGATCTCCCGCAGGAAGGTCAGCGCCTGGTCCGCGCCCAGCTCGCCGGCGCGCGCCATGAACGCCCGGATGTCCTTCGGCAGGCAGCCGCCGCCGAAGCCGATCCCGGCCCGCAGGAACTTCTTGCCGATGCGGTCGTCGTACCCGATCGCCTCGGCCAGCTTGGCGACGTCGCCGTCGGCGGCCTCGCAGACCTCCGCCATCGCGTTGATGAAGGAGATCTTGGTGGCGAGGAAGGAGTTCGCCGAGGTCTTCACCAGCTCGGCCGTCGGGAAGTCGGTGACGACGAACGGCGAGCCCTCCGCGATCGGCGTGGCGTACACCTCGCGCAGCAGCCTCTCGGCCCGCTCGCTGCGCACGCCGACCACGATCCGGTCGGGGTGCAGCGTGTCCTCGACGGCGAAGCCCTCGCGCAGGAACTCCGGGTTCCAGGCCAGCTCGGCGTCGTCGCCGGCCGGCGCGTGCTCGGCGAGGTAGGCGGACAGCCGGTCGGCGGAGCCCACCGGCACGGTCGACTTGCCGACGACGAGCGCGGGACCGGTCAGGTGCGGCGCGAGCGAGGCCAGCGCGGCGTCGACGTACGACATGTCACAGGCGTACTCGCCGTGCTTCTGCGGCGTGTTCACGCACAGGAAGTGCACGTCGCCGAAGGCCGCGGCCTCCGCGAAGTCGGTGGTGAAGCGCAGCCGCCCGGTGGACCCCTCGATCCCGGCGACGTGCCTGCCCAGCAGCTCCTCCAGACCGGGCTCGTACATCGGGACCCGGCCCCGCTGGAGCATTTCGATCTTCTCCGTCACCACGTCCAGGCCGAGCACCTCGAAACCGAGCTCGGCCATGGCCGCGGCATGGGTCGCGCCGAGATAGCCGGTACCGATCACGGTGATCTTGAGGGCCATGGGTGCTCCAGAGGTGTACGGCACGGGTGCGCGCCCGAGCATATCCGGCGAGCGCCGCGGGCCTTCCGGTCGGCTGTCGCCTAGCTCACCTATCCACGAGCGCGGGCGGGCTCTAAAATTTGGGTTACTTAACGGTAGTTAGCGTCCCAGCAGCACTGCGTTTTGGAGCGTGAGAGACCTTGGCCGGATCGGCTGACTTCGACCTGTACCGCCCGTCCGAGGAGCACGACATGCTCCGGGACGCCGTCCGCGCGCTGGCCGAGGCGAAGATCGCGCCGCACGCCGCCGCGGTGGACGAGGAGGCCCGTTTCCCGCGGGAGGCCCTCGACGCCCTGACCGCGAACGACCTGCACGCGGTGCACGTCCCCGAGGAGTACGGCGGCGCGGGCGCCGACGCCCTCGCCACGGTGATCGTCATCGAGGAGGTCGCCCGCGTCTGCGCGTCCTCCTCCCTGATCCCGGCCGTGAACAAGCTCGGCTCCCTGCCGGTGATCCTCTCCGGCTCCGAGGAGCTGAAGAAGAAGTACATGGCCCCGCTCGCCAAGGGCGACGGCATGTTCTCCTACTGTCTGTCCGAGCCCGACGCGGGCTCGGACGCGGCCGGCATGAAGACCAGGGCCGTCCGCGACGGCGACTTCTGGGTCCTCAACGGCGTCAAGCGCTGGATCACCAACGCGGGCGAGTCGCAGTACTACACGGTGATGGCCGTCACCGACCCCGCCAAGCGCTCCAAGGGCATCTCCGCCTTCGTCGTCGAGAAGTCCGACGAGGGCGTCTCCTTCGGCGCCCCGGAGAAGAAGCTCGGCATCAAGGGCTCCCCGACCCGCGAGGTCTACCTCGACAACGTCCGCATCCCCGCCGACCGCATGATCGGCGAGGAGGGCACCGGCTTCGCCACCGCGATGAAGACGCTGGACCACACCCGCATCACCATCGCCGCTCAGGCCCTCGGCATCGCCCAGGGCGCCCTCGACTACGCCAAGGGCTACGTCCAGGAGCGCAAGCAGTTCGGCAAGCCGATCGCCGACTTCCAGGGCATCCAGTTCATGCTCGCCGACATGGCCATGAAGATCGAGGCCGCCCGCCAGCTCACCTACGCCGCCGCGGCCAAGTCGGAGCGCGGCGACAGCGACCTCACCTTCCAGGGCGCCGCCGCCAAGTGCTTCGCCTCCGACGTGGCGATGGAGGTCACCACCGACGCGGTCCAGCTCCTCGGCGGCTACGGCTACACCCGCGACTACCCGGTCGAACGCATGATGCGCGACGCCAAGATCACGCAGATCTATGAAGGAACGAATCAAGTCCAGCGGATCGTCATGGCGCGCAACCTGCCGTAACCGGCGGACGGCTCGCGTCGGCGGTTCGGGGCTCAGGCGTCGAAGCCCTCCGCCACCCGCCGCTCGCGCAGCTCCATGATCGCGCGGCGGCGGGCCAGGCGGTGGGTGCGGCGGATCTGGGCCTCCTGGTAGCGGCGCTGGTCCCGCTCGGTCTCCGGGAGCACCGGCGGGACCGTGCGCGGCTTGCCGTCCGCGTCGACCGCGGCGAAGACCAGGTAGGCCGAGCCGACCTGGGTGGCCGGGGTGGACTCGTTCCAGCGCTCGGCCAGGACCCGGACGCCGACCTCCATGGAGCTCCGGCCGGTCCAGTTGACCTGGGCCTTCACATGGACGAGGTCGCCGACGCGGACCGGTTCGAGAAACGCCATCTCGTCCATCGACGCGGTGACGGCGGGGCCGCCGGAGTGCCGTCCGGCCACGGCGCCCGCCGCGTCGTCGACGAGCTTCATGATCACTCCGCCGTGCACCGTGCCCAGCAGGTTCGTGTCGCTGTGGGTCATGATGTGGCTGAGGGTGGTGCGGGACGCCGAGGTCGGCTTGCCCGGGATCTCCGGGGCCGCCGGCCGTGCGGCCGAGGCCTGTTCTGCCTGGTCTGTCATGGCCTCCACCTTATGCCGGGGCGATGACCGCGTGATGTGTGTCAGCTTCGCAACAGCACCGGCCCTATTTTCCGACGACCCTTGTATGGCCCGTGGTGCGGACCGGCACACTGGTGCGCATGAATGATTGGCCCGAGGGATGGTCCGGTGACAACCGCGCCGGACGGTACGGACGCGGCAGCGCGAGCGCACAGCCCGAGAGCGCGCGGGTGATGCGTCAGGTCCGCCGCGGCGCCGCGCCGCCGCCCGGGCCGGGCGCCTCCGCCCCGCCGTACGGCGGCGGGGTGCCGCAGCAGCCGTCGTACGTCGACGGCCGGGGCCACGGCGGACAGGACGCGTACGACAGCGGCTACAACACCGGCCAGGTCTACGGCGGCCCCGGCGGCCCCGGTCCCGGCCGGCCCGCGCCCGACTGGCGCCGCCGGATCAAGTGGACGGCCATCACGCTGGTGACCGCGCTGGTCGTGACGACCGTCGGTACCTACTTCTGGGCCGACTCCAAGCTCAACCGCGAGGTCGACCTCTCCAAGGTCATCGAACGGCCCGAGGCCGGCGAGGGCACGAACTACCTCATCGTCGGCTCCGACAGCCGCGAGGGCATGACCGACGAGCAGAAGAAGGACCTGCACACCGGCTCCGCCGAGGGCAAGCGCACGGACTCGATGATGATCCTGCACACCGGGGACAACGGGTCGACGCTGATCTCCCTGCCCCGCGACTCGGACGTGGAGATCCCGAGCTTCGTCGGTTCCGAGTCCGGCAAGACCTACCAGGGCACGGGCCGGCACGTGAAGCTGAACGCCGCGTACGCGGAGGACGGCCCGGAACTGCTGGTCCGCACCGTCGAGTACAACACCGGACTGCGCCTCGACCACTACGTGGAGATCGGCTTCGCCGGCTTCGCGAACATCGTGGACGCGGTGGGCGGCGTCGAGATGGACATCCCGCAGGACATCAAGGACACCAAGTCGGGTGCCGACCTCAAGAAGGGCAAGCAGACCCTGAACGGCCAGGACGCCCTGGCCTTCGTCCGCACCCGGTACGCGCTGGCCGGCTCCGACCTGGACCGGACGAAGAACCAGCAGAAGTTCCTGGCGGCCCTGGCGAACCAGGTGGCCACCCCGTCGACCGTCCTGAACCCCTTCAGGCTCTACCCGACCATGGGCGCCGGCCTCGACTCCCTCATCGTCGACGAGGACATGGGCCTGTTCGACCTGGCGGGCATGTTCTGGGCGATGAAGAGCGTCAGCGGCGGCGACGGCACGTCGATGAACATGCCGGTCTCGGGCAGCGTCGGCGGCAACCTCCAGTGGGACAAGGCCAAGGTCAAGACGCTGGTCGAGCAGTTGAAGAACGACGAGAAGGTCACCGTCAAGGGCAACTGAGACCGCCTGGCGGTCACTGCTTCCCGCACACCACCTCGTCGCCCCGCACCACCGTGCCCGACTCCTGCGGCGGGTCCGCCGGCTTCACCTTCACCACGTCCTCGAAACCGGCGCCCGCGATCACCTTCAGCGTCGGGCCCTGGCCCTCGACCGGCCGCAGCTCGCTGCCGGGCAGGGCGGCGGCCAGCGACTTCGCCGAGTTGTCCCAGCGGGGGTCGAAGGCCACGACGGTCCGCACGACCGCGCGGTCGGCGGCGTTCCGCGGCGCCCGCGTGGTGCGGAACCCGGTCGCGGCCAGCGCGTCGTCCACCCGCTTGCCGAGCCCCGGTGTGCGCGTGCCGTTCTCCACCTGGACCCGGATCCGCTTCGGGTCCACCGGGACGCGTACCGGGGCCGGGCCCTTCGGCTTCGGTCCGGGCACGGTCAGCGGCTCGTCCTCGCGCAGGGCGTCGAAGATCCGCTCGGACTTGGCCGGGTCCCACTTCAGGGTCGAGCCGACGCCCTTGACGGCGTAGCCCATCTGCCCGATGGGCACGGTGGTGAACTCCGACGAGGACGGCGAGAAGTCGCGCATCGCCCGCCCGAGCGCCAGCATCTCGTCGGTGCCGAAACCCTCGTCGGCCCGGACCGAGCCCAGCACCGCCTGTGTGACGTCGCGGAACCTGATCGGGTTCAGCAGCAGCCCGGAGGAGGTCGCCCGGTCGATCAGGGCGGCCAGGAAGCGCTGCTGGCGCTTCATCCGGCTCAGGTCCGAGGCCCCGTCGAGGTGGCGGGCGCGCACGTACTGCAGCGCCTGCCCGCCCCGCAGCTCGTGGGTGCCGGCCGGCAGGTCGAGTCCGGTGTAGCTGTCCTTGAGCGGCTGGGCGGTGCAGATCCGCACACCGCCGAGGACGTCCACGGTCTTCATGAAGCTGGTGAAGTCGACCTCCAGATAGTGGTCGATCTTCACGCGGGTCATGTTCTCGACGGTGCGGATGGTCAGCTGCGGGCCGCCCTCGGCGTAGGCGGCGTTCAGCTTGAGGGGGTGCCCCTTGTGCCGCTTGCCCGTGGTGCGGTCGGTGTGGTCCGGCGTCTCGGCGTAGGAGTCGCGCGGCAGGCTGACCACGCTCGCGCGCTCCCGGTCCTCCGAGATGTGCACGATCATGATCGTGTCGGTGCAGTGGCAGGGGGCGCCGCCCAGCCTGTACTCGCGCCGCTCCTGCGCGCTGATGCTCTCGCGGCCGTCGGTGCCCACCAGCAGGACGTTCATGCCGTCGCCCGCCCGCGGCCGGTTCTTCATGTCCTTGAAGGCGTCGACCCGCGAGATGTCCGCGTCGAGACCGGAGAGCACGGTGTGCCCGATCCCCGCGGAGGCGAGCACCACCACCGACAGCGCGGTCACCGCCCGCATGGCCCAGCGCGGTTTCCTCCGCCGCGCGGAGCGTTTCGGCGGGCGCCCGGCCGGTCGTCCGCCACCACGCTGCGGCGGGGGGCCGCCGCGCGGGGACGAGGCCGGGACCCGGGGGGAGCGGGGCGGCATGGGCAAGGTGACACCTCCGCGAGGACGGGCCGTACGGCCGGACGTGGAATCCGTGAGCACCGTAGGCCCATACGATCGGCTGCCCGGGGCGGCGCCCCCGCGGCGCGCATCCGTGTCCCCCGTTCGCGGTAACGTGAGCACCGATGAACGCCAAGTCCGACGTGCGGCCGTCCGCCGTTTCCGTGATCATGCCCGTCCTCAACGAGGAGCGGCACCTGCGCGGTTCCGTCCGCGCCATCCTCGCCCAGGAGTACGCCGGCGACATGGAGGTCGTGATCGCCCTCGGTCCCTCGACGGACCGTACGGACGAGATCGCCGCCGAGCTCGTCGCCGAGGATCCGCGCGTGCACACCGTGCCGAACCCCACCGGCCGGACGCCCGCCGCGCTGAACGCCGCGATCAAGGCCTCCCGCCACCCGGTCGTCGTGCGCGTCGACGGACACGGGATGCTGTCGCCGAACTACATCGCCACGGCCGTACGGCTGCTGGAGGAGACCGGTGCGCAGAACGTCGGCGGCATCATGCACGCCGAGGGCGAGAACGCCTGGGAGGAGGCCGTCGCCGCCGCGATGACGTCGAGGATCGGCGTGGGCAACGCCGCCTTCCACACGGGCGGCGAGGCGGCCCCGGCCGAGACCGTCTACCTCGGCGTGTTCCGCCGCGAGGCGCTGGAGCGGCAGGGCGGCTACAACGAGGAGTTCGTCCGCGCCCAGGACTGGGAGCTGAACTTCCGCATCCGCGAGGCCGGCGGTCTGATCTGGTTCTCGCCGGAGCTGAGGGTGTCCTACCGCCCGCGGCCCAGCGTGCGGGCCCTGGCCAAGCAGTACAAGGACTACGGCCGCTGGCGGCACGTCGTCGCCCGCTACCACTCCGGCTCCATCAACCTGCGCTACCTCGCCCCGCCGACGGCCGTGTGCGCCATCGCGGCCGGCGTCGTGGTGGGCGTGGCACTGACCCCGTGGGGCTTCGTCGTACCCGGCGGCTACCTGGCCGCGATCGCCGTCGGCTCGGTCCCGGCCGGCAAGGGGCTGGGGCTGAAGGCGCGGGCGCAGATCCCCGTGGCGCTGGCGACCATGCACATGTCGTGGGGCTGGGGCTTCCTGACCAGCCCGCGGTCGCTGGCGCGGAAGGTGATCGCCTCCCGGCGGCCGGCGGTGACCGGCGAGGCCTGAGCGCCGGGTCGTGGCCGGGCTCCGCGCGGCATGACGCGCGCGCCGCATCCCGCCGCCGAGGCACCGCGCCGCTGAGCCGGTCCGGCACCGGGCGGGTGGGTGTGCCGTACGACTCCCGGTGGTCGGTCGCCGGGCGGGTGGGCGCGCCGCGCGACCGGTGGTCCGTCATCCGGGCAGCCTGGTGTGCCGTACGACTCCCGGTGGTCTGTCGTCGGGCGGGTGGGTGCGCCGCACGATTCCCGGTGGCCGGTGGCCGGTGGCCGGTGGCCGGTGGCCGGTGGCCGGGCGGGTGGGCGCGCCGCGCGACCGGTGGTCCGTCATCCGGGCAGCCTGGTGTGCCGTATGGCACCCGGCCGGCCCCGGTGTCCGGGGTCCGGGTGCGGGTACGGCACCCGGACGGTCCGCGCGCCGCCGTGCTACCAGGTGAAGCCCTCCTGGATGTCCATGCAGGCGTCGGTGTCGTCGCCGCCCAGCGGGCGCGAGGACGAGGGCGCCGTGTCGCCTTCCCGGACGGCGGTGGGCGGGAGCGCGCCACTGCGCCAGTCCGCGCCCACGACGAGCGTGACCCCCGAGACGTCGGTCGACCTCTGCACGGAATCCGAGGGGAGCCCCACGGCCTCGGCCACGACCTGGGCGTCGTCCTCCAGGTCGGCGCCCGGGTAGAGGACGGCGGTCGTCTCCCGCGGCATGTACTGCGGGTCCACGGCGGCTTGGGTGAACCCCTTCTCCCGCAGGGAGGCCACCACGTCCGTGGCGCGCTGCGGCACCGTGGCCGCGGTGTCCGTACCCGTGCCGTTGCGCACCAGTACGGGGATGTCCTCGGCCGGTACGGCGGGGGGTCCGGAGGTGGCGGCGTCGGGCTCGGCTGCTTCACGCTGCGACGACTTGCCGTCCAGCGGCAGATCGCCGCGGACCATGGCGAAGAGCCGGGCGGCGTCCCCCTCCTTCGGCACGACCCGGTTGCGGTTCTGGGACCACGGCTCGGTGGGCATGGTGGTCATGGTGATCCGGCCGGTCGGCACCTTCTGCAACTCGCGCATCAGTCCGTACAGTTCGGCGACCGAGCCGAGCTCGGGGTCCACGGTGAGCGCCCCGGTCGCCGTCTCGGCCAGCCGGCGCAGCTTGTTGGGGCTGGTCAGCGTCGCGTTCTCGCGCAGCTCGCGCACCATGGAGTTCATGTACATGTGCTGCGCGTGCGTGCGCGCCAGGTCGGTGCCGTCCTCGAAGCCGTAGCGGGTCCGCAGCCACTGCAGCGCCTGTTCGCCCTTGACCTCGTGGGTGCCCTTGGCGAGCTTCAGCCCCGAACCCTGGCCGCCGGAGGTCCGTGAGTGGACGTTGTCCTTCACGCAGACCGGGACCCCGCCGATGGCGTCCGCCATCGAGACCACCCCGGCGAAGTCGAGCTGGACGAAGTGGTCGATGTGGATGTCGGTGAGGTGCTCCCAGGTGGCGACGGTGCAGCCGGGTCCGCCGCGCCCCAGCGACAGGTTCGTCATCCGCAGTCCGGTGCTCGCCGGGTACTCCTGCCCGTCGTCCGGATCGACGCACTTGGGGAACTCCACCATGGTGTCGCGCGGCATGCTGACCACCGAGATGTCGCTCCGGTCGGCCGACAGGTGCACGAGCATCTGCACGTCGGCCAGGGGCTCGGCGCCCACACTCTCCTCGTGCCCGCCGAGCCTGAGGTTCTCCGCGGTGTTACGGCTGTCGGAGCCGATCACGAGGATGTTCAGGGGCGTCTGCCCCGCGGCGTTCGGTGTGGGCTTCGCGGCCCGGCGCTCACCGAGGCTCAGCTCGTCCTTCTTGATGTTGCCGTTGAGGTGCCGGTAGTAGAGGTATCCGGCACACGCGGCGCCCAGTATGACGAACGACAGGACCAGCGCGGACCAGCGCAGGACGGAGCGCGCCCGGGAGCGCGGGCGCCGCTCCGCGCCGCCGCTTCCGTCACCGCTGTCGTCACCGCCGTCCCGGGTGTCCGGCGCCGGGGGACCGCTCCCGTCCCGGGTGTCCGGCGCCGGGGGACCGCTCCCGTCCTCGGCCGGCCCGCTCCCGGCGGGCCCGCTCCCGTCCCCGGCCCTCCCGGGCCGTCTCGAGCGTGGAACCCGTGGCCGTGTTCCCTCGTGCGATGTGCTGCCTCGCCCCATCTTCCCGCCTCCCCACCCCTGCGCCCCGGCCGGCGGTGTCCGCCGTACACGGAGACGCACGTCCGACCCGCCAGGTCGCCTGGCGTACCCAAGTTCCGCGCCGCCCAGCCGGGTGCGCGTCCACCGCGGCCCCGGCCGCGGTGGACGCCCTCCCGGACCGTCCTTCCCGCACCAGCCCCGGTACCCGCGGCTGGTGTCGTCGTGCTCGCCGCGTGTGTCGACACCGTTGTCGCGCGGCTCCCCGGCCGGTCATGGGACCTGACGCGAGGACAGCCGCCGGGCCGGCCGAGTCGTCCGGCGGTCGACAGCCGCCCCGAGCGGTCCTCGTCGCGGTGTCAGCCGGCGCACTGCACCTTGTCCGCCGTGGACTTCTCGACGTCCGGCGCCTCCGCCGGAGCGGTCAGCGCGACCCCCGCGCCCTTGAAGTCCTTGCCGAGGGTCAGCGTCATCGTGGGCAGTCCCTGGGCGTTGGCCACACTCTCGCCCGGCTTCAGCGCGGAGCCGGCAAGTCCCATGATCTCGGCGAGCCGGCGTGCCTGGTCGGCCTGGTCGGGGGCGTACTCGAGCGTGGTCCTGCTCAGGCTCTCCGGCGCGTTGCCCGCGTTCTCGGACTTGGTGACGCCCTCCTCGGTCTGCAGCCAGTTCAGGGTCGTCTGTGCCGATCCGCTCTCGGCGCCGCCGTTGAAGACCCGTACCCGCACCTCGGACGCCTCGGACCGGGTGCCGTCCAGCCGCGCGTCGACGGCGGCCTTCTCCTGCTTCTCCTTCTTCTTGACCTCGGTGAAGGAGACGTCGTTCTCGATGGCCTCGAAGACGGCCGGAGCCTTCGCCTCGTCCAGGACGACCGTGGCCTTGACCCTCTCGGCCGGGTTGTCCCGTACGGGCACCGTGGTGAAGGTGATGTTCTTCGTCGGTACCTTCTTCAGCTCCAGGGCCACGTCCTTGAGCGTGGTCACCTTGCCGATGCCGGTGTCGACGGTGAGCGCCTCGGTGGCCGCCTCCGCGAGCTTCAGCAGCTTGCTCGGGCTGGTGAGGGTGTCGCTGGAGGACATCTTGCGCATCAACGAGGCCATGAACTGCTGCTGGACCTTGATCCGGTCCAGGTCGCCCTGGTTGCCCCAGCTGTGCCGGGTCCGGACGAACGCCAGCGCCTGCTCGCCCTCGATCACGGACTCGCCCGCCGGCAACCGGAGTTTGGAGTCCGGGTCGTCGACGGCCCGCTCCACGCAGACCGGGATGCCGCCGACGGCACTGGTCAGCGTCTTGACGGCGTTGAAGTCGGCCATCATGAAGTGGTCCACGGAGATGCCCGTGTTCTCCTCGACCGTACGCATGGTGCAGCCCGGGTCCCGGCCGTCCTCGCCCAGACTCCGGTTGAAGCGCACGTCGGTCAGTCCCGGGACCACCTGCGTGGAGCCGTCCGCCTGCTTCGTCGGGCAGTCCGGGATGTCCACCTTCAGGTCGCGGGGGATGCTGAGCGCGGTGGCGTTCGTGCGGTCCTTGGAGACGTGGAGCAGGATCGTGGTGTCGGCGTGCCCGTTGCTGCCCGTGTCCCCGTAGCCCTCGTTGCCCTCACCGGTGCGCTTGTCGGTGCCCAGGACCAGGATGCTGAAGGCGTCGTCCTTGCTGAAGCTGCTGCTGCCGGCGCTGCCGACGTCCGTCGTCGTGACGTTGCCCTCGAGGTGCTTGAGGTAGAGGTAGCCGCCGACACCGGCCCCGAGGACGACGAACGCCGTGGTGCCGCTGGTCCACAGCAGCACCTTCCTGCCCTTCGCCTTCTTCTTCCCCGGCCGCCGTCCGCGCCGTCCCGGCGCCGGTTCCTCGGGCGCCGTGCGCCGCCGCTGGGGCGGGACCTCGCGGCCGGGCGCGGCCGTACGGCGACGCGTCGCGCCGGCACCGCTCCCGGCACCGTCGGCGCCGGGGGCGGAAGCGCGGGGACCCGGGACGGACGACTGCGGTGCGGAAGGAGGCAGTCGCAGTTCGTATTCACCGGTCCGCGGATTGAGGACCCACTGGTCTGCGGGATCGACGTTGTCTGCCCGCCCACGTCCTTGCGCGTCCACGCTCTCCCAATCCTCCGTCGGGCCACGCGGCACCTTCTGCCGGAAGGCGCACGATAGTGGGTCAACATGTGCGCGACGCCAGGGCGGACCTCGCGGCGGGGGCACTGGAGCGCTCACACTATCCGTCCGGTTCGGTGTCGAACGACACCGGTGCCACATTCGACACCCCTACAACAGGGCAATTCCTGCTATTTTCCTGACCTCCTACCATCGGTACGGCTCGTACACGTTCATGCACGTGCCGGTGTCCGAGCCGTTGATCGCGTCGCTGTTGTCCGGGAGGTCCCCGGCCCCGGGTTCGTCCTGCTCCGGGTACGACGTGCCCGAGCGCCAGTCCGCTCCCACGGCGAGCGTGATCCCGGACACGTCCGCCGACTCGCGCACCGCGCTCGCCGGTATGCCCAGCGCCTCCGCGACGCGCAGGGCGTCACCCGCCGTCCCGGCGCTCGGGTACCGGACCGCGGTTCGTTCCTCGGCCGAGGAGGCCGAGGGGTCCTTGGCCGCCTTCCCGAAGCCCTTCTCCACCAGCGCCCGGGCGACCGCGCCCGCACGGCCGGTGACCGGGCCGAGGGTGCGGGAGCGGGTGGCGTTCAGGACGGTGACGCCGATCTCGGAGTCGGGGGCGGCGGCGTCCTCGGCCGGCTCCCCGCCGCCGCTGTCCTTTCCGGCGTCCTCCCCGGCGCCGGCGTCCTCGCCGCCGTTCCTGACGCCCTTGTCGTCGCTCTTGGCGCCCTTGTCGTCGAAGGACACGTCGTCGCGGATCATCGCCCACACCTTCTCCGCGTCGTCGCCGGCCGGCAGCAGGTGGTTCCGGTCGCGGTCGTCCTGGACGGTGGGCATCGTCGTCATGGTGATGCGGTCCGTCGGCACCGTCCTGAGCTGCGTGCCCAGGTCGTAGAGCTTCTTGACCGTGCCGATCTCCTCGGAGACCGTCAGCGACTTCGTGGCCGCCTCGGCCAGACCCGTCAGCCTGCCCGTGTCGGTGAAGACGTTCCGCCCCTTCAGGGTGCGGATCATCGAGTTCATGTACATGTGCTGGGCCCGGGCCCGCAGCAGGTCGCTGCCCCACGCGTGCCGGGTGCGCAGCCACTGCAGCGCCTGCTCGCCCCGCACCTTCTTCCGGCCGGCCTCCATCTTGAGGCCCGAGCCGCCGGGCACTCCGGGCAGCGGGCGGTCCCACACGTTCTGGTTCACGCAGACCTCGACGCCTCCGACGGCGTCGGCCATCGACACCACGCCCGCGAAGTCGATCGTCATCCAGTGGTCGATGTAGACGCCGGTGAGGTTCTCCCAGGTGGCCAGGGTGCAACCGGCGCCGCCCCGGCCCAGCGACTCGTTGATGATCGTGTTGGTGGCGGGGTACTTCTCGCCGCTGTCCGGGTCGGTGCACTCGGGGATGTCGACCCTGGTGTCGCGGGGGATGCTCACCACCGCGGCGCTCTTGCGGTCGGCCGAGAGGTGGACGAGCATCTGGACGTCGCCCAGTGGTGGGTTGTCGCGGTGGTTCCTGCCGCCGCCCAGTGACACGTTCGCGTCGGAGGCGCGGCTGTCGGAGCCGATGAGCAGGATGTTCAGGGGCCTCTGGCCGGCCGCGTTCGGCTCGGTCCTGTGGGCCTTGGAGTCGCCGCTGCTGCGCTCGCCCTTGTTGATGTTGCCGTTCAGGTGCTCGTAGTAGAGGTATCCGGCGCCGGCCGTGCCGAGTATCAGTACCGCGAGGGTCGACGCGGACCACCGCAGCGCGCGATGGCGGCGCCCGGCCCGCCGCCCTCCCCTCCGCCGCCCGTGCCCGCTCGCACCCGGGGCGTCCCCGCCCGGGGCGGTGCCGCCCGGGGCGGTGCCGCGCGTGCCCCGGGCGCGTCGGGCGGTGTCCGGTCGTGGTCCGTCCCCGCGCGCCCTGCTCTGCGTCATGTCCCTCTCCCACCCTTGCCCCGCGACGCCGCCTTCGCGCGCTGCCCGTTCACCCGGTTGGACGTGCGGGCCTGCGCGTTGGCTGTACGGCGGGGCCGACGGATTGCTCCGTCCAAAAGGGCCGCTCCCGTCCCCGTCGTACCGATGGACTGTCGTCCTGTCAGACGTACGACGGGCCCGTCAGGTCACTTCGCGCACTCGACCTTGTCCGCCGTGGACTTCTGCACGCCCTCGGGAGCCTCGCCGGAAGCGGCGTCGAGCTTCACTCCGGCGCCCTTGAAGTCCTTGCCGAGGGTGAGGGTCATGGTGGGCAGGCCCTGGGCGTTGGTGACGCTCTCGCCGGGTTTCATGGCGGCGCCGGACAGGCCGAGGATCTCGGCGAGGGCGCGGGCCTGGTCGGCCTGGTCGGGGGCGTACTCGAGGGTGGTCTTCGCGAGGTCCGCGTCGGCGTTGCCCCCGTTCTCGGACTTGGTGACGCCGGCCTCGGTCTGGAGGTAGGTCAGCTCCCGCTGGGCACTGCCGCCGGAGGCGCCGCCGTTGAGGACGCGGACGCGGATCTCGGAGGGGTCGGACTTCTCGCCCTCGAGCCGGGCGGCGTCGGCGGCGGCCTCCTTCTTGTCCTCCTCCTTCTCCTTCTCCTTGACCTCGGTGAAGGAGACGTCGCCCTTGATCATGTCGAAGACCTGCTGGGCGGAATCCTCCTGGAGGACGACGGTCGCCTTGACCTCCTCGGCGGGGTTGTCGCGCACCGGCACCGTGGTGAAGGTCAGGTTCTTGGTGTTGAGCTTGCCCAGCTCCAGTCCGAGGTCCTTCAGCTTGCCGATGCTGTCCAGCTGGGAGTCGACGGTCAGCGCCTCGGTCGCCGCCTCGGCCAGCTTCACCATCTTCGACGGGCTGGTGAGGGTGTCGTTGGATTTGAGCTTGCGCATCAGGGCGCTGAGGAACTGCTGCTGGATCTCGATGCGGCTCAGGTCGCCGCCGAGGCCCACGGAGTGCCGGGTGCGTACGAAGGCCAGCGCCTGCTCGCCCTCGATCGTGTGCTCGCCCGCGGGCAGTTTGAGGTGCGAGTCCGGGTCGTCGATGTCCTTCGCCAGGCACACTTCGACGCCGTCGACGGCGGTGGTGAGCGTCTTGACCGCGTTGAAGTCGGCCACCATGAAGTTGTCGGGCGTGACCCCGGTCAGTTCGGTGACGGTCCGCATGGTGCAACTGGGCGTGCGGTCGCTCTGCCCGAGGCTCGTGTTGAAACGGACGCCGGTGGAGCCGGGGATGACCTTCGTGGACCCGTCCTCCTGCGTGGTCGGGCAGTCGGGGATGTCGACGATCAGGTCGCGGGGGATGCTGAGCGCGGTGGCGTTGGAGCGGTCCTTGGAGACGTGCAGCAGGATCGTGGTGTCGGCGTGACCGGCGCTGCCCGTGTCCCCGTAGCCCTCGTTGCCGGCCCCGGTGCGCTTGTCGGTGCCGATCAGCAGGATGTTGATCGCCTTGTCCTTCTGGAAGCCACCGGTGCTCGCGCCGTCGTCGGCGACGGACTTGATGTTGTCGTTGAGGTGGTCCAGGTAGAGGTAACCGGCGGCGCCGGCGGCGAGGACGACGAACGCCATGGTGCCGCCGGTCCACAGCAGGAGCTTCTTGCCCTTCGGCTTCTTCTTCGCCGGCTGCCGGCGCCCCCGCCGTCCGGGCGGCGGTTCCTCGGGGGCCGCACGCCGCCTGCGCGGAGCGGGAACCCCACGCCCCGGCGCGGCCGAGGGCGCGGAGGCCGACGCCTGAGCGCCGCGGCCGCGGGTTCCGGACTTGGCGGGGGCGCCGGACCGGCGTGCACCGCGGGTGGGGCCGGCTGCGGCACCGCGAGGGCCGGGAACCCTCGACTGCGGTGCGGAAGGGGTCAGTCGCAGCTCGTATTCACCGGTGTCCGGATTGAGTACCCACTGGTCTGCGGGGTCGGTGTCTTCCGCCCGCCCACGGCCTTGCGCGTCCACGGTTGTCCGAATCCTCCGTCGTGGCCCGTGGCACCTTCCCCTCAAGGCGCCCGGTCTCGCTCACTCGGTGCGCGGCCGTGGGCAGAACCCCGTGGCCGGGTACACCGGAGCGCTCACATTAACCGTCCTGTTCGGTACGGGGCGACGGCAGTGACACATTCCACGAACCTTACAAGTGGGCAATCCAGCCCATTTCTCGGACAATTGTCCGACGGTCCGCGTGGAAGTCCTGCCGGTGCCGAGCCGTCCTTGCGTCCGCCTTGCGTCGTCTTGGCGCGCGCTTTACCCGCAGACGTCCTGGGCGGCGGTGTTCCCGCTGAACGTCGGCGCCGGAGAATCGTCGGCGCCGGGTGCCCGGGGTGCCGCGGAGCCGGCCGGTGTGTCCGCGCCGTTCTCCGCCTCGGCCGCCGCCTCGACCGTCACGGGTTCGTCCGTCCGCAGGCGGGTGAACAGCTTCTCGGCGCCGGGCCGCGCCAGTTGGTCGCGATTGGGGTCGCCCGCGTACGACTCCCGCGGGACGGTCAGGAACTGCACGCGTGCGGTGGGGATGTCGCGCAGCCCGCGCGCGAGGTCGTACAGGCTCCGCAGGCTCGCCAGCTCCGGGTCCGTCGTCAGGGACGACGTGGCCGCGTCCAGGACGGGATACAGCTTCACGGGGTTCAGCAGTACGTCGTTGCTCTGCACCTTGTTGACGAGCGCTCCGAGGAAGCGCTGCTGCCGGTCCATCCGGTCGGTGTCGCTGCCGTCGCCGAGCGACTTGCGGGCGCGGACGTAGCCGAGCGCCTGCTCCCCGTCGAGTGTCACCCGGCCCGCGGGCAGCCTCAGGCCGGCGTCCTCGTCGTCGACCGGCTTCCGCAGGCACACCTCGACGCCGTCGAGCGCGTCGATCATCTCCTTGAAGCCCTGGAAGTCGACGACCACGTGGTGGTCGACGCGGATGCCGGTCAGCTTCTCCACGGTCCGTACCGTGCACGCCGAACCGCCCGCCTCGAAGGCGTGGTTGAACTGCTCGAACGCGGGCGCCGTGCGCGAACCGTCGGGGCGGCGGCAGCCGGGCACGTCCACCATCAGGTCGCGGGGGAGGGAGACGGCGGTGGCGCTGTCCCGGCCCGCGGCCAGGTGCAGCAGGATGGTGGTGTCCGACCGCTCGGTTCCGTCGTCCCGCCCGTAGCGCCCGTTGCCGTCGCCGGACCGCGAGTCCGACCCGATCACCAGCACGTTCCGGGCGCCGCGGACCAGCGCGGTGGGCCGCTCCTTCTCGTACCGGGCGAGTTCGGCCGCCGCCGCCTCGTCCGCCGTGATGTTGCCGTCCAGCTTGGCGTACACCGCCCATCCGGCCCCGGCGGCACCGACGACCAGTACGGCGGCCGCGATGCCCGCACGCCCCAGCCGCCGTCTCCGGCGACGCCTCAGCCCGTCCCCGGTCGCGGACGCCCCCGCCCCGGGCGTGAGCCCACCGAAGGACGTGCCCGCGTCGTCGTCGCTCACGTCTCCCTCCGTCCCCGCACCCGTGCGCTCCTACGACCATGGCCCGGGCGGAGGCCGGAGGGGGCACGGGGCTGGGCCGAACGGGGGGCGGGCCCGTCCAGGCACGTCGGACAGGCACGTCGGACAGGCACGTCCGACAGGCACGCCCGGCGCCTCGCCGGTCCGGGCCGGGCCGAGGTCCGGGGAGGAGGGCGGTCAACGGGCCGTGGCCGAGACCCTCTCCGTTTCGATCCGCTGGTCCAGGACCCCCGCGCCCGCCTGCTCCAGATGCCGGCACAGCACCACCGACCCGCCGCTGGCCAACGGCCCGTACAAGCCGGCGCTCAGCCCCTCCCACGTGTCGTACGGCAGCCCCGACAGGATGCGCGCCCCCGGCCCCGTGAGCCCCAGCCCCGACGCCTCCGTCCGGGCCCGCTCCACGACCTCGGCCGCGCTGAACTCCCGCCCGGCCACGATCAGCGCGGGCGACTCCGGATCCACCGGCACGTACGGCACGAACCGGTCGCCCTGCCCCGGCACCTCCACGGCGTAGTCGGCGAAGCCCTCCGGCGCACGCGGCACGAACCGCCCGCCGAGCGGTCGCAGCGCCAGCGCCACCCGGGCACCCGGGCACGCCCGTGCCGCCTCCAGCGACTCCGGCTCCGGCCCGCTCACGACCACGTCGGCCGCCGCCGGGTCACCCGCCACGTCGGCGACGACACCCACCGACGCGCACGCCAGCAGCCACACCGCCGTCTGCCAGTGCGCGGGCAGCAGCAGCGCGACCCGGTCGCCGGGTTCGGCGGACAGTTCGTCCTGGAGCAGGTTGGCGGTCTTGGCCACCCAATTGGCGAAGGTGGCCACGGACAGTTCCACGCGTTCGCCGGTGGCGTCGTCGTAGAAGGTCACCAGGGGGCGCCCGGGGTCCGCGGCGAGCGCGGAACTCAGCAGGTCGGCAGGGGTGCGGTCGGTCGAGTTCACCCGCGCAAGCGTACGCGGGCGGGCGGCTGCGCACCGGGCGTACGGCGTACCGCACGGCCACCGGATCGGAGGAAACGACCCTACGGCCCGTCAGGTTACGGATGGACAGATTTGCTCGGAGATGTCCACGATCAGGGGCATGCGTGGATTCCTTGCTTCCTCGATCGGTGTCACGTGCGCGGCGGCCCTGGCCCTCCCGCTCGCCCCGCCCGTGGCGGCGGCCACCTCCGCGGCCCGTCCCACGAACGGCACGACGGCGCGGGCCGAGGCGTCCGTCCCCGGCAGCACCCAGTCGCTGCCCCTCACCCCTCTCGCCCGCGACCGCGCCCCCGGCGCCGCCGAGCAGGGCGTTCCCCGTCGGGACGTACGGCACTTCTCGCTGGTCGGCGTCGTCTGGGACGACCCGGCCACCGCACTGCACGGCCACGTCCAGGTCCGCACCCGCGCCACCGCGACCGGTGCGTGGTCCGGCTGGCAGGAACTGGAGACCCACAACGCCCAGCACGCCGCCGACCCCGGCACCTCCGAGAGCACCTCGGGCCGCGTCCGCGGCGCCACCGCCCCGCTGTGGGTGGGCGAGTCCGACGGCGTCGAGGTGCGGGTACGGGCGGAGAGCACCCCGGAGGCCACGACGCCCACCGGGCCCGCGGAGGCCGAGCCGCCCACCGGGTCCGCAGGGGCCGAAGCGGCGTCACGCACCGGGCCCGCCGGGGCCGCGACGCCCGCCGGACCCGCCGGGAACGTCAGGGCGGCCGGGGCAGCCCCGGCCGCCGCCTCCCCGCTCCCCACCGGCATGCGGCTCGAACTCATCGACCCCGGCGCCGGCTCACCGCCCGCCGCGGCCCCGGGACCGGAAGGAGACGCCCGTACCGCCGCCCCGGCCGCCGAGTCCGCCGAGGCCCTCGCCGCCTCCACCGTCAACGCCGGGCTCGCCCCGCTCGGCGCCACCGAGATCCCGGCCCTGAGCCGCGCCCGGACCGAGGCCGAACTCCTCGCCGCGGGCAGCACCGGCGTGCTGACGGCACCGCAGGGGGCGAAGCCGTACATCGGCCCCCGCCCGGGCATCACCACGCGCCGCGGCTGGGGTGCCGACGAGAAGCTGCGGGAGAAGAAGTTCGTGTACACGCAGAAGGTCAAGGCGGCCTTCGTGCACCACTCGGCCACCGGCAACAACTACCGCTGCTCGCAGGCGCCGTCGGTCATCCGCAGCATCTACCGCTACCACGTCAACAGCATGGGCTGGCGCGACCTCGGCTACAACTTCCTCGTCGACAAGTGCGGAAAGATCTACGAGGGCCGGGCCGGGGGCGTGTCCAGGGCGGTCCTGGGCGCCCACACCATGGGGTTCAACTCCCACAGCATGGGCATCGCCGTCCTCGGCACGTACGGCTCCAGCAAGCCGTCGTCGGCCGCCGTGAAGGCGATTGCCCGGCTCACCGCGTGGAAGCTCGGTCTCTACGGTATGAACCCGCGCGGGAAGACGTACCTGAAGTCGGGCGGCGGCAATCTCCACCGAAAAGGCAAGAACGTACGACTGAACGTCATCTCCGGTCACCGCGACGGCTTCGCCACGAGCTGCCCGGGCAAGAAGCTCTACGCCCAGCTCGGCACGAGCCGCTCGACGGCGGCGAAGTACCAGGGCCGCTGAGGGCGGAACACCGCACGACGGCGGCACGGGTGAGCGCTGGGGCACCCCGCAGCGCCGGACAGCCTCACGCCCCCGCACCGTCGCTGGGGCACCCCGCAGCGCCGGACAGCCCGCACCACCCTCGGCGCACGCCCACGCCGGACAACCACCCACACCGACCGCCCCACGCCCGACCGGCCCCCCACCGCGGCCCGCCCGGCGTCCGGCCAACACGCCCCCTCAGAGCCGCTCGATCCCCCGCGGAGCCATCCGCGGCGCCCGCCTCCCCGGCACCCGCCCGCTCAGCAGCACCAGCCGAGCCGCCCGATGCCGCTGCCCGGCATACGGCTCCAGCAGCCGCAGCATCGCGGAATCGTCCGCATCCCGGTCCCCGGCCAGCGCGAACCCCACGATCCCCGGCAGGTGCAGATCCCCGACCGTCACCGCGTCCGGCGCCCCATGACTGCGCTGCACGGTCTCCGCGGACGTCCACGGACCGATCCCGGACACGACCTCCAGCCGTTCCCGCGCCGCCGCCGGCTCCATCCCCGCCGCCTCCTCCAGCCGCGTGGCGACCCGCACCGCCCGCAGGACCGTCGACGCCCGCTTGTCGTCCACCCCGGCCAGGTGCCACTCCCAGGACGGGATCAACGCCCACGTCCGCGCCGCCGGCATGACACACATCCGCCCGGGCGCGGGCCCCGGCGCCGGTTCCCCGTACTTCCGGACGAGCAACCGCCACGCCTGGTACGCCTCCAGCGTCGTGACCTTCTGCTCCAGGATCGACGGGATCAGCGACTCCAGCACCAGCCCGGTCCGCGTCAGCCGCAGCCCCGGCCGCCGGTGCGCGGTGAACGCCAGCAGCCGGTGCCGGGGCACGAAGGCGGACGGGTCGTCGTCGGCGCCCAGCATCCGCGGCAGCTGCTCCAGCAGCCACTGCGCGCCCGGCCCCCAGGCCTCGCCGCGCACCTCGCCGCCGCGCGCCGTGACCCGCAGCGTGCCCGGCCCGGCGGGCGTGCGGCTGGCCCGCCACACCGATCCGTCCGGCATCGTCCGGAACGTGGGATCGCCCGGCCCGCGTCGCAGCGGACCGAGCACCAGCCCCAGCTCCAGCGGCCCGTCCGGCACCCACACCCGCACCCTGCCCGGCGCGTGGGCCTGCCGGGGCACGCCGTTCGCGGGCACGACGGACTCCCCGCCGCGCACGGTGGCGCGCGTGGGCCGGGGAGCGAAACGTCCTGCCACGGGTGAGGTCCTCGAGACGGGGGAGGGAACAGTCCCTACGAGGGTAGAGGCTCGCCCGGACCGCTCACCGCACCTCGATGAACGACCCCGCGTCCCGCTCCGGCCGCGCCTTCGGCTCCTGAGCCGGATGACCGACCGCCACCGCACCCATCGGGTCCCAGTCCTCCGGCAGCCCCAGCACCTCACGCACGACGTCCCGGCAGAACATCGTCGAGGACACCCACGCGGACCCCAGCCGCTCCCCGGCGAGCGCGACGAGCAGGTTCTGCACGCCCGCTCCGGTGGCGACCACGAACATCTCCCGCTCGGCCCCGTCGCGCCGCGCGTCCCCGTAGGTGTGCGAGCCGTCCATCACCAGGCACGGCACGACCAGGTACGGCGCGTTGCGCAGCACGTCCCCGCGCCGGACCCGCTTGGCGATCGACTCCTCGCTCTTGCCGTCCCGCCGCAGGTCCGCGACCCAGGCGTCCCGCATCGCGTCCAGCAGACGGACACGGGACCGCGGCGACTCCAGCAGCACGAACCGCCACGGCGTCGTGTGGTGCGGAGCCGGTGCGGTCACGGCCGCGGCCACCGCCCGGCGTACGGCAGCGGGGTCGACCGGCTCATCCGTGAAGGCCCGCACCGTACGGCGCTGGGTGACCGCCTGCCGTACCGCCTCCGACGTACCCAGCCGGAACATGTCGTCGCGCGCGCCGCGCACCATGGCCCGCGCGCCCTCGCCGTCCTCCTCGGTCACCACCTGCGGCAGCCCGCGCACGACGGCGACGGGCAAGCCCGCCGCCTTGCCCTTGACCAGGTCGCCCGCGGCGGCGAGCTCGTCGGCCGTGGCGACGACCGTGACGCCGAGCGGATTGCCGTGCGCGTCCGTGCCCCCGCGCAGGTCGTCGAGGACCCGCACCCCGGCGGCGCCGATCGCGACGTCCGTGAGCCCGGCCCGCCAGGGCCGCCCGAAGGTGTCGGTGACGACGACGCCGACGTCCACGCCCAGCTCTTCGCGCAGACCGTCGCGGACGCCGCGCGCGGAGGCGTCCGGGTCCTCGGGAAGCAGCAGCACCGTCCCGGAGGGTGTGTTGGAGGCGTCGACCCCGGCCGCCGCCATGACGAGGCCCTGCCGGTTCTCGACGATGCGCAGCGCGCCGCGCCGGGCCACCACCCGTACGGTCTCCGCGTCGATCGCGGCCTCCCGGTCGGCGGCTCGGACGATCCGGCCCTCGGCCTTGGAGACGATCTTCGAGGTGACGAGCAACACGTCCCCGTCGGCCAGCCCGGGCTCGGCCGCCGCGATCAGCTGGGCCAGGTCGTCGCCCGGCCGGACCTCAGGCAGCCCGGGGACGGCCCACACCCGGTAGCCCTTCCGGTGGCCGGCCGCCCCGTCCCGCACGCCCCCGCTCACGCCTCCCGCACCTCCTCCGCCAGCGTCAGCGCCTCCCGGGCCATCCGCGCCGTCGCGTCGAGGTCGGTCATCATGAGCGGGACGGCGCGGCAGAGGATGCCGGCCGCCTTCACGCGTGTGACGGACTCCGCGTCGACCGTGTCGACCAGCCAGCCGTCGAGCAGGCCCGAGCCGTAGTGCTCGGCGACGGCGGCGGCCGTGGACTCCACGCCGACCGCCGCGAGCACCTTGTCGGCCATCCCGCGCACGGGCGCGTCCCCGACGATCGGGGACAGGCCGACCACCGGCACCCCGGCGTCGGCGATCGCCTCCCGGATGCCGGGCACGGCGAGGATCGTGCCGACCGAGACGACCGGGTTGGACGGCGGGAAGAGGATGACGTCCGCCTCCGCGATGGCCTCCAGGACGCCGGGCGCGGGCTTCGCCCGGTCGGCGCCGACCGGGACGACCGCCTCGGCGGGCACCGAGGCCCGCAGCCGCACCCAGTACTCCTGGAAGTGGACCGCCTTGCGCTCCCCGTCCAGCTCGACGGCGACGTGGGTCTCCACCCGGTCGTCGCTCATCGGGATGAGACGCACGCCGGGCTTCCAGCGGTCGCACAGCGCCTGCGTCACCGCGCTGAGCGGGTACCCGGCGGTGATCATCTGCGTCCGCACGATGTGCGTGGCGAAGTCGCGGTCGCCGAGGCCGAACCACTCGGGGCCGACGCCGTACGCCGCGAGTTCCTCCTTCAGGTGGAAGGTCTCGTCGGCCCGCCCCCAGCCCTGCTCCTCGTTGATGCCGCCACCGAGCGTGTACATCACCGTGTCGAGGTCCGGGCAGACCTTCAGCCCGAAAAGGTGGATGTCGTCCCCGGTGTTGCCGATGACCGTGATGTCCGCGTCCGGCGCGGCCTGCTTCAGACCACGCAGGAACCGGGCACCGCCGATGCCGCCTGCCAGAACCACAATGCGCATGGCCCCAGTCTCGCAGGCGGGTGCGACAGTGCGTCAGGCAGTCGTCACGGCACCGGCGTCCGAGCACCGCGCGGAGTGCATCGGCATCGACGTGAGCCCCGGGTGGTAGACGTGCAGGCTGACCGCCGGCTCCAGCGCGTCGTTGGCCACCTCGTGCACGTAGCCCGGCGCGAAGACCCGCTGCGCCCCCTTCTCCAACGCGCGCGTGCCGCGCCGAGTGCGCTCGGTGAGCGTGCCGTCCAGGACGGTCAGGACGCCGGAGGACCGGCCGTGGTCGTGTCGTCCGCTGCCCTGGCCCGGCACCCAGGACAGCAGCCAGACCTCGTAGCCGGGGCCGGTGCGCAGCCGGTGGTACCAGCGTGCCGTCGCGTCGTACCGCACGAGGTGCGCCCACTGGGAGCGGTCGGCGGCGAGGGAGCGGGCCAGGCCGGCGAACTCGGCGACGGTGGCAGGGTGCTCGCGCGGTGCCTGGAGGAGGTGCGGGACTTCGAGGATGTCGCCGGCGATCTGGAGGTCGCTGTCGCTGTTCATGGGTCGGTGGTTCCTCGGCAGGAGAGTGCGGGGGAGAAGCGGAGACGGCGAAGCACGGCCCTGGTGGGGCGAGGGGTGGACGGCCGGGTCGCGTGGACCCGGAGACGGCCGGAGCGCGGTGGGCTCAACAGCCGGAACGGCGACAACGGCTACAGCGAGCGCGGGCAGCACCGTGGGACCCGGCGGTGCGGGTCGAGGTGAGCGCCAAGTTCGCGAGCATGCCCACAAGGACAGCGGTTCACACCGGCACTGTCAACTCGATGCCCGTTATGTGGGACATGCTTCACCTCATCCGGTTCATCTCACAGGTGAAAGGTTTGCTCAGGGGGGTTCCGGGACACATGGCGCACAAGCCGGGCGCACAACCCCCGTTGCGATCCCGTGATCCGAATGTGATCCGGTTCGCTTCGGCGTGTGTATCGGAACGGGATCGAACGCCGGGACGTCCTTCCCTGTGCAGGCTCTGCGCGGGATCGGTGCCCCTGTGGGCCTCATCGGTATGTCAAGGTTTAAGGCGATTTGAACACTTTCCGCATGGCCTTGGTTCCGCAGAGTGAATAAGGGGCCCAATAGCAGATCTCGGCTTGACTCGCCCGGAGCAGCACACTTGTAATTTCACTCGTGTCGTTCAGCCGGAATCGATAACGGCTGGATCACGGGGACGCGAAAGACGGACGAGGGGCGCACATGACCGAGCTGGTGCAGCAACTGCTGGTCGACGACGCGGACGAGGAACTCGGCTGGCAGGAGCGCGCACTGTGCGCCCAGACCGACCCCGAGTCCTTCTTCCCCGAGAAGGGCGGGTCCACCCGGGAGGCCAAGAAGGTCTGCCTCGCCTGCGAGGTCCGCTCCGAGTGCCTCGAGTACGCCCTCGCGAACGACGAGCGCTTCGGCATCTGGGGCGGCCTGTCCGAGCGGGAACGCCGCCGGCTGAAGAAGGCCGCCGTCTGAGCCGCCGCCCGACGGACGGAGCGGCGCACACCCGCGTGCACCCGCACCCGCACCCGCACGCGTACATACCGGCGGGATCGGCAGGATCGGCGGGAACGGCCCGTCGCGGGTGGGTTGTCCACAGGCGGCGGGCCGTGGTCCTGCCCAGCCGATAGTGTGGGCGCTCGTCCGAGACGCCCCGCCACCCCCAACGGGCACGGGTGTCCACCGCAGTCCACCGAACCGGGGCCCGTACCTCGATGTCCGTGCACAGCCACACGGCAGCCCAGCAAGACCTCGCTGCCGCACCTGAGTTCCCGCGCCACGTCGTGACCGCGGTCCTCGTCGCCCACGACGGAGCCCGCTGGCTGCCCGACGCACTCGCCGGGCTGCTCGGCCAGGAGCGCCCCGTCCAGTACGCCGTGGCCGCCGACACCGGCAGCGCCGACGACTCCGCCCGGCTGGTCGCCGACGCCCTCGGCGACGACCGCGTGCTCCACCTCGCCCGGCGCACCGGCTTCGGCCAGGCCGTCGAGGAGGCCGCCCGCACCGCCCCCGTCCTCACCGCCGACGACCTGGCGTACCTGAAGCGGCCCAGCGGCTGGGACCCCGTCACGCGCACCTGGCGCGACGACGCCTACGACCTGCCGGAGCTGCCCCACGGAGAGCCGGTGCAGTGGCTGTGGCTGCTGCACGACGACTGCGCCCCCGAACCCGACGCCCTGGCCCAGCTGCTGCGCGTCGTGGACAACGAGTACGAACTCGGCCGCGACGACCTCGCCGTGGTCGGTCCCAAGCTCCGCGGCTGGTACGACCGCAGGCAACTGCTGGAGGTCGGCGTCTCCATCGCCAACTCCGGCCGCCGCTGGACCGGCCTGGACCGCCGCGAACAGGACCAGGGCCAGCACGACCACGTCCGGCCCGTCCTGTCGGTGTCCACCGCCGGCATGCTGATCCGGCGCGACGTCTTCGAACGGCTCGGCGGGTTCGACCGCCGGCTCCCCCTGATGCGCGACGACGTCGACCTGTGCTGGCGCGCGCACGCCGCCGGCCTCCGCGTCCTCGTCGCTCCCGAGGCCGTCGTACGCCACGCCGAGGCCGCCTCCCGCGAACGCCGCACCGTCGACTGCGCGGGCCGCACCACCGCCTCCCCGCACAAGGTGGACAAGGCGGGCGCCGTCCACACCCTCCTCGTCAACGTCCGCACGGCCGCCCTGCCCTGGGTGCTGCTGCGCATCGTCGTCGGCACCCTGCTGCGCACCCTCGCCCACCTCGTCGGCAAGGTCCCCGGACAGGCCCTCGACGAGATCCGGGGCCTGCTGGGCGTCCTGCTGCGCCCCGAGCGCATCATCGCCGGACGCCGGGAACGAGGCAGCCCGCAGATCTCCAAGGACGAGCTGCGCCCCCTGTTCCCGCCGCCCGGCGCGACCATCCGCGTCACCGTCGAGCAGGTCGCGGGCAACCTCGCCGGCAGCTCCGACGCCGAGACCGCCACCGGCGCCGGACGGCACGGCGGCGGCATCGAGTCCGGACCCGGCGGCGACGACGCGGACTTCCTGGAGATCGAGCAGTTCGCCCGCCTCAAACGCATCGCCCGCAAGCCGGGCCCGGTGCTTCTCCTGGTGCTGCTGCTCGTCTCCCTGGCCGCCTGCCGCGCCCTGTTCGGCGGCGGCGCACTGGCCGGCGGCGCCCTGCTGCCCGCCCCGGACGGCGCCGGCGAGCTGTGGTCGCGGTACACGGACGCCTGGCACACGGTCGGCACGGGCGGCACCGCCTCCGCACCCCCCTACCTCGCGATCCTCGCCGCACTCGCCTCCCTGCTGCTGGGCTCCGGCTCACTCGCCGTCACCCTGCTGCTGGTCTGCTCCGTCCCCCTGGCCGGCGTCACCGCGTACTTCGCCTCCCGGCGGCTCGTCACCTCGCGGCTGCTGCGCGCGTGGGCCGCCGTCGCCTACGCCTTCCTGCCCGCCGCCACCGGCGCCCTCGCCGGCGGCCGCATCGGCACCGCCGTCCTCGCCGTACTCCTCCCGCTCATCGCGCGCGCGGGCGTCGCGGCGGCCGGCCTCAGCAACCCGGCCGGCACCCGCGGCAGCTGGCGCGCCACCTGGGCGTACGCGCTGCTGCTGACGGTCACCACCGCCTTCACGCCCGTCGTCTGGCCCGTCGCGCTGCTCCTCGGCGCCGGGGTCGTGATCCTGCGCGGGAGCGACGTCACGGCGTACGGCCTGCGTTTCGTCGCCCAGCTCGGCACCCCGCTGCTGCTCCTCGCCCCCTGGTCGCTGTCGCTGCTCCCGTTCGGCTTCTTCGACCAGGCCGGCCTCGAGTACGGCGCCTCGGCCGCCTCCGCCCTCGACCTGCTCGGCGCGAGCCCCGGCGGCCCCGGCACGGTGGGCGGACTGATCCTCACCGGCATCGTGCTCGCCGCACTGGCCGCCCTGCTGCGCTCGGAGCGGCAGTCGGGCATCCGCACGGCCTGGGCCGTCGCCCTGGTCGCCCTGGTCTTCGCGGTGCTCTCCAACCGCTCCGTCTGGGCCGGACCCGCCACACTCGTCTACGGCATCGCCCTCCTGTCCGCCGCGACCCTCGGCGCCGACGGGGCCCGCTCCCGCGTGGCCGAGCAGAGCTTCGGCTGGCGCCAGCCGGTCGCCGCCCTGATCGCCCTCGCCTCGGCTGTCGGCCCGCTGATCGCCGCCACCGGCTGGATGATCGGCGGCGCCGACGGGCCCCTGGAGCGACGAGACCCCGTCCAGGTGCCCGCGTTCGTCGCCGAGGAGAGCCGCACCCGCGACCAGGCCCGCACCCTCGTCCTCGACAGCGACTCCGCCGCCCACGTCGGCTACATGCTGGTCCGCGGCTCCGGAGCCCGCCTCGGCGACGGCGAACTGGCCGCCGGGGACGGCGGGAACGACCGGCTCGACAAGATCGTCGCCAACCTCGTCGCCGGTTCCGGCGCCGACCAGGCGGAACAACTCGGCGGCTTCGCCGTGCGCTACGTCCTCGTGCACAAGGGCGCGCCCCGCGAGGTCACCCGCGTCCTGGACACCACGCCCGGCCTGAACCGGCTGAGCCAGCAGGACGGCAGCGGCCTGTGGCGGGTGGACCAGGAGGTCGCGCGCGCGACCATCGTCTCCGGCGACGGTGCGGGGGCCGGCGAGCCGCGGCCCGTGGCGGCCGGCCCCGTCGAGATCCACACCGACATCCCGTCCGGCGCCGACGGCCGCGTGCTGCGCCTGGCCGACACCGCCGCCGAGGGCTGGACGGCCACCCTGGACGGCAAGCCCCTCACCCGCACCACCGTCGACGGCTGGGCGCAGGGCTTCGAACTGCCGGCCTCCGGCGGAAGGCTGGACGTCACCTACGACGCCCCCTTCACCCACACCGTCTGGCTCTGGGCCCAGGGCCTGCTCGCCGTGGTCCTGGTCGTCCTCGCCCTGCCCGGCAGGCGCCGCGACGTCGACGACGACCTGCCCGACGAGCAGCTCGTTCCCGCCGAGGCCGTCGAGGGCGAAGGCCGCCGCGCCCGGCGCCTGCGGGCCCAGGCCGGGGCGGAGGCCGAGGCCGAGGCCGGAGCGGGCGCCGAGGCGGCGACCGGGACCCCGGACGCCTTCGAGGAGGCCGCCCCGCCCGCCGAGACACCCGTGTCCGTCCCGCAGCAACCTGCGTACGGCGCCTGGGACTCGACGGGGTACACCGCCGCCGATCACGGCTCCTACGGGACGTACGGCGGCGAGCAGTACCAGGACACCCAGCAGTACGACCCGGGCGCGTACGCACAGCAACAGCCGTACCAGGCGGACCCGTACCAGGCGGACGCCCACCAGGGCGGCCCGGGCGGCCGGTACGACACGGGCCAGTACGACCCGTATGCCTACGGCGACCCCTCCGGCCCCTCCCAGGCCGGACCGTACGACCCCGGCTACGACCAGGCGTACGGCCGGAGCGGATACGACACGCCGTACGACCCCTCCCCGCCCCACGACCCCCGCGGTACGGGCAGTGAGCGTCCCGACGGGAGCCAGCAGTGAAGCGCACCACCCTGTCCCTGATCGCCGGCGCGACCGCCCTCGCCGCCGTCACCGGATTCGCCGCGGTGACCACTCCGGACGCCACCGGTGCGGACACCGCCCGGCCGGCGGCCCGGCTGCCCGTGGAACGCACCAGTCTGTCGTGCCCGGCGCCCAGCACCTCCGACCTCGCCGAGACCTCGTACACCTCCTTCACGCCCGTCACCAAGGGCGCCGCCGAGAAGGGCGCGGCCACGCTCACGACGGCGGAGCCGGGCGACGCGTCCGGGGACACCGGGGGCGCCGGGGACGCCGAGGAGGGGGAGAAGACCGGCAAACCCGTCGTGCAGCCCGAGGAGCCCGGTACGCCGGCCACCGGCAAGACCTCCGGCGCGGACACGCCCGCGCTGATCGGGACCGCGGAGGGGAGCCACGCCCCCGGCTGGACCGTGCAGCAGACCACGGAGGTCGCCGCCGGAACGGGCCGGGGACTGCAGGGCGTCAACTGCACCGCCCCGGACACCGAGTTCTGGTTCCCCGGCGCGGCCACGGTGACCGACCGCACCGACTACCTGCACCTGACCAACCCCGACGACTCGGCGGCCGTCGTCGACATCGAGCTGTACGGCAAGGACGGCGCCCTGAAGACCACGGTGGCGGACGGCGTCACGGTGCCGCCGCACGCCGGTGAGTCCCTGCTGCTGTCCACGCTCAGCGACGTGCGGGAGACCGACCTCACCGTGCACGTCGGCGTGCGCAGCGGACGGGTCGGGGCCGCGGTGCAGGCACTGGACGACAAGACCGGCGGTGACTGGCTGACCGCGGCCGCGGCTCCGGCGGGCGACCTCGTGCTGCCGGGCATCCCGAAGGACGCCACGGCCGTACGCCTGGTGCTGTTCACGCCCGGTGGCACGGACGCCGACCTGAAGGTGCGGCTCGCCTCGCCGTCCGGGCTGATCACGCCCGCCGGGAACGAGACCGTGCGCGTGAAGGCGGGCATGACGACCGGCGTCGACCTCGGTGAGGCCACGCGCGGCGAGGCCGGGTCGCTGGTGCTGACGCCGACCGGCCGTGCGGTGCCGGTCGTGGCCGCGGTCCGGGTCGTGCGGGGCAAGGGCGGGGAGCAGGAGTCGGCGTTCATCCCGGCCACCGGTCCGGTCGGCGCACGCGCGACGTCGGCGGACAACCGCGCCAGGAGCACGACGCTGTCCCTGACCGCCCCCGGGGAGGCCGCGCAGGTCAGGGTCACGGCGTCGGCGGGCACCGAGGGCGGCACGGCGGCGACCGAGACGTACACGATCAAGGGCGGCACGACCCAGGACGTCGCGGCCCCGGTCCCCGCCGGCCTGGAGGGCACCTACGCGCTGACGGTCGAGACGGTCTCGGGCGGCCCGGTGTACGCGTCGCGCACCCTGACCGGGCAGGACGACGACGTCGCGTCCTTCACCGTGCAGACCCTCCCCGACGACCGGGGGACGGTCGCCGTACCGAACGCGGACGAGGACCTGTCGGTGCTGCAGAGGTAGCGGGCCGCACCGCGCGGACAGCGGCCGCGGCCCCCGTGCCGCGGCCGCCCGCTCAGTCCTCCCCGTACCGCGGGTCCACCGTCTCCGGCGTCAGCCCCAACAGCTCCGCGACCTGCTCGACGACGATCTCGTGCACGAGCGCCGCCCGCTCGTCGCGCCCCTTCGTCCGGATCTCGACCGGCCGCCGGTACACGACCACCCGCCCCCGCCGGCCCTCCCGCGACGGCACCGCCCTGCCGAGCGGAACCGCCTCGTCGTTCCACGCCCCGTCGGCGGCGCCGTCCAGCCGCGGCACCTCGAGGACGAGGAAGTCGACGTCGGCGAGCTGCGGCCACCGGCGCTCCAGGCGCTCCACGGAGTCCTGCACCAGGTCCGCGAAGACCTCGCCGCGGCTCGCGGCCAGCGGCACCTGCGGGGGTGCGATCGGGCCCCGCATGCCCCGGCCGTGGCGATCACGACGGCGGGGCCCTGGGCGGCCGGCATCACGGGGCGTCACGGGGTTGTCCATCACTGCTGAAGGGTAGTCCCCGCCGGGTCCGCACGCCGGACCGCACACGCACACCGCGACGTGCCGGGGCACCCGGTCGGACGTGTCGCAGGATGACCGTTCCAGCCAGCCCAGGGCTCGATTCCATATCGCTCCGCGACCGCCGAACTCGAGGCAAATGTCGCTGTTCGTAGCGGTTCGCGACCGGCTCCGCCGGCGCCGGACCTCGCGAAAAGTCGCGTCCGTGCAGGTCAGCGAGGTGGGTGCGAAGCGCCGTGTGGGGCGTTTCACAACCCGACACGGTGGTGTGACCTGGTGCAGAGTCGTCGCGGCCCGCTCAAGAGTGCGGTACCGTCCAACATCGTGAGCCCTGTACGTCGCTGTTCGCGCACCGCCTGCGGCCGTCCCGCCGTCGCGACGCTGACGTACGTCTACGCCGACTCGACCGCGGTCCTCGGCCCGCTCGCCACCTACGCCGAACCCCACTGCTACGACCTGTGCGCCGAGCACTCCGAGCGCCTCACCGCCCCCCGCGGCTGGGAGGTCGTCCGCCTGCTCGACGGCTCGGCCCCGGCCCGCCCCAGCGGTGACGACCTGGAAGCGCTCGCCAACGCGGTGCGCGAGGCGGCCCGGCCCCAGGAGCGGAAGGCCGAGGCCGGCGGCGGTCCGCGCACGGCCGACCCGATGGAGGTCGCGCGCCGCGGCCACCTGCGCGTGCTGCGCTCGCCGGACAACTGACTCCTCCCGGTACCTCAGGCCACTTCCGTACCCAAGCGTCGGCGACGCCCCCTCTCTCGCAAAACGCCTCCCTCACAGAACGCCGCCCTCGCCTGCGCGGCCGCAGGGCGCACGGGGGGCGGCCTGCCGCGCGAGGCGCCGCCCTCTAGTCTCGGCCTGCCCCGGCCGGGTGCCCGGGCGCAGGCGGGCAGCCCCCGCCGGTCCCGGGCCGGACAGGCCCCGACCGGCCCGGCACGTTCCCGGGCCCGCCCGCCCCGGCCTTCGGGAACCGCCCGACGCCCGGTCGGCGGTTACGGGTAGTTTGTGGACTCCGACAGGACTTCAGGGAAGGTTGGCCGTGGCTGCTGATCTGGCGCAGATCGTGAAGGCGTACGACGTGCGCGGTGTGGTTCCGGACCAGTGGGACGCATCGCTGGCCGAGCTGTTCGGCGCGGCCTTCGTCGAGCTGACCGGCGCGAGCGCCGTCGTGGTCGGCCACGACATGAGGCCCTCCTCCCCGGCCCTGTCCGGTGCCTTCGCGCGCGGGGCCGCGGCCCGCGGCGCCGACGTCACCGGGATCGGCCTGTGCTCCACCGACCAGCTGTACTACGCCTCCGGCGCACTGGACCTGCCGGGCGCCATGTTCACGGCCTCGCACAACCCCGCCCGGTACAACGGCATCAAGCTCTGCCGCGCGGGCGCCGCCCCCGTCGGCCAGGACACCGGCCTCGCCGAGATCCGCACCCTGGTGGAGCGCTGGAGCACCTCCGGCGCCCCGGAGCCGGCGTCCCGGCCGGGCACGGTCACCCGGCGGGACACGCTCGCCGACTACGCCGCCCACCTGCGCTCCCTGGTCGACCTGACCGCCCTCAGGCCCCTGAAGGTCGTCGTCGACGCGGGCAACGGCATGGGCGGCCACACCGTCCCCTCGGTCTTCGCCGGCCTGCCCCTGGACCTGGTGCCGATGTACTTCGAGCTGGACGGCACCTTCCCCCACCACGAGGCCAACCCGCTGGACCCGGCCAACCTCGTCGACCTGCAGGAGCGCGTCCGCGCGGAGGGCGCCGACCTCGGCCTCGCCTTCGACGGCGACGCCGACCGCTGCTTCGTCGTCGACCAGAACGGCGACCCGGTCTCCCCGTCCGCCGTCACCGCCCTCGTGGCCGCCCGGGAACTCGCCCGCAACGGCGGCGAGGGCACCGTCATCCACAACCTGATCACCTCCTGGTCCGTCCCGGAGGTCGTGAAGGAGAACGGCGGCACACCGGAGCGCACCCGCGTGGGCCACTCCTTCATCAAGGCCGAGATGGCCAGGACCGGTGCCATCTTCGGCGGCGAGCACTCCGCGCACTACTACTTCCGCGACTTCTGGAACGCCGACACCGGCATGCTGGCCGCCCTCCACGTCCTCGCCGCCCTCGGCGGCCAGCAGGGCCCGCTGTCCGCGCTGGTCGCCCAGTACGACCGCTACGCCGGCTCCGGCGAGATCAACTCCACCGTCGCCGACCAGGCGGCCCGCCTCGACGCCGTCAGGGCCGCGTACCAGGGCCGCGAGGACGTCACGATCGACGACCTGGACGGCCTCACCGTCACGGCCGCCGACTGGTGGTTCAACGTCCGCCCCTCCAACACCGAACCGCTGCTGCGCCTGAACGCGGAGGCACGGGACGAGGCGACGATGACGAAGGTGCGCGACGAGGCGCTGGCGATCATCAGGGGATGAGGCCCCGCTCGCACGGCCGCCGGTGGCCGCAAGGACGGCACCCCTCCGCCCGGCGCCCACCGGCGGTACCCTGACCAGCACATCCGCACAGACCGCAACCGCCCCGAAGGGAACCCCCATGCCGCTCGAAGCCGGCCTCCTGGAGATCCTCGCCTGCCCGGCCTGCCACGCCCCCCTCGAGGAGCGGGACGCGGAACTGATCTGCACCGGCCAGGACTGCGGCCTGGCATACCCCGTGCGCGACGGCATCCCCGTCCTCCTCGTCGACGAGGCCCGCCGCCCGGCGTAACCGACGGCCGGGCGCCCCGCGCAACCGAACGAACGCTTCCGGCGATCGGAGACTGCCGCCATGCTCGACGAAACGCTCCTCGACGACCCGGAGCGCCTCACCGAGGCCGACCGCCGCGGCCTGCTCCGCGGTGCCGCCGAGGCCGGCGCCCGCGTACGCACCGCCGCCCGGTACGCCGCCGAGGCGGGCGTCGGCAACCTCAAGCCCGACGGCCGCCCCCGCGCCGTACTGATCGCCGGTCCCGGCGCCGCCGCCACCCACGCCGCCGACCTCCTCGGCACGCTCGCCGGCGCCGGCAGCCCCGTCACCCGCCTCGCCCCCGCAGGCGTCGCCCCCGCCGCGGGCGCCCTGCGCTGGGAACTGCCCGGCTGGGCCGGCTCCGTGGACCTCCTGCTGATCGCCACCCCCGAAGGCACCGAGCCGGGCCTCGCCCTGCTCGCCGAACAGGCCTACCGCCGGGGCTGCACGGTCGTCGCCGTCGCCCCCGCCCGCTCCCCGCTCAGCGAGGCGGTGAACGGCTCGCACGGCCTGTTCATCCCGATGGCGACAGCCCCCTACGACCACGACGAACCCCTCGCCGGCGCGGCCCCCGGCGTCCTGTGGGCGCTGCTCACCCCGCTCCTCGCGCTGCTGGACCGCACCGCCCTGCTCGACGCGCCGCCCGAGACCCTGGAGAAGGTCGCCGACCGCCTCGACCGCATCGCCGAGCGCTGCGGACCCGCCATCGCGACCTACGGCAACCCCGCCAAGACCCTGGCGTCCGAACTGGCCGACTCCCTCCCGGTCGTCTGGACCGAGGGCACCTCGGCCGGACCGGCGGGCCGCCGCTTCGCCGCCGCGCTCGCCGAGTTGTCCGGCACCCCGGCCGTCGTCGCCGAACTGCCCGAGGCACTCGCCGCGCACAGCGCCCTGCTCGCCGGCCAACTCGCCGCGGGCGCGGACCCCGACGACTTCTTCCGCGACCGCGTCGAGGAGGCACCGGCCCTGCACGCGCGCGTGGTGCTCCTCCGCGACCGCCCCAGCGGCGGCCTCACCGCCGCCCCGGGCGCCCGTGACCTCGCCCTCGGCCACGACACGCCGATCAGCGAACTGGAGCCGGAGGAGGGCGGCGAACTGGAGACCCTCGCCGAACTGATCGCCATCACGGATTTCGCCGCCGTTTACCTGGCGCTCGCCTCCAGCACCTGACCCCGTACGCACCATCTCGTACGCACCAGGACACGCACCGCGCACGCACCGGCAGAGAGAGCACATGGACCGCCTCGACAACACCGTCCGCCCCTACGCCTGGGGTTCCACCACCGCGATCCCGGCCCTGCTCGGGACCGAGCCGACCGGCGAGCCGCAGGCGGAGATGTGGATGGGAGCCCACCCGGGAGCCCCCTCCCGCACCGGTCGGGGCACCCTGGCCGAGGTCGTCGACGCCGACCCCGCGAAGGAGCTGGGCGAAGCCTCCGTGGCCAGGTTCGGCCCCCGGCTGCCCTTCCTGCTCAAGCTCCTCGCCGCCGGCGCCCCGCTCTCCCTCCAGGTCCACCCCGACCTGGCCCGGGCGAAGGCGGGCTACGAGGACGAGGAGCGCCGGGGCGTCCCCCTGGACGCCCCGCACCGCAACTACAAGGACGCCAACCACAAGCCCGAACTGATCTGCGCCCTCACCGAGTTCGACGGCCTGTGCGGCTTCCGCACCCCCACCGGGACGGCCGACCTGCTCGACGGCCTCGGCGTCGCCTCCCTCAAGCCCTACGTCGACCTGCTGCGCGCACACCCCGAGGACGCCGCCCTGCGCGAGGTCCTCACCGCGATCCTCACGGCCGACCCCGAGGAGATGTCCCGCACGGTCACCGAGACCGCGGCCGCCTGCGACCGCCTCGGCGGCGCCTACACGCCCTACGCCGGCATCGCCCGCCACTACCCCGGCGACCCCGGCGTCCTCGCCGCCCTGCTCCTCAACCACGTCCGGCTCCAGCCGGGAGAGGCCCTGTTCCTCGGCGCGGGCATCCCGCACGCCTACCTCAGCGGCCTCGGCGTCGAGATCATGGCCAACTCCGACAACGTCCTGCGCTGCGGCCTCACCCCCAAGCACGTCGACGTCCCGGAACTGCTGCGCGTCGTCCGCTTCGAGGCCGGCGAGCCCGGCGTCCTCCGCCCGGAGGCGTCCCCCGACGGCGAAGAGGTCTACGCGACCCCGATCGACGAGTTCCGGCTGTCCCGCCACGTCCTCCCCGAGGGCTCCGGCGCCCACGACCTGACCCTGCCCGCCCCGCAGATCCTGCTCTGCACGGCGGGCACCGTCCGGGCGGGCGAACACGTGCTCGCCCCCGGCCAGTCCGTGTTCGTCCCGGCGGGTGAAAAGGCCGAGACATCCGGACCCGGCACCCTCTTCCGGGCCACCGTGCTCGTCTGACACAGGCCTGACGGGCGTACGACGGGGCATCCGGCACCTCGGGGCCCGCACGGGCTGCAACAATGACGCACCGCGAAGGAGGGGCACGGCCGATGACCGGCCGCACCCCCACCGGCGTACGGACGCAGACGAAGGCGAAGGGACTACGCGACACATGAGCGCGTCAGGCGGAACCAAGGCGATCGTGGCGGCACTGCTCGCCAACCTCTCGATCGCGGTAGCGAAGTTCGTGGCGTTCCTCTTCAGCGGATCGTCGTCGATGCTCGCCGAGTCCGTGCACTCCCTCGCCGACTCCGGCAACCAGGGACTCCTGCTCCTCGGCGGCAAGCGCGCCCAGCGCGAGGCCACCCCCCAGCACCCGTTCGGCTACGGCCGCGAGCGCTACATCTACGCCTTCCTCGTCTCCATCGTGCTCTTCTCGGTCGGCGGCATGTTCGCCCTCTACGAGGGCTACGAGAAGATCAAGCACCCCCACGAGATCGAGCACTGGTACTGGCCGGTGGGCGTCCTCGTCTTCGCGATCATCGCCGAGACCTTCTCCTTCCGGACCGCCATCAAGGAGTCCGACACCCTGCGCGGCAAGAAGTCCTGGAAGGAGTTCGTCCGCCACTCCAAGGCCCCCGAACTGCCCGTCGTCCTCCTGGAGGACCTCGGCGCCCTCGTCGGCCTGATCCTCGCCCTCGGCGGTGTCGGCATGGCCCTGCTCACCGGTGACGGGGTCTGGGACGGCGTCGGCACCCTGTGCATCGGCGTGCTGCTCATCGTGATCGCTCTGATCCTGGCCGTCGAGACCAAGTCCCTGCTCCTCGGTGAGGCCGCGGGGGTCGAGGCGGTCCAGCAGATCGAGACCGCGATCGCCGCCGGTGACACGGTCACCGGCATCATCCACATGCGCACGCTCCACCTCGGCCCCGAGGAGCTGCTCGTCGCCGCCAAGATCTCCGTCCGCCACGACGGCACGGCCATCGAGATCGCCTCCGCCATCGACGCCGCCGAGGCCCGCATCCGCGAGGCCGTCCCGATCGCCCGCGTCATCTACCTGGAGCCGGACATCTACAACGAGACCGAGGCCGCCAAGGGCCCGGACCGCGAGGCCAGCCCGGGCGGCCCGAGCACCCCGCCCGCCGCCCACTGACCCCCGCACCACCCGCACCACCGGGGCCCGCCGAACCCTCGGCGGGCCCCGTCCGCGTCCGTCAGGCACCTCCCGTCACCCCCTCGAAGTCCGGACGTGTGCGGAGGCGGACTGGGGACGACGGGCACCACCGGTGTAGCTTGGGACGGAGCCAGACGTCGCTGCTGATGGCGGTCGGGCGGTCCGGACACGGACCGGCCGAGGGAGAGAGGGCCTCCGACGGACTGCGCTGCGCGCACGCGGGCATGCCTGTGTCCTCTTCGGGGCACCCCTGTGTCCGCCGCCGCGCAGGTCAGCCGTACCCACCTCGACCCAACCCGAGGAGCAGCCCGCAATGACGACTGTCGACAACCGCCAGGACTTCAAGGTCGCCGACCTGTCCCTGGCCGCGTTCGGCCGCAAGGAGATCACCCTCGCCGAGCATGAGATGCCCGGCCTGATGGCGATCCGCAGGGAGTACGCCGAGGCCCGGCCTCTCGCCGGCGCCCGGGTCACCGGTTCCCTGCACATGACCGTGCAGACCGCGGTGCTCATCGAGACCCTGGTCGCCCTGGGCGCCGAGGTCCGCTGGGCCTCCTGCAACATCTTCTCCACCCAGGACCACGCCGCGGCCGCCATCGCCGTCGGCCCGAACGGCACGCCCGACAATCCGCAGGGCGTTCCGGTCTTCGCCTGGAAGGGCGAGAGCCTGGAGGAGTACTGGTGGTGCACGGAGCAGGCGCTGACCTGGCCGGACACTCCCACCGGCGGCCCGAACATGATCCTGGACGACGGTGGTGACGCCACCCTCCTGGTCCATCAGGGCGTCGAGTACGAGAAGGACGGCAAGGTTCCCTCGCCCGACACCGCCGAGTCCGACGAGCACCGTGTCATCCTCGAGCTCCTCACCCGCACGGTGAGTGAGAGCCCGCAGAAGTGGACCCGGCTGGCGTCCGAGATCCGCGGCGTCACCGAGGAGACCACGACCGGTGTCCACCGTCTGTACGAGATGCACCGCGACGGCACCCTGCTGTTCCCGGCGATCAACGTCAACGACGCGGTGACGAAGTCGAAGTTCGACAACAAGTACGGCTGCCGCCACTCCCTCATCGACGGCATCAACCGTGCCACGGACGTCCTCATCGGCGGCAAGACGGCCGTGGTCTGCGGCTACGGCGACGTGGGCAAGGGCTGCGCGGAGTCCCTGCGCGGCCAGGGCGCCCGCGTCATCGTCACCGAGATCGACCCGATCTGCGCCCTGCAGGCGGCGATGGACGGCTACCAGGTCACGACGCTGGACGAGGTCGTCGACCAGGCCGACATCTTCGTCACGACGACGGGCAACAAGGACATCATCATGGCCTCGGACATGGCCAGGATGAAGCACCAGGCGATCATCGGCAACATCGGCCACTTCGACAACGAGATCGACATGGCCGGCCTCGCCAAGATCCCCGGCGTCGTCAAGGACGAGGTCAAGCCGCAGGTCCACACCTGGACCTTCCCCGACGGCAAGGTCCTCATCGTGCTGTCCGAGGGCCGCCTGCTGAACCTGGGCAACGCCACCGGCCACCCGTCGTTCGTGATGTCCAACTCCTTCGCGGACCAGACCCTGGCCCAGATCGAGCTGTTCACCAAGCCCGACGCGTACCCGACCGACGTGTACGTGCTGCCCAAGCACCTGGACGAGAAGGTCGCCCGCCTCCACCTCGACGCGCTCGGCGTCAAGCTGACCACGCTCCGCCAGGAGCAGGCCGACTACATCGGCGTCAACGTCGAGGGCCCGTACAAGGCGGACCACTACCGCTACTGA
>NZ_JBSICH010000020.1:0-229415 GCF_053613315.1 Streptomyces sp. JK94 | reverse complement strand
ACTGGCTCTAACAAAAGCTGCTGATCATGAGGCTGTCGGCCGCTCTGCCCGTATGTCTGGGCATGGGAAACCGTCAGTCGCGGCCGTGGATCGTGTCGGACGAACTGTGGTCGCTGGTCGAGCCGTTGCTGCCGCAGCCGGGTCCGAAGAAGGCCGAGGGCAGACCGCGGGTGCCAGACCGGCAGGCCCTGTGCGGCATCCTCTTCGTCCTGCACACCGGAATCCAGTGGGAGTACCTGCCCCAGGAACTCGGCTTCGGCTCGGGCATGACCTGCTGGCGGCGCCTTGCGGCCTGGAACGAGGCCGGCGTCTGGGACCAGCTGCACCAGCTGCTGCTGAACGAGCTGCGGTCGAAGAACCAGCTGGACTGGGAACGGGCGGTGATCGACTCCTCGCATGTGCGGGCCGCCCGACGGGGCCCAAAAGCGGGCCCAGCCCGGTCGACCGCGCACGGCCGGGCAGCAAACACCACCTCATCGTCGACGGCCAGGGCATCCCGCTCGCGGTGTCGCTGACCGGCGGCAACCGCAATGACGTCACCCAACTCGAGCCGCTGCTCGACAAGATTCCCGCCGTCGCGGGCCGGGTCGGCAGGCCGCGCCGGCGCCCGGATGCACTGCTGGCCGACCGCGGCTACGACCACGACAAGTACCGCCGCCTGCTCTGGCAGAGAGGCATACGCCCCGTGATCGCGAAGCGAGGCGAGCCGCACGGCACCGGCCTGGGCACCTTCCGCTACGTCGTTGAGCGCACGATCGCCTGGCTCCACGGCTTCCGCCGCCTGCGCATCCGCTGGGAACGACGCGACGACATCCACGAAGCATTCCTGGGCCTCGCCGTCTGCCTGATCACCCACCGCCACGTCCAGCGGCTTTGTTAGGACCTCTAAGACCCCTCACGCACGTCTGAGGTCCCGCCCGCCGCTCCAGGATGCGGAACTTGCCCGATGTGGCGGACCCCCCTGGGAGACGAAGGTTGCGCCGCGCCACGCGCCGGCGCCGCCCTCAGACGGGCCACCGTCGCGCTCGCCCGCGGTGAGACGACCGAGGCCGCCCGTCAGCTCGCGCAGGCCCGCGCCGCCTGCGGCACCCACGACACCATGCCGCAGTACCAGCTGCCGCTGGCCACCCTCACGCTCTGCCTCGCCGCCGCCGAAGGCCGCGTCCTCGACGCCCGCGCCGAACTCGTCCGGGTCCTGGACTCCGGCTTCCCGCCCGGCACCCAGCGCTACGGCTGGTCCCTGCTGCTGTCCGCCACCGAGGCCGAGGCCGACGCCCGGGGACTGCCGGCCGCCGAGCAGGGGCGTGCCGGGATCCTCGACCGCATCGCCCGGGCCGCCAAGTCGCTCACCACCGGCGCCCCCACCTGGCTCGCCCACGAGAAATGGGTCCGGGCCGAACTCCGCCGTGCCGAGGGCCGGGACGCCCCCGAGCCGTGGGCGGACGCGGTCACCGCCTTCGAGCGACTGGAGCGGCCCTGGGAACTCGCCCGGGTCCGGCACCGGCTGGCCGGCGCTCTCCTGGAAGCCGGCGGCGAGGACGAGCGCGCCCGCGCGGCCGAACTGCTCCGCCTGGCCCGCGCCGTCGCCGACCACCTCGGTGCCCGCCCGCTGGCCGACGCGGTCGAGCTGCTCGCTCAGCGGGCCCGCCTCACGCCCCCGCCGCGCACGGCCGGGTCCGCCGCCCCCGCCGATCCGGCCGAGGCCCTCGGGCTCACCAGCCGGGAGCGCGACGTCCTGCGCCTGGTCTCCGACGGCCGCACCAACCGCCAGAGGGCGGAGGCACTCTTCATCTCCCCGAAGACGGCCGGCGTCCACGTGTCCAACATCCTCGCCAAGCTCGGCGTCTCCGGCCGCGGCGAGGCGGCGGCGGTGGCCCACCGGCTGGCGCTGTTCCCGGCGCAGCGGCTCACGTCCCGTTCCGCGCGGTGACGTCTATGCTCGAGGGACGCCGACGGACGGAGGCTCCGTGTTCCACGCGTTCGAGGAACTGTTCTCCCCCGGCCGCGAGCACACCCGCGACGAGCAGAACCGTCTCGAACTGACCCGCGAGGACGTCGGCGACGGCGACCCCGGCCACGGCCCGATCGACCTCACCTCGGGCAAGGTCGTCGTCCACCTGCCTCGTCCCGAGGACACCAAAACCGTTGCGTCCGAAAGACCGCGGCCCGGGCGCGACGAGGCAATCGGCGAGGACCGGGCGGCGCGGCCTAGGTGACCTCCAGCTCCAGGATCCGGTCGTCGCCGTCCTTCGCGTCGCCCCGGCCGTCCGTGTTGCTGGTCACGAGCCACAGCTTGCCGCCGCCCGCCGACGCCACCGTGCGCAGCCGGCCGTACTCGCCCTCCAGGAACGCCTGCGGGTCGGCCGCGGCCTCCGTGCCCTTCAGCGGGACGCGCCACAACCGCTCACCGCCCAGCCCCGCCATCCACACGGAGCCCTCGGCGTACGCGGCGCCGCTGGGGGAGGCCTGGTCGGTGGCCCACTGGGCGAGGGGGTCGTGGAAGCCGGAGCCGCCGCCCCTGCCCTCGGCCTCGGGCCAGCCGTAGTTGTCGCCCGGCTTGATCGCGTTCAGCTCGTCCCAGGTGTCCTGGCCGAACTCGGCGGCGAACAGCCGCTGCTTGTCGTCCCAGGCCAGCCCCTGCACGTTCCGGTGGCCGTACGAGTACACCGTGGAGTCGGGGAAGGGGTTGCCGGGCGCCGGTTCCCCGTCCGGCGTCATCCGCAGGATCTTGCCGCCGAGGGACTCCTTGTCCTGGGAAAGGCCCGTGTCACCGCTCTCGCCCGTGCCCGCGTAGAGCATTCTGTCGGGGCCGAAGGCGATCCGGCCGCCGTTGTGGATGACGCCCTTGGGGATGCCCCTGAAGACCGTGTCCGGCGCGCCCAACTGCTCGCCGGGCGGCTTCTTCTCGTCGTACAGCATGCGGACGATGCGGTTGTCCGACGCGGAGGTGAAGTACGCGTAGACCATCCGGTCCGAGGCGTAGTCGGGGGAGAGCGCGATGCCGAGGAGGCCGCCCTCGCCGGACGGGGACACCCCGGGCACCTCGCCCAGTTCGGTCTTCTCGCCCGACGTTTCGTCCACCCGCGTGAGCGTGGCCTCGTCGCGGGAGGAGACCAGCAGGTCGCCGCCCGGCAGCGGGGCCAGACCCCAGGGACTTCTCAGCCCCGTGGCGACCGTGCGGGACACCTTCACGGAGCCCTTGGCGGGCGGTGTCTCCTCGGCGGCCGATCCCGGGGGCGACGACTGCGCCGCCGTACGACCGGGGGAGGAGCCGCCCTCCGCGCCCGACGCCTCCCCGTCGCCGGAGGAGGAGCAGCCGGCCGTCAGCAGCAGGGCTGCGGCGGCCAGCACGGTCGGCAAGGCTCGACGTTGCACGGTCATGGTCCCTTCGACGCGACGGGTTCTGCCTGTCATACGCCGCACGCGTCCCCACGAGTTCCCGATCGGTGAACTCCGAACCCGCGGACCCGGCGGCGCCCGGCCGGGCGCGTCACTCCCACGACCCCTGCGCGGCCGGCAGCCGGCGCACCTCCGCCAGATCCCGCTCGGTCAGCCGCAGCTCCACCGCCCCCGCGTTCTCGCCCACGCAGTGCTCCCGCTTGGTCCCCGGCACCGGCACCACGTGCCGTCCCTGCGCCAGGACCCAGGCCAGCGCCACCTGCGCCGGCGTGACCCCGTCGCCGTGCCGGGCCGCGATCCGGCGCAGCCCGGCCACGATCGGCTGGTTGGCGGCCATCATCTCGGCGGTGAAGCGCGGGTGCCGGGCGCGCAGGTCCTCCCGTTCGAAGCCCTGCCCGGGGGTGAGCGTGCCGGTCAGGAAGCCGTTGCCCAGCGGCATCGCGGCGAGGAAGCCGACGCCGCGCGAGACGCACCACGGCAGCAGCGTCCGCAGCGCCTCCGGCGACCACACCGACAGCTCGGCCTCGACCGCGCTCACCGGGAAGACCTGCTGCACCCGTTCCAGCTGGCGGACCGTCGTGTCGTGCAGCCGCGCCCCGGGGCGCCGGGCCGACCGCGCGCCGAGCGCGCAGAGTCCGAGCGCCCTGACCTTCCCGGCCCGCACCAGCTCCGCCATCGCGCCCCAGGTCTCCTCGACGGGTATCTCGGGGTCGGCGCGGTGCAGTTGGTAGAGGTCGATGACGTCCGTCTGCAGCCGGCGCAGTGAGGCGTCGCAGGCACGCCGCACATAGCCGGGGCGCCCGTTGGCCACGATGTGCTGGTCGCCCACCAGCAGACCGACCTTGGTCGACACGAAGGCGTCGGACCGTCGCTCCTTCAGCACCCGCCCGAGCAGCAGTTCGTTGGTGAACGGGCCGTACATGTCCGCCGTGTCCAGCAGGGAGACGCCCAGGTCGAGGGCCCGGTGCACCGCCCTGACCGACTCGTCCCCCCGTTGCCGCGACGCGCTGTAGGCCCAGCTCATCGGCATGCACCCCAGTCCGACGGCCCCCACCGCGAGCGCCGTCGCGCCGATCGTCCTGCGCTCCACCTGGTCGTGACCCTCCCTCGTCAGGCCACCCAACCTAACCTCTGCCTTTCGAGCCCCTGACATAGCCTCCTGACCATGACTGCTGACGTGTGGCTGCCCATCCCGCCGGACGAGATCGAGGGCCTCCCCGAGGGCCCGGCCTACCGCCACTGGAACGGCGAGGAGGCCTTCCCCGCCGACCCGGCCGACTGCGTGTACTACGTCGTCCCCTACATGAAGCCCGGCGGGATCGGCGTGCGCCCGCTGCCCGAGATGCGCTCCGTCCGGGTCGTCCAGACCCTCTCCGCCGGCATCGACCACGTGGAGCCCGGGCTGGCGCACCTGCCCGCGGGCGTACGGCTGTGCAACGCGCGCGGTGTCCACGAGGCCAGCACCGCGGAACTCGCCCTGACCCTGATACTGGCGTCGCTGCGGGGCGTCCCCGACTTCGTCCGGGCCCAGGACCGGGGCGAGTGGCTCGGCGGGGTGCGGCCCGCCCTCGCCGACCGGAAGGTGCTCATCGTCGGGTACGGCTCGATCGGCGCCGCCATCGAGGACCGGCTCGTGCCGTTCGAGGTCGCGCCGGTGGTGCGCGTCGCCCGCTCCGCGCGCACCGCGGCGCACGGCCCGGTGCATCCGCTCACGGACCTCCCCGCCCTCCTGCCGGAGGCGGACGTCGTCGTCCTCTCCACGCCGCTCACCGACGCCACCCGCGGCCTGGCCGACGCGGACTTCCTGGCCCGGATGAAGGACGGCGCCCTGCTCGTCAACGTCGCACGCGGCCCCGTCGTCGACACGAAGGCGTTGCTCACCGAACTGGAGAGCGGGCGCCTCACCGCGGCCCTGGACGTGACCGACCCGGAACCGCTGCCGCCGGGCCACCCCCTGTGGCAGGCTCCCGGCGTGCTCGTCAGCCCGCACGCCGGAGGACCGACCTCGGCCTTCCTGCCGCGCGCGAAGCGGCTCCTGGTGGACCAGTTGCACCGTTTCGTGAACCGGGAGCCGCTGCGCAACGTGATCCTGACGACAGGCGCGTCATCCGGTTCCGGTACCCTGCGCAACCTTCCGGGCGCGTCGGGTACCCGTATATCCCCTGGTCGTCACGGAGCGTAGAGACCCTATGTCCCTGAGTGACGATCCTGGTGTATCGTCCGACAGGGGATGCGCCGCGCACCGTTCGGCGCCGGGGATGGACAGCTCAACTGTGAGGGGGGCGACGGGCGATGTACGGCCTATGGACGAACGACCCGACGCGGCGGAGCCGCCGCCGGCGACCCTGGTGCACGACCACGACCGCGCACAAACGGGGCCGACCCGGTCGCCACCGCGGCCATGACGGCCGGCACGGCCCTCATCGGCATCGGCACGGCGGCCGCAGGAGGCCGGGCCTGCCGGTCCACCGTGCCCCGCGGGGCACGACAGCGGCGCCGACCGGGAGGTGCCGGTGAGCCCGTCACCCCCCATGCCCACGCTGGACGGCAGGCCGCGGACGCAGTGCCCGCCCGGACCGCTGCCGCCCCGGCCGCCGGCCGCCGTCGGCCGGCCCGCCCTGGTCCGCCAGCTCGTGCTGGCCCTGGTCTGCGCGGCCTACGCCGTCGGGTCCGCGCTCGGCTGGGGCTCGGACCACGTCGCCAAGATCATGGGTGACTTCGGACTGAGCGCCGCCGCGGGCGCCGCCGCCGTCTCCTGCTTCCTCTACGCGCGCGGGCGCCGTGTCCGCTTCCGGCCCGCGTGGCTCCTGTTCGCCTGCTCCTCGGCGATGGCGGCCATGGGCAATCTGGTCTGGGGGTGGTACGAGGTCGTCCTGCGTCAGCCCGTGCCCAGTCCCAGCTACGCCGACCTGTTCTTCCTGTGCTTCGCGCCGCCCGCCATCGTGGGGCTGCTGGTGCTGGCCAAGCGGCCGGTGACGAAGGCCGGCTGGATCTGCCTCGGCCTGGACGCCTGGCTGATCGGCGGCTCGCTGCTGACGCTGGCGTGGAGTCTGGCGCTCGCCCAGGCGGCCAGGGCTGAGGGTGCCTCCAGCGTGGCGCACAGCGCGCTCTCGGTGGCGTACCCGCTGCTCGACATCGCCCTCGTCAGCATGGTGCTCGCGCTGCACTTCAGGCGCTCGCCCGTCGGCAGGTCGGCCGTGAACACCGCCATCGGCGCGCTCGCCCTGACGGTGATGTGCGACGCCCTGTTCACCTCACCGCTGATGCGGGGCAGCTACCGGTCGGGCCAGTTGCTCGACGCGGGCTGGTTCGCCGGCTCCCTGCTGCTCGCGTACGCCCCCTGGGCCGCGTCCCGGCGCGAGCGGTCCTCGCCGGAGGAGGGTTCCGGCGGGCACACGCGCGTGGTGCACGAGCACGTGCCCGGCCAGCGCGGCACCGGCCACCAGCCGCCGCACCCGGCCGAGCACGGGCCCGCGTCCGGACACGGGCACCCGGCCGAGCAAGGGTCCGCTTCCGGACGCGGACGCGGACCCGGACCCGCGTCCGTATCCGGCCGCACGGCCGAACCCGCGCCGTCCGGGGGCGAGCGCGGCCGTTATCCGGCCGCCCGGCCCATCGCGGGCTCCCTGGCCGCGCTCACGCCGTACCTCGCCGCCGCGGTCTGCACCCTGGGCATTCTCTACAACGTGCTCAACGGCCGCAGCGTCGACCGCGTGGTCCTGCTGACCGGCGGCACCGTGGTGCTCGCCCTCGTCGTGCGCCAGGGCATCATGCTGCTCGACAACATCACCCTCACCCAGGAACTGGCTCAGAAGGAGAACCACTTCCGCTCCCTGGTGCAGGGCTCCAGCGACGTCATCATGATCGCCGCACCCAACGGCATCCTCCGCTACGTCTCCCCGGCCGCCGCCGGGGTCTACGGACGTCCCGCCGAGGAACTCGTGGGCAGCGAACTGGCCGGGCTCATCCATCCGGAGGACCTCGGCTGCGTGGTGCACGAGGTGCGCCGCTTCCTCGCGGCCAGCCCGGTCGAGGAACCCACGACGCGCATCGAGTGCCGCTTCCGCTCCGGGCACGGCGGCTGGCTCAACGTCGAGTCCACCGTCAACCGCCACCACGGGGGCCTCATCTTCAACAGCCGGGACGTGACCGAGAGAGTGCGCCTGCAGGCGCAGCTCCAGCACAACGCCGAACACGACCCGCTCACCGACCTGCCCAACCGCGCCCTGTTCACCCGCCGCGTCCAGCAGGCCCTGTCCGGCCGCCGCGCCTCCGACCGGGGCGCCGCCCTGCGCGGTACGGCGGTGCTCTTCATCGACCTCGACGGCTTCAAGGCCGTCAACGACACCATCGGGCACCAGGCCGGGGACGAGCTGCTGATCCAGGCCGCCCGCAGACTCCACGAGTCCGTCCGCAAGGGCGACACCGCCTCCCGGCTGGGCGGCGACGAGTTCGCGGCCCTGATCGTCGGCGACGGCGCCCGGGACCGCACCGCCCGCGAAGGCCACATCGTGGAACTCGCCGACCGCCTCAGGACGACCCTCTCGCAGCCCTACCTCATCGACGGCAACGATGTCCGCGTCAACGCCTCGATCGGCGTCGCCTTCGCCGAACCGGGCCTCGGCGCGGGCGAGCTGCTGCGCAACGCCGACCTCGCGATGTACCGCGCCAAGGCGGGCGGCAAGGGGCGCGTCGAGCTGTACCGGCCGCAGATGCAGCAGGACGTGGTCCGCAAGGCCGAGTTGGCCACACGCCTGCGGGCCGCGCTGAACGACGGCCAGTTCGCGCTGCTCCACCAGCCGGTGGTCGCGCTGACGGACGGACGGATCACGTCGGTCTGCGCCCAGGCGCGCTGGCGCTCCTCGCAGGGAGTGCTGTTCACCCCCGCCGAGTTCCTGCGGGTGGCCGAGGAGGGCGACAAAACGGCGGAGCTGGACCGCTGGGTGCTCCAGGAGGCCGTCGAGCAGGCCGCCGCCCGCGCGGCTGCCGGACTCCCGGTGGCGGCGGCCGTACGCGTCGGCGCCCGCCGGCTGCTGGACCGCTCCCTGCCGCTCGGCTCCGTGGAGGCCCTGCTGACCCGGCACGGACTGCCCCCGGCTCTCTTGTGATCGAGCTGTCGGACATCGACCCACGGGTCGGCCTGGACGAGCTGGAGCGCAGGCTCAACGCCCTGCGAAGGGTGGGCGTACGCATCGCCCTGGACGGCTTCGGCAGCGGCTACGCGGCGATCACCGCGCTCCGGCGCCTGCCCGTGGACGTCCTCAAGCTCGACCGTGGCCTGGTCGAGGGCGTCGTCGAGTCGGCACGGCTGCACAAGATCACCAGTGGACTGCTGCGCATCGCCACCGACCTCGGGCTGACGTCCGTGGCCGACGGGGTGGATCTGCCCGAACAGATCGTCGCCCTGCGCGCGATGGGCTGTATGTACGGACAGGGCATGGCGTTCTCCGGGCCGCTGGACGAGTACCGGCTGCGCAGGGCGCTCGGCACCGGCCGCTACCCGGTGCCGCACGGACCGGCCGAACCGGCCTTCGCGGGCGGGATCACGTCCGGCCGGCCGGCCGTCCTGAGGGGTGGCACGACCCTCCGCTCACATAATGAGACTCCTGTCCCACCCACTTGACAGTGGATGCGTGCCGGGGGGAGGGTCAGTGCCATGCGCACCCGAATTCTCGTACTTGGAAAGCGCGTCGGCTGAGCTGGTGACGTCCGGACCGACCCGGACTCCCAGCGACCCACACCCGGCGCGCTCCCCTCGCTTGCCCTACGGCACGAGGGGTTTTTTGTTGCATCAGCACCCGTGGACAACCGCCACGCACCGCCTGAAACCTCGCAAAAACCTCAGCATCACCACCCTCAGCATCGAGAAGAGAATGCCGATGACCGAGCAGGCCACCGGGGCCCCTCACCCGCAGCCGCGGCCCCGATCCGGAGGACAGTCCGCCCCCGAGCACGTCACGGGCGCGCAGTCCCTCATCCGCTCTCTCGAGGAGGTCGGCGCCGACACGGTATTCGGCCTTCCCGGTGGCTGCATCCTCCCGGCGTACGACCCGCTGATGGACTCCACCCGCGTCCGCCACGTCCTGGTCCGCCACGAGCAGGGCGCCGGCCACGCGGCCGAGGGCTACGCGCTGGCCACCGGCAAGGTCGGGGTCTGCATGGCGACCTCCGGGCCCGGCGCGACCAACCTGGTCACCCCGCTCGCCGACGCGCACATGGACTCCGTGCCGATGGTCGCCATCACCGGCCAGGTCGCCTCCAAGGCGATCGGCACGGACGCCTTCCAGGAGGCGGACATCGTCGGCATCAGCATGCCGATCACCAAGCACAACTTCCTGGTCACCAAGGCCGACGACATCCCCCGGGTGATCGCGCAGGCGTTCCACATCGCCTCCACCGGCCGCCCCGGCCCGGTCCTCGTCGACATCGCCAAGGACGCCCTCCAGGCGAAGACGACCTTCTCCTGGCCCCCGGTCATGGACCTGCCCGGCTACCGCCCGGTCACCAAGCCGCACGCCAAGCAGATCCGCGAGGCCGCCAAGCTCATCACCGCCGCCAGGCGGCCGGTCCTCTACGTCGGCGGCGGCGTCCTCAAGGCACAGGCCACCGCCGAGCTGAAGGTCCTGGCCGAACTCACCGGAGCGCCCGTCACCACCACCCTGATGGCGCTCGGCGCATTCCCCGACAGCCACCCGCTGCACGTGGGAATGCCGGGCATGCACGGTGCGGTCACCGCCGTCACCGCGCTGCAGAAGGCCGACCTGATCGTCGCCCTCGGCGCCCGCTTCGACGACCGCGTCACCGGCAGGCTGGACAGCTTCGCCCCGCACGCCAAGATCGTCCACGCCGACATCGACCCGGCCGAGATCGGCAAGAACCGCGCCGCCGACGTCCCGATCGTGGGCGACGCCCGCGAGGTCATCGCCGACCTGGTGCAGGCCGTCCAGAAGGAGCACGGCGAGGGCAACCGGGGCGACTACAGCGCCTGGTGGAAGGACCTCAGCCGCTGGCGCGACACCTACCCCCTCGGCTACGACCAGCCCGAGGACGGTTCGCTCTCCCCGCAGCAGGTCATCGAGCGCATCGGGCAGCTGGCGCCCGAGGGCACGATCTTCGCGGCCGGCGTCGGCCAGCACCAGATGTGGGCCGCGCACTTCGTCCAGTACGAACGGCCCGCGACCTGGCTGAACTCGGGCGGCGCGGGGACCATGGGCTACGCCGTCCCGGCCGCCATGGGCGCCAAGGCCGGCGCTCCCGGACAGACCGTCTGGGCGATCGACGGCGACGGCTGCTTCCAGATGACCAACCAGGAACTCGCCACCTGCGCCCTGAACAACATCCCGGTCAAGGTCGCCATCATCAACAACGGCGCCCTCGGGATGGTCCGCCAGTGGCAGACCCTGTTCTACAACCAGCGGTACTCCAACACGGTGCTGCACTCCGGGCCCGACGACGTCAACCCGCAGGCCCGCGGCACCCGCGTCCCCGACTTCGTGAAGCTGTCGGAGGCCATGGGCTGCTACGCCATCCGCTGCGAGGACCCCGCCGACCTCGACAAGGTCATCGAGGAGGCCAACTCCATCAACGACCGCCCCGTCGTCGTCGACTTCATCGTCCACGAGGACGCGATGGTCTGGCCGATGGTCGCCGCCGGCACCTCCAACGACGAGATCATGGCCGCCCGGGACGTCCGCCCCGACTTCGGCGACAACGCGGACGACTGAGAGCCGTCAGGACTTTCAAGCAGAGGAAGCAGACCATGTCCAAGCACACGCTCTCCGTCCTGGTGGAGAACACCCCCGGCATCCTCGCCCGGATCGCCGCCCTGTTCTCCCGCCGCGGCTTCAACATCGACTCGCTCGCCGTCGGCGTCACCGAGCACCCCGACATCTCCCGCATCACCATCGTGGTGAGCGTCGAGGAGTTCCCGCTGGAGCAGGTCACCAAGCAGCTCAACAAGCTGGTCAACGTGCTCAAGATCGTCGAGCTGGAGCCCACCCAGGCGGTCCAGCGCGAACTCGTCCTGGTGAAGGTGCGCTCCGACAACGAGACGCGCTCCCAGATCGTCGAGATCGTCCAGCTCTTCCGCGCCAAGACCGTCGACGTCTCCCCGGAGGCCGTCACCATCGAGGCCACCGGCAGCGGCGACAAGCTGTCCGCCATGCTCAGGATGCTGGAGCCGTACGGCATCAAGGAACTCGTCCAGTCCGGCACGATCGCCATCGGCCGCGGCGCCCGTTCGATCACGGACCGCTCGCTGCGCGCCCTCGACCGGTCCGCATAACGACGGAAACGGGCGGCCGGCCCGGTCCGGCCGCCCGCATTCCGAGACCCCGAGACTTCCCCTCCCCCACCGGCATACGGTGGGACGCGACACCTGCACACAAGGAGAGAACCCAGTGGCCGAGCTGTTCTACGACGCCGACGCCGACCTGTCCATCATCCAGGGCCGCAAGGTCGCGGTCATCGGGTACGGCAGCCAGGGCCACGCCCACGCCCTGTCGCTGCGCGACTCCGGCGTCGACGTGCGCGTCGGTCTGCACGAGGGCTCCAAGTCCAAGGCCAAGGCCGAGGAGCAGGGCCTGCGCGTGGTGAGCCCGTCCGAGGCCGCCGCCGAGGCCGACGTGATCATGGTCCTCGTCCCGGACCCGATCCAGGCCCAGGTCTACGAGGAGCACATCAAGGACAACCTGAAGGACGGCGACGCGCTGTTCTTCGGCCACGGCCTGAACATCCGCTACGGCTTCATCAAGCCCCCGGCCGGCGTGGACGTCTGCATGGTCGCCCCGAAGGGCCCGGGCCACCTGGTGCGCCGTCAGTACGAGGAGGGCCGCGGCGTTCCCTGCATCGCCGCCGTCGAGCAGGACGCCACGGGCAACGGCTTCGCGCTGGCCCTGTCGTACGCGAAGGGCATCGGCGGCACCCGCGCCGGCGTCATCAAGACGACCTTCACCGAGGAGACCGAGACGGACCTCTTCGGCGAGCAGGCCGTTCTGTGCGGAGGCACGGCCGCGCTGGTCAAGGCGGGCTTCGAGACGCTCACCGAGGCCGGTTACCAGCCGGAGATCGCCTACTTCGAGTGCCTGCACGAGCTGAAGCTCATCGTGGACCTCATGTACGAGGGCGGCCTGGAGAAGATGCGCTGGTCGATCTCCGAGACCGCCGAGTGGGGCGACTACGTCACCGGCCCGCGGATCATCACCGACGCCACCAAGGCCGAGATGAAGAAGGTCCTCGCCGAGATCCAGGACGGCACGTTCGCCAAGAACTGGATGGACGAGTACCACGGCGGTCTGAAGAAGTACAACGAGTACAAGCAGCAGGACTCCGAGCACCTCCTGGAGACCACCGGCAAGGAGCTGCGCAAGCTCATGAGCTGGGTCGACGAGGAGGCGTAAGCCGCCCGCCCGAAGGGGCCGGAGCATGCCGCTCCGGCCCCTTCGGCGAACCACGGGTAACGCCGTGCACGGCGGCGTTGTCCATCCCGTCCAGCCACGGACGGGTGATCCTTCCGCAGAGGCGCAGGACGACCCCCGTCACGCCACTAGACTGCTGCCCAACATACGCGTCAGGCCCACAGCGTCGTGCGTCTTCCACGCGGTAGCCAACCTCCACCGCCTGCGGCCGTCGGGACGGCCGTCCGCATTGGACTTGTGAGGACTCACGTGAGCTCGAAACCTGTCGTACTCATCGCTGAAGAGCTGTCGCCCGCGACCGTGGACGCGCTTGGCCCCGACTTCGAGATCCGCCAGTGCAACGGCGCGGACCGGGCCGAACTGCTCCCCGCCATCGCCGACGTGGACGCGATCCTCGTCCGCTCCGCGACCAAGGTCGACGCCGAGGCCATCGCCGCCGCGAAGAAGCTCAAGGTCGTCGCCCGTGCCGGTGTCGGTCTGGACAACGTGGACGTCTCCGCCGCCACCAAGGCCGGTGTGATGGTGGTCAACGCCCCGACCTCCAACATCGTGACCGCCGCCGAACTGGCCTGCGGTCTCCTGGTGGCCACCGCCCGCAACATCCCGCAGGCCAACGCCGCGCTGAAGAACGGCGAGTGGAAGCGCAGCAAGTACACCGGCGTCGAGCTGGCCGAGAAGACCCTCGGCGTCGTGGGCCTCGGCCGCATCGGCGCCCTCGTCGCGCAGCGCATGTCGGCCTTCGGCATGAAGGTCGTCGCCTACGACCCCTACGTGCAGCCCGCGCGGGCCGCGCAGATGGGCGTCAAGGTGCTGTCGCTGGACGAACTGCTCGAGGTCTCCGACTTCATCACCGTCCACCTGCCGAAGACCCCCGAGACCCTCGGCCTGATCGGCGACGAGGCGCTGCGCAAGGTCAAGCCGAGCGTCCGCATCGTCAACGCCGCGCGCGGCGGCATCGTCGACGAGGAGGCGCTGTACTCGGCGCTCAAGGAGGGCCGCGTCGCCGGCGCCGGCCTCGACGTGTACGCCAAGGAGCCCTGCACCGACTCGCCGCTGTTCGAGTTCGACCAGGTGGTCTGCACCCCGCACCTCGGCGCCTCCACCGACGAGGCCCAGGAGAAGGCCGGCATCGCCGTCGCCAAGTCGGTCCGCCTCGCCCTCGCCGGTGAGCTGGTCCCGGACGCGGTGAACGTCCAGGGTGGCGTCATCGCCGAGGACGTCAAGCCGGGCCTGCCGCTCGCCGAGCGCCTCGGCCGCATCTTCACCGCGCTCGCCGGCGAGGTCGCCGTCCGCCTCGACGTCGAGGTCTACGGCGAGATCACCCAGCACGACGTGAAGGTGCTGGAGCTGTCCGCCCTCAAGGGTGTCTTCGAGGACGTCGTCGACGAGACCGTGTCCTACGTCAACGCCCCGCTGTTCGCCCAGGAGCGCGGCGTCGAGGTCCGGCTGACCACCAGCTCGGAGTCCCCGGAGCACCGCAACGTCGTCACGGTGCGCGGCACCCTCTCGGACGGCGAGGAGGTGTCGGTCTCCGGCACCCTGGCCGGCCCCAAGCACCTCCAGAAGCTCGTCGCCGTCGGTGAGTACGACGTCGACCTCGCCCTCGCCGACCACATGCTGGTCCTGCGCTACGAGGACCGTCCCGGTGTCGTCGGCACCGTCGGCCGCGTCATCGGCGAGGCCGGCATCAACATCGCCGGGATGCAGGTCGCCCGTGCGACGGTGGGCGGCGAGGCGCTGGCCGTGCTGACCGTCGACGACACGGTGCCCTCCGGGGTGCTGGCGGAGGTCGCGGCGGAGATCGGGGCCACGTCGGCCCGGTCGGTAAACCTGGTATGACGTGAGCCGGGGCTCGCGCCCCCGGGCCCCGTTCGCCCGCGAGCGGGATCGTCCTCACCCGCCGGACGGGCCGGCATGTCCAGCCCGTCCGGCGTTTTCCGTGGTCGGCGGCGAGGCCGGGGCGCCGCCCAGGGTCTTCGGACCGGCGCAGGGGCGTCGGACGGGCGACCTCGGCGGTCTCGTCCTCACCGACCACGATCTCCAGCAGGGTGCCGGAGGCGGAGGCGGAGGCCGGGGGCGGGGGTCTCGGGACGCCGTGGCGGCGGGCGCGGCCTCGGCCCCCTGCTCATGGGCGGGCGGGCGGAGAACGTGTCGGACGAGAGGGCGGACACCCCCGGGGACGGGGACGTTCCACGTGACCCTGACGACGGGGCTGATCGCGCAGTGAACCTTCGATCCGAAACCGCCCCCGAGGGCGAGCAGCGCGCCGAGCGCCTGCACCGGGTGATCGAGGTCGCTACAGAGCGCAGGCCTTGAGCGCCATGTGCAGCAGCAGCCGGTCCTCCCCGTCGTCCAGGTCGAGGCCGGTGAGCCGCTCGACGCGGGAGAGGCGGTAGTACAGGGTCTGTCGGTGGATGCCCAGCTCGGCGGCGGTGCGGCCGGCCTGGCCCGCGCAGTCGAGGTAGACCTCGGCGGTGCGGGCCAGTGCGCGGTGGGCGGGAGCGAGCAGCACCCGGACGGCGGGATCCTGCGCGACCTGCGCGGGCAGCGCCGTCAGCAGGCGGAACGCCCCGATGGACGTCCACTCGGCGACCGGTGCGAACCGGCTCTCGGCGCGCGCCGCCCGGGCCGCGGCCGACGCCTCCCGCCAGGCGGCGCCCAGCTCGGCCAGCCCGGTGCGCGGCGCGGAGACCCCCGCCGCCGTGTCGCCGGCGCCCCCGCCCGCGTCCCGCGCCCGCTCCAGCAGCCGCCCCGCCGCCGACGTCGCCGGGGTCAGTACGTCCGCCGACCGCAGCCGGACCAGCAGCGCCAGTGACTGGCCCGACGCCCCCCACGGCACCGCGCACAGCGCCGTCGCCCCCGGCACGGTGCGGACCGAGGGCGCGTCGTCGGGGTCGGCCGACGGCCACGGGGCCACGCACACCACCGCGTGGGGCGTGTCCGCGCGGGGGCCGAGGGCGGTGCGCAGTTCGGCCACGGCCATCTCCCGCTGCCAGTCGCGCTCGGCGGTCAGCACGGCCCTCAGCTCCCTGCTCAGGTCGGCGCCGTGCTGCGCCTCGTCCGCGAGCAGCGCGCCGATCCGGGCGGTGACGGCCATGGCGGCCGTCAGCTGCCGCTCGCTCGGGCCGGGGTCGGTGTCCAGGAGCCACACGTAGCCGAGGACGACACCCCGGTGCCGTACCGGCAGACAGGTGCGCCCCCGGTACACCCCCGCCTCCGGTGTCGGCGGAATCCGGACCGGCCCGCTCGCGCGGGTGATGCCGAACCCCTCGAACCAGGCCCGGACGGCCGCGGTCGAGCGCCGGGTCAGGATCGAGCGGGTGCGCACCGGGTCCAGGGCGGAAGGGTCGAGGTCGCCCTCGCTGTCGTAGGCGCCGAAGGCGATCAGCTCGAAGTCGCGGTTCTCCAGGGTCGCGGGCGCGCCCAGCAGCTCGGAGATCTCGTCGACCAGCTCCTGGTAGTCACCCTGGGAATCCGTCGTCACCCGGACATTCTGCCGGACGTGGACGGGACCGTCATACATCTGTCTGAGAACTCCGGCGCGGATGCGTGACAGCTGTCGATGGCCGACGATCGGGGGCATCCTTAGATTTCACGGTGGTTCTCCGTGCCGTCCCCCGTGCGTCGGGCTGGCGGCCTCGTGTTGGTCGTAAGTGGAGGTGCCCCGTGCTGGGTCCCGTGATTCTCGCCGCGTCGCGCAGTGACCGGATGCGTCGCCTGGTCTCGGCCGCGCCCGTGACCAGGCCGGTCGTCGACCGGTTCATCCCCGGCGAGACGGTCGACCAGATCGTGCCGATCGTCCGGGACCTCACCGGTCAGGGCCTGGAGCTGACGATGGACGTCGTCGGTGAGGACATCACCACCCCCGCGCAGGCCGAGGCCGCCCGCGACGCCTACCTGGAGCTGATCGACCGGCTGGGACCGCTGGGGCTCGGCACCCGCGCCGAGATGTCGGTGAAGCTCTCCATGTTCGGCCAGGCCCTCCCGTCGCCCACCACCGCCCGCGACGGAGGGTCCCGTGGACCCGCGGCAGCGTTCCACGACGGCCACGAGCTGGCCCTGAGGAACGTCCGCCCGGTCGTCGAGGCCGCCGCCGCGATCGGCACCACGGTCACGCTCGACGCCGAGGACCACACCACCCTCGACTCGATGTTCGCCATTCACGAGGAGCTGCGGAAGGACTTCCCGCAGACCGGCTGCGTCATCCAGGCCTACCTCTTCCGCACCGAGGCCGACGCGCGCCGGCTCGCCGGCAACGGCTCTCGCGTACGGTTGGTGAAGGGCGCCTACAAGGAGCCCGCCGAGGTCGCGTACCAGCAGCGCCACGAGACCGACAAGGCGTACGTGCGCATCCTGCGGACGCTGATGGAGGGCGAGGGCTACCCGATGATCGGGTCCCACGACCCGCGTCTGATCTCCATCGCGCAGGAGCTGGCCCGCACCGCCGGGCGCAAGCTCGACGAGTACGAGTTCCAGATGCTGTACGGCATCCGCGGCGACGAGCACCTGCGGCTGGCCGCCGAGGGCCACCGCATGCGCGTCTACACCGCCTACGGCACCGACTGGTACGGCTACTTCATGCGCCGTCTGGCGGAGAAGCCGGCCAACCTCCGGTTCTTCGCCCGCTCGATGGTCACCAAGGGCTGAGCCCGCACCCGCTCGCACAACCCGCTCAGTTAAAGGAGTTACGGAACCCATGGACGCTGTGACCCAGGTCCCCACCCCCGTCAACGAGCCGGTGCACGGCTACGCGCCCGGCTCGCCCGAGCGTGCCCGTCTGGAGGCCAAGCTCAGGGAACTGGCCGACAACCCGATCGACCTGCCCTGCACCATCGGCGGCGTGCGGCGGATGGGTGGTGGCGAGCGCTTCGACGTCGTGCAGCCGCACAACCACAAGGCGCGCCTGGGCACCTCCGCGAACGCCACCCAGCAGGACGCCCAGGACGCGATCGACGCCGCCCTGGCCGCCGCCCCCGCGTGGCGCGCGATGTCCTTCGACGACCGTGCGGCGATCATCCTGCGCGCCGCCGAGCTGCTGTCCGGCCCGTGGCGCGAGACCATCGCCGCCTCCACCATGCTCGGCCAGTCCAAGACGGCCCAGCAGGCCGAGATCGACAGCCCCTGCGAGCTGGTCGACTTCTGGCGCTTCAACGTCCACTACGCGCGGAACATCCTCGCCGAGCAGCCCCCGGCCAACTCGCCGGGCGTGTGGAACCGCCTGGACCACCGCCCGCTGGAGGGCTTCGTCTACGCGATCACGCCCTTCAACTTCAGCGCGATCGCGGCCAACCTGCCCACCGCCCCGGCCCTGATGGGCAACGTGGTGGTCTGGAAGCCGTCCCCGACGCAGACCCACGCCGCCGTGCTGCTGATGCGGCTGCTGGAGGAGGCCGGGCTGCCCAAGGGCGTCATCAACCTCGTCACCGGCGACGGCATCGCGGTCTCCGAGGTCGCCCTGGAGCACCGCGACCTCGCGGGCATCCACTTCACCGGCTCGACCCCGACCTTCCAGCACCTGTGGAAGACGGTCGGCAACAACATCGCCAAGTACCGCACCTACCCGCGCCTGGTCGGCGAGACGGGCGGCAAGGACTTCCTGGTCGCCCACCCGAGCGCCGACCGCGCCGTGCTGAAGACCGCCCTGACCCGCGGTGCCTTCGAGTACCAGGGCCAGAAGTGCAGCGCCACCTCCCGCGCGTACATCCCGGCGTCCATCTGGAACGACGGCTTCAAGGAGGAGTTCGCCGCCGAGGTCGACTACCTCACCATGGGTGACGTCACCGACCTGTCGAACTTCATGGGCGCCGTCATCGACGAGCGGTCCTTCGCCAAGAACAAGGCCGCGATCGACCGCGCCAAGGCGGACGACACCTGCACGATCGTCGCGGGCGGCTCCTACGACGACTCGGTCGGCTACTTCGTGCGCCCGACGGTCGTCGAGTGCTCCGACCCGGAGAACGAGGTGTTCCGCACCGAGTACTTCGGCCCGTTCCTCGCCGTGCACGTCTACGACGACAGCAAGGCCGACGCGTACGACGAGATGCTGACCCAGATGGAGTCCGTCTCCGACTACGCCCTCACCGGCTCGGTCATCTCGGGCGACCGCGCCGCGGCGGCGTACACGATGGAGAAGCTGCGCTACGCGGCCGGCAACTTCTACATCAACGACAAGTCGACCGGTGCCGTGGTCGGCCAGCAGCCCTTCGGCGGCGGCCGTGCCTCCGGCACCAACGACAAGGCCGGCGCCCCGCAGAACCTGATGCGCTGGACCCTGACCCGCGCCATCAAGGAGACGCTGGTCGCGCCGACCGACTACACCTACCCGCACATGGGCTGACATCCGCTCCGCGCCGCACGGGCCAGGTCCCTCCCGGACCTGGCCCGTCCGCGTGTCCGGCCGCGCGCCGCCCGGGCCCTCGGGGACCCCGCCCCCGCCCCGCCCTCGACGGCGACTTCGCCGACGCGGACCAGGCGTGGGCCCGGCGGGGATCTCGCGGGGATCCGGCGCGGACCCAGCGTGGGCCCGGAGTGGGCCGGAGGGGACCGGAAGCGCGCCCTCGGCGGCGTGCACGCGCTCGGGACGGGGCCGTGCCGGAGGCATCACCGCAGGTCGCAGCCGTGTGACCCAGTGCACCGTCTCAGATAGTAGGAAGTCCGAGTAATGGTGGAGACAGACGCTCCGCACTCCCTTACTTTTGTAGAAGCCGAACGTCCCGCTCGATCGAGTGGAGGGCGGTCGTGAGCCGGGCCCGTGCAGGCAACCCCTGCGACACCGCGCCTCCCGCCCCTTCCGGCCTGTCGCGATCCCCTTTCTCCGCACTTCCGTGTGCTGTGCCGAAGGAGCCGATTCCCATGGCCGAGACCACCGTCCGCCGCCGAGTCCGCCACCTCTCCCCTGCCGGTGACTCCGACCGCAAGAACGCCGCGGCCGCACTCCAGCGCGCCCTCGACCGCCGGGACAACGGCGGCTCCACCGGTCACTGACCGGGGCGCGCACCGGAGGCGTCCGCATGCCGGACGCCTCATGTCATCCCGTGGGACGAGGAGTAGGGTGCTGCGCATGTCGGCAAGCTCTCGCATCCTCAATCTCGCAGTGATTCCCGGTGACGGCATCGGCCAGGAGGTCGTGGCCGAGGGTCTCAAGGTCCTCTCCGCCGTCCTTCCGCAGGATGTGAAGCTGGAGACCAAGGAGTTCGACTTCGGCGCCCGGCGCTACCACGCCACCGGTGAGACCCTCACCGACGCCGACCTCGACGCCCTCAAGGCCCACGACGCCATCCTCCTCGGCGCGATCGGTGACCCCTCGGTGCCGTCCGGCGTGCTGGAGCGCGGCTTCCTGCTCAAGCTCCGCTTCGCCTTCGACCACCACGTGAACCTGCGGCCGTCGAAACTCCTGCCGGGTGTCGCCACCCCGCTCGCCGGCCAGCCGGAGATCGACTTCGTCGTCGTCCGCGAGGGCACCGAAGGTCCGTACACGGGCAACGGCGGCACCATCCGCAAGGGCACCGAGCACGAGGTCGCCACCGAGGTCTCGGTCAACACGGCCTTCGGTGTCGAGCGCGTCGTCCGCGACGCCTTCGCCCGCGCGCAGGCCCGCCCGCGCAAGAAGCTGGCGCTGATCCACAAGAACAACGTGCTGACCTTCGCCGGTCACCTGTGGACCAACGTCTTCCACAAGGTGGCCGCGGAGTACCCCGAGGTCACCACCGAGTACATGCACGTCGACGCGGCGACGATCTACCTCGTCACCCAGCCCGAGCGCTTCGACGTGATCGTCACCGACAACCTCTTCGGCGACATCATCACCGACCTCGCCGCAGCCGTCTCCGGTGGCATCGGCGTCGCCGCGAGCGGGAACATCAACCCCGCCGGCGACTTCCCCTCGATGTTCGAGCCGGTGCACGGTTCCGCGCCCGACATCGCCGGCCAGGGCAAGGCCGACCCCACCGCCACGGTCCTGTCCGTCGCCCTGCTGCTGCGCCACGTCGGCCACGACGCCGAGGCGAACCGGATCGAGGACGCGGTCTCCGCCGACCTCGGCGAGCGCGCCGGCAAGCCCGCCCGCTCCACCTCGGAGATCGGCGACGCGCTCGCCGTACGAGTAGCCGGCTGACCCGCCGCGCCACTCGATCGAATCCCTTTCGAAGCCGCCGGGTCCGGAAACAAGGCGCCCGGCGGCTTTCTCCTGCGTCCGCCAGGTGCGACCATCGAACCCTGGACCGCATTCACCCCGTTTCACCCGTCGCCACCCGCGCGCGATAATCGAACGCGAAGCCGCGACATGAGGGAATGCTCGGACGTCCTGGCACCGGCCACCGGCCGTACGGGCGTGACAGCGGCCCGTCATAATCAAACCGGTGAAGGACATCAACCCATGACGACGCCCACGATCGAGCTCAAGCCCTCCGCCACGCCGCTCGCCGACGCCGAGCGCGAGGCGATTCTGGCCGCCCCCGGGTTCGGCCGCCACTTCACCGACCACATGATGACGGTCAAGTGGACCGAGGGCCGCGGCTGGCACGACGGACAGCTCGTCCCGTACGGTCCGCTCTCCCTCGACCCGGCCACCATGGTCCTCCACTACGCGCAGGAGATCTTCGAGGGGCTGAAGGCCTACCGGCGGCCCGACGGTTCCGTCGCCACCTTCCGCCCGGAGAAGAACGCCCAGCGCTTCCAGGCCTCCGCGCGCCGGCTCGGCATGCCGGAGCTGCCCGAGGAGACGTTCGTCGAGGCGTGCGACGCGCTGGTGCGGCAGGACGAGAGGTGGGTCCCGGCACACGGCGGCGAGGAGTCCCTCTACCTGCGCCCCTTCATGATCGCGACCGAGGTCGGCCTGGGGGTGAAGCCGGCGAACGAGTACCTCTTCCTGGTCATCGCCTCCCCGGCCGGCGCCTACTTCCCGGGCGGCGTCAAGCCCGTCTCCATCTGGGTCTCCGAGGACCGTGTCCGCGCCGTCCCCGGCGGCATGGGCGACGCCAAGACCGGCGGCAACTACGCCGCGTCCCTGCTCGCGCAGGCCGAGGCCGCCGCCAAGGGCTGCGACCAGGTCTGCTACCTGGACGCGGTCGAGCACCAGTGGGTCGAGGAACTCGGCGGCATGAACCTGTACTTCGTGTACGGGAACAGGATTGTCACCCCGTCCCTCACCGGCTCCATCCTGGAGGGCGTCACCCGTGACTCCCTGCTCACCGTCGCCCGCGACCTCGGCTACGAGGCCGAGGAGGGCCGGATCTCGGTGGAGCAGTGGCAGCGCGACTCGGAGAACGGCTCCCTCACCGAGGTCTTCGCCTGCGGTACGGCCGCCGTGATCACGCCGGTCGGCACGGTCAAGCGCGCCGGTGCGCAGTGGCGGCAGGGCGGGGGCGAGACCGGCGAGGTCACGCTGCGGCTGCGCCAGGCCCTGCTGGACATCCAGCGGGGCACCGCCGAGGACCGGCACGGGTGGATGCACCGGCTGGTCTGAGACACCTGGGGGCGGCGCCGGCCTCGCCGGACGCTCCGTCCCCGCGATCCCCGGCCCACGCCCGCCCGCCGCTCGGCCCGCAGACCCGCCGGCCCGGGGAGCGGGCCCGGCCGGACCCGCACCGGGTGCCGTCACCGCGACGGCACCCGGAGTGCACAGCAGGTACACCACCCCGCCGACCGGCCTCGACGGCAGGGAGCCGCAGTCCGCCCCGCCGGTGAACGCCGGCAGCGGACCTCGGTACGAGGGCAGTGACACGGCCGGCACACCGACGACCGCGCCCGCCGCCCAGGCCGCCCTGGCCGGGACGTTCCCGCCGGCCCGGCACCAGTGGGCGCCGTCCCGGGCCCGGCGGTTGAAGATCTGGAGCGCGTCGGCGTCGTGCACGCCGCCGCAGTGGACGACGCCGGTCACGCCGAGGCAGAGGTTCGAGCCCAGCAGGATTGTGACGAGGCCCTTGGGCCCATGATGCGCTCCTCCTCGGGGCCGGTGTCGATCGCGCGCTGTTCCCCCGGCAGGGCCGCCCCCCTCGACGGTTGCCCAGCTTTTAGAGCAACGTTCCATGTGACGTCAGTCAAGTCTGTCCGTCTATCTTCCCCTCTCGTGAGATCTCCGATTAGAGTGCTGCTCTAATACGCGGAAGGCAAGGAGGTGCCGCGTCGTGAGACTGACTCCCACCGAACGTGACCGGCTGCTGCTCTTCGGGGCGGCGGAGCTGGCCCGGGCCCGCCGTGCCCGGGGGCTCAGGCTGAACGTGCCGGAGGCGACCGCGCTGATCGCCGACACGGTGTGCGAGGCCGCCCGCGACGGCGCCCGGCTCGCGGAGGCGATCGAGCGTGCCCGGTCCGTACTGGGCCCCGACGACGTGCTGCCCGGTGTCGCGGACGTGGTCACCGAGGTGCACGTGGAGGCCGTCTTCGACGACGGGTCCCGGCTCGCGGTGGTCCCCGACCCGGTCGGGGGCGGACTGGGGGAGGAGGCGCCCGGCGCCCTGCTGCCCGGACCCGACCACGCCGAGCCAGAGGCGGCGGTGCGCCTCCCGGTCACCAACACCGCGACCGTGCCCGTCTCCGTGACCTCCCACTTCCACTTCTTCGAGGCCAACCCCCGTCTGGACTTCGACCGCGGGCGGGCCTACGGCATGCGCCTGGCCGTCCCGGCCGGCTCCTCGGTGCGTTTCGGCCCCGGGGAGAGCGCCGAGGTGGGCCTCGTCCCCATCGGCGGGCGGCGGATCGCGGTCGGCTTCGCCGGACTCGTCGACGGACCGCTGGACGCGCCGGGAGCCGAGGAGGAGGCCCTGCGGCGAGCCGCGGCCTGCGGATACCTGGGCGTCGTACGGGGAGCGCCGGAAGGAGGCGGGCGATGAGCCGCTCGAAGGGACGCGAGATCAGCGAGTCGGTCCACGTCGACCCCCACGCCTACGCCGCCGCACACGGCCCCCGCGCCGGGGACCGCATGCGGCTCGGCGACTCGGGTCTCGTCGTCCGCGTCGAGTCCGACAGCCAGCTGCCCGGCGACGAGTTCCTCGCCGGATTCGGCAAGACCGCCCGCGACGGACTCCACCTCAAGGCCGCCGCCGTCCGTGAGACCTGCGATGTCGTCATCAGCAACGTCGTCGTGATCGACGCGGCCCAGGGCATCCGCAAGGTGTCGATCGGCATCCGCGAGGGGCGCATCCACGCCATCGGGCGGGCCGGGAACCCGGACACTCTCGACGGGGTCGACGTCGTGGTCGGCACGGGCACGTCCATCGTGTCCGGCGAAGGCCTCATCGCCACCGCCGGAGCCGTCGACACCCATGTCCACCTGCTCTCCCCGCGCGTCATGGAGGCGTCGCTCGCGTCCGGCGTGACGACGGTCGTCGGGCAGGAGTTCGGCCCGGTGTGGGGCGTCGGCGTCAACTCGCCCTGGGCGCTGAAGCACGCCTTCGGCGCCTTCGACGCCTGGCCCGTCAACATCGGCTTCCTGGCCCGGGGCTCGTCCTCCCAGCCGGCACCGCTGGTCGAGGCGCTGGCCGAGGGCGGCGCGAGCGGCTTCAAGGTGCACGAGGACATGGGCGCCCACACCCGCGCCCTCGACACCGCGCTGCGCGTCGCCGAGGAGTACGACGTCCAGGTCGCCCTGCACAGCGACGGCCTGAACGAGTGCCTCTCCGTGGAGGACACCCTCAGCGTCCTGGAGGGCCGCACCATCCACGCCTTCCACATCGAGGGCTGCGGCGGCGGACACGTCCCCAACGTGCTGAAGATGGCCGGCGTCCCCCACGTCATCGGCTCCTCCACCAATCCCACCCTGCCCTTCGGCCGGGACGCGGTCGCCGAGCACTACGGCATGATCGTCTCGGTCCACGGCCTCAAGACCGACCTGCCGGGCGACGCCGCCCTGGCCCGCGACCGCATCCGCGCCGGGACCATGGGCGCCGAGGACGTGCTGCACGACCTGGGCGCGATCGGCATCACCTCCTCCGACGCGCAGGGCATGGGCCGGGCCGGCGAGACGGTCCGCCGCACCTTCGCCATGGCCGGGAAGATGAAGGCCGAGTTCGGCGCCCCGGACGACGACCACGACAACGAACGCGTCCTGCGCTACATGGCGAAGCTGACCATCAACCCCGCCGTCGCTCACGGTCTCTCGCACGAGGTCGGCTCGATCGAGGCCGGCAAGCTCGCCGACATCGTCCTGTGGCGCCCGGAGTACTTCGGCGCCAAGCCGCAGCTCGTCCTCAAGTCGGGCTTCCCGGCGTACGGCGTGGTCGGCGACCCGAACGCGGCCACCGACACCTGCGAACCCCTGGTCCTCGGCCCCCAGTTCGGCGCGCACGGCGCCACGCCGGCCGACCTCTCCGTGGCCTTCGTCGCACAGGCCGCCCTCGACCAGGGCGGTGACACGATGCCGACCCGCCGCCGCCGGGTCGCGGTGCGCGGCACCCGCGGCATCGGACCGGCCGACCTGCGCCTGAACTCCCGTACCGGGCAGGTCGACGTCGACCGGCGCACCGGCCTGGTCACCCTCGACGGCGAACCGCTGCGCTCGGAACCGGCCGAGTCGGTCTCCCTCAACCGCCTGTACTTCCTGTGACGGACCCGAAGGACCCCTTGATGAACACGCCCGCCGCCGAAGGCTTCCGCATGCCCCCCGAATGGGCCCCGCACGAGCGCACCTGGATGGCGTGGCCGGGCCCCAACCCCACCTTCGGGAGCCCGCAGGAGCTGGCGGCCGCCCGCACCGCCTGGGCGTCCGTCGCCCGCGCGGTGCGTCGCTTCGAGCCGGTGACGGTGGTGTGCGGACCGGGGCAGTCGGCCGGCGCGCGGGCCCTGCTGGGCGAGGGGATCGAGACGGTCGAACGCGAGCTGGACGACGCCTGGATGCGCGACATCGGCCCCACCTTCGTCACCGACGGCAACGAGCTGGCGGCCGTCGACTGGACCTTCAACGGCTGGGGCGCCCAGGACTGGGCCCGCTGGGAGCACGACGCGGGGATCGGCGCGTTCGTCGCCGGCCTCGCGGGCGCCCGGACGTACCCGTCGGCGCTGGTCAACGAGGGCGGCGGCATCCACGTGGACGGCGAGGGCACCGTCCTGCTCACCGAGACCGTGCAGCTCGGCCCGGAGCGCAACCCCGGCTGGACGAAGGAGCGGGCCGAGGCGGAGGTCCACGCCCACCTCGGCACCGGCAAGGCGATCTGGCTGCCGCGCGGCCTGACCTCCGACTACCCCCCGTACGGCTTCGGGACCCTCGGCCACGTCGACATCGTCGCCGCCTTCGCCGCACCCGGTGTCGTCGTCGCCCACCACCAGCCCGACCCGGCCCACCCCGACCACGAGGTGACCCGGGAGGCCATCGGCATCCTGCGGTCCGCCACCGACGCCCGGGGCCGCCGCCTGGAGGTCGTCGAGGTGCCCGCCCCGACCGTGCTGGAGGCCGACGGCCACTGGGCCGACTACTCCTACATCAACCACTACCTCTGCAACGGGGGCGTGGTGCTCTGCGGGTTCGACGACCCGCGGGACGAGGTCGCCGCCGGCATCTTCCGCCGGCTCCACCCGCGGCGGACGGTGACCCTGGTCGACGCGCGTACGATCTTCGCGGGTGGTGGAGGCATCCACTGCATCACGCAGCAGCAGCCGAGGGTCTAGGAGCAGCGACATGGCCGGTGGAGGGCGCAGGCAGGCCCCGCCGCGCGAGGACGTCCTCGCCACCGCCATGGAGATGATCGCCGAGCGCGGTCTGGAGAAGCTCACCATGGCGGCGCTCGGCCGCGAGGTCGGCATGAGCAGCGGCCACCTCCTCTACTACTTCCACTCCAAGGACGAGCTGCTGCTGCGCACCCTGGAGTGGAGCGAGGGCCGCCTCGGCGTCGCACGCGGCCGGCTGCTCACCCGGCCGGGAACGGCCCGCGAACGCCTCGACGCCTACGTCGACCTGTACGTCCCCGAGGGCCACCGCGACCCGCACTGGACGCTGTGGCTGGAGGTCTGGAACCGCTCGCAGAACGCGGACGACGACGCCCGCGACCGGCAGGCCGCGATCGAGGGTGCCTGGCACCGCGACCTGGTCGCGCTGCTCGCCGAGGGCATCTCGCACGGGGAGTTCCGCTCCGTCGACGCCGACCGCTTCGCGTTCCGGCTGCGCGCCCTGCTGGACGGCTTGGCCATCCACGTGGCGATCGGGCTGCGGGGCACGGACCGGGCGCAGGTGCTCGGCCACGTACGCGAGTTCCTGGCGGACGGCCTCTTCGTACCCGCCTGAGGCCGCCGGGCCCCCGAGCGTCTGCGGTGCAGCGTCAGCCGGCTGCGTTCGACGGCCCGCTGTTCGGTGCCCGCGCGACCGGCCTCGCGTTCGCCGCCGACCCCCCGCCCCGGGCGGCGACGGCAACGTCGGGTCCGGCACCCTCGTCCCCCGCCACCTGCGGTGATGCCCGCTCCCGGACGGATGTCGCCCGCATCCTGAGACGGCAGGTGAGCCCGGGGGCGGACTGTGCCAGACTCCCCCCGTGCTCTCGTTCGCCATGATTATTGGCAGCAGGCGCGCCGGTCCGCAGTGACCACCACGTACGACCAGGTACGGGTGGACACCGTCGTCCTCGACCCGCGCGCAGACCTCTCGCACCCGCGAGGGGTTTTTCGTTTTCCTGGCCCACCTCCAGCCGGGAAGAGAGCGCGAGGGATCATAGATGGACGGTGGAGCCGGTCATTCCGGTTGACCGAGATCCCCTACAGGAGCCTTCAGATCATGACCGCACCCAGCGAACTCGACGATTCGTTCCACGTCTTCGACACCACCCTGCGCGACGGCGCACAGCGCGAGGGCATCAACCTCACGGTCGCGGACAAGCTGGCCATCGCACGGCACCTGGACGACTTCGGCGTGGGCTACATCGAGGGCGGCTGGCCCGGCGCCAACCCGCGGGACACCGAGTTCTTCGCCCGCGCCCAGCGGGAGATCGACTTCACGCACGCCCGGCTGGTGGCCTTCGGCTCCACCCGCCGCGCCGGTACCACCGCCGCCCAGGACCACCAGGTCAAGGCGCTGCTGGAGTCCGGCGCCCAGGTCGTCACCCTGGTCGCCAAGTCCCACGACCGGCACGTCGAGCTGGCCCTGCGCACCACGCTCGACGAGAACCTGGCGATGGTCGCCGACACCGTCTCCTTCCTGAAGGAGCAGGGCCGCCGCGTCTTCGTCGACTGCGAGCACTTCTTCGACGGCTACCGCGCCAACCCCGAGTACGCGAAGGCCGTCGTCCGCGCCGCCTCGGACGCGGGCGCCGACGTGGTCATCCTGTGCGACACCAACGGCGGCATGCTCCCGGCGCAGATCCAGGCCGTGGTCGCCACGGTGCTGGCCGACACCGGCGCCCGGCTCGGCATCCACGCCCAGGACGACACCGGCTGCGCCGTCGCCAACACCCTCGCCGCGGTCGACGCGGGCGCCACCCACGTCCAGTGCACGGCGAACGGCTACGGCGAGCGCGTGGGCAACGCCAACCTGTTCCCGGTGGTGGCCGCCCTGGAGTTGAAGTACGGCAAGAAGGTGCTGCCCGAGGGGCGGCTGCGCGAGATGACGCGCATCTCCCACGCCATCGCCGAGGTCGTCAACCTCACCCCCTCCACCCACCAGCCCTACGTCGGCGTCTCCGCCTTCGCGCACAAGGCCGGCCTGCACGCCTCCGCGATCAAGGTCGATCCGGACCTGTACCAGCACATCGACCCCGAGCTGGTCGGCAACACCATGCGGATGCTGGTCTCCGACATGGCCGGCCGCGCCTCCGTCGAGCTCAAGGGCAAGGAACTCGGCATCGACCTCGGCGGCGACCGCGAGCTGGTCGGCCGGGTCGTGGAGCGGGTCAAGGAACGCGAGCTGGCCGGCTACACGTACGAGGCGGCGGACGCGAGCTTCGAACTGCTGCTGCGCGCGGAGGCCGAGGGCAGCCGCCTGACCTACTTCGACGTCGAGTCCTGGCGCGCGATCACCGAGGACCGCCCCGACGGCACCCACGCCAACGAGGCCACGGTGAAGCTCTGGTCCAAGGGCGAGCGGATCGTCGCCACGGCGGAGGGCAACGGACCGGTCAACGCCCTGGACCGCGCCCTGCGCGTCGCCCTGGAGCGGACCTACCCGGAGCTGGCCAAGCTCGACCTGGTCGACTACAAGGTCCGCATCCTGGAGGGCGTGCACGGCACCCAGTCCACGACCAGGGTCCTCATCTCCACGAGCGACGGGACGGGCGAGTGGTCCACGGTGGGCGTCGGGGAGAACGTCATCGCCGCTTCGTGGCAGGCACTGGAGGACGCGTACACGTACGGGCTGCTGCGGGCCGGGGTCGCACCCGCCGGGTGAGCCGGAGGTCCGGCCGGCCGGCCCGTCCGCACCGATCTCCCGTCGAAGGCTCATACTGATGTCTTATTGAGTCCGATTCGGGTACTTTCGAACGTATGAAGGACGCACCCGTTCGAGTCCTCATACGCCTCCTGATCGCGCCGGTCATCGCCGCGCTGGCGGTGCTGATGGCCGGCGCGCCCGGCGCGCAGGCGGCCACCGACGTCTCCGAGATCGGCGCGGCCCTGCGCGAGAGTCCCGTCTACGTGGACCCGGCCGCGTCCGACCTGCTGTCCCGGTCGGACGCGGAGGCGCTCGCCGACAAGATCGAGGACGCGAACGAACCCGTCTTCGTCGCGGTCCTGCCGGCCGGTTATCCGACGGATGACCTGTTCCGGAACCTCCGCACCGAGACCGGCATCACCGGGCTGTACGGCGTCCGGCTCGGCGACGAGTTCGACGCGCGCGCCGACAGCAGTGTGCTGAGCCGCCAGGGCGTGAGCAACCTCGTCACGGCCGCGCAGGGCTCGGGCGACGCCAAGGCCCAGCTCAACGACTTCGTCGACGACGCGCTGCGCAGCGTGCGCGGCTCGGCCCCGGCCTCCTGGGACTCCGGCGGCGGTGCCGTGCCGACGGGCGCCCTGATCACCGCGGGCGCGGTGGTCGCGGCCGGCGGCGCGGGCGCCTACGCGATCGCCCGGCGCAACCGGCGGCGCCGCGAGGAGGAGGAGCGCGAGGCCCTGGAGCGGCTGCGGGTCGTGGTCGACGAGGACATCACGGCGTTCGGCGAGGAACTGGACCGCCTGGACTTCCATCCCGGAGAACCGCGCGCCGACGACGCGATGCGCACGGACTACGAACATTCCCTGGACGCCTACGAGAAGGCCAAGACCTACATGGCGGACGCCCGCAGGCCGGAGGACGTCCGCGCCGTCACCCAGACCCTGGAGGACGGACGCTTCTCGCTCGCCCTGCTCGCCGCCCGCCGGGAGGGCCGGCCGCTGCCCCAGCGCCGCCCGCCCTGCTTCTTCGACCCGCGCCACGGCCCCTCGGTCGCCGACGTCACCTGGACCCCGCCGGCCGGCGCCACCCGCGAGGTCCCGGTCTGCGCGGCCGACCGCAGCCGGCTGTCCGACGGACGGGACCCGATGATCCGCGAGGTGGACACCGCACACGGCCGCCGGCCCTACTGGGACGCGGGCCCGGCCTACGGCCCCTGGGCGGGCGGCTACTTCGGCGGCGGCATCCTGCCCGGCCTGCTGGTCGGCACCATGCTGGGCGGCATGATGGCGGGCCCCGCCTACGGAGCCGGATACGGGGCCGGCTACGGCGACGTCGGCGGCCACGAGGGCGGTGACGTGTCCGGCGCCGACTTCGACCCGGGCGACTTCGGCGGCGGCTTCGGCGGCGGCGACTTCGGCGGGGGTGGCGGCTTCGGCGGCGGAGGGGACTTCGGCGGAGGCTTCTGAGCGGGCGGCGGCCGGGCCCCCCGCCCCGGGTCGCCCGTCCTCCGGCCCACCCGCTTTCCGCCACCCGGGGCCTTTCGGCCCACCCGCCCCGGCCGCCCGTCTTCCGGGCCACCCGCTTTCCGGCCCCCCGGGCCTTCCGGCCCACCCGCAGAGGCCCCGCCCCTCCACTCACAGGTTTCCGGTCCCCTCGGCCGCCCGTCCCGCCGGCGTCAGACCCCCGCCGTACGGCGGGCCCGGGCGGCCGGGGTGACCGACGTCGCGAGGGCGAGCGTGAGCGCACAGGCGACGAGCCCCGCGCTGACCCACACCGGCGCCCGGTACCCGAACCCGGCGCCGATCGCCGCGCCCCCGGCCCAGGGGCCCAGCGCGGCGCCCACGTTGAACGCGGCCGTCGCGAAGCCCCCGGCCAGCGTGGGAGCGCCCGGCGCCGCGTACAGCACCTGGGAGACCAACGTGGAACCCACCCCGAAGGACAGGGCACCCAGCAGGAACACGAGCCCGAGTGCCGGCACCGGGTTCCCGGCGCCGAGCGCGAGCGCGCACCACCCGGCGCACAGGGCGGCCCCGCCCGCCGTCAGCACCCGCGCCGGACACCGGTCGGCGAGCCGCCCGCCGACGTTCACCCCGACGAACGACCCCGCTCCGAACAGCGCGAGCACCCCGGGCACCCACGCGCCGTCCAGCCCGCCGGCCTCGGTGGCCAGCGGCGCGAGGTAGGTGAACGTACAGAAGGTCGCCCCGTTCACCAGCGCGGCCAGCAGCAGCGTGACCCGGAGCCGTGGCGCGCGCAGCGCCCGCAGCTCCCCCCGCAGCGGGGGAGGCGTCTCCTCGGCGGCCCCGCCCGGCACCGACCGGGCCACCGCCACCACCGCGGGCACCGACAGCAGCGCCACCGCCCAGAACGCGGAGCGCCAGCCCCACACCTGGCCGAGCAGCGCCCCCGCGGGCACGCCGACCACGCAGGCCAGGGTGATACCGCCCAGCAGTGTGGACGCGGCCCGGCCCTTGGCCCCCGGCTCGGCCATGTCCACGGCGGTCACCAGGGCGACGGCCAGGAACCCGGCGTTCGCCAGCGCGCCCACCACCCGGGTGGCGAGCAGCACCTCGAAGCTGCCGGTAACGGCACCGACGACATGGACGGCGAGGAAGACGCAGAGGAAGCCCAGCAGGGCGCCCCGCTGCGACCAGCGACGCCCGAGCGCCGCCATCAGCGGCGCCCCGACGACCATCCCCACCGCGAAGGCCGAGGTCAGTGCCCCGGCCGCAGGCACGGTGACCTGCAGATCCCTCGCGATGTCCGGGACCAGCCCGGACAGCATGAACTCGGACGTTCCCTGCGCGAACACGGCAAGGCCCAGCAGAAGAAGAGCGAACGGCATGAGGAAACTCCGCACCCGGAAGTCGACATCTGACACGACACGGCGGACGGCCGTCCGGTGGCGGTGCGGCAGCGGGGACCCACGGGTACGCGCGCGGCGCGTCCCTCAGCCCGGCATCGCGAACAGCCACCGGAGAACCGGTGGCCGGAGTCTGGAGGCTTCGGGACTGTTCACGTCGGGCAGGTTAGCGCTTCCGGGTGGGGGACACGACCGGATAATCGGCCGCGGACCGGACCGACCGGGTCCGGGACGCGCCGCCCCCGCGCCGGACGACGACCACGGCCGCGAGGCCGACGGCCAGTCCGAGGGCGGTCTGCACGCCGAAGGGCTCACCGAACATCAGGGCGCCCCACACGGCCGTGACCGGGGCCATCAGGAACATGAGCGTGTTGACCTCGGTGATGCCGGACCGGCGCAGGATCAACCAGTACAGCCCGTAGCCGCCGAACGTGGGCAGCACCACGAGCCAGGCGGTCGCCACCCAGAACGAGGAGTCGGCGGGCGGAGCCGCGGCGCCGGTGCCGGCCGCGAGGGCGGTGAAGAGGACCGCGCTGGTCACGCAGTGGATCGTCAGCGCCACCCGGGGCGCGACCGGCACGCGTGAGCGGCCCTCCAGGAAGGTGGCCGCCACCAGCGACAGCATGCCGAGGAAGGGCACGAGGTACGCCCACCAGGCCACGTCCGCGCCCGTCGCCGCGGCGTCGGCCACGGTGACCGTGGCGACTCCGGCCAGCCCCAGCCACAGTCCCAGCCACTGCCGGCGCGAGACGTACTGCCGCAGCAGGGGCCCGGCGAGCGCCCCGGCGACGAGCGGCTGGACGCCGTCGATCAGGGCGGTGGTGCCGCTGGAGACGCCGAGCTGGATGGCGTAATAGACGCTGAGCAGGTAGCCGCTCTGCGACAGCGCGCCGATGGCGACCTGCCGGCCGGCGTCCCGGAGCGTCAGGTGCCGCCACGCCGCCCGTCCGACGGCCGCGGCGCCGGCGAGGACCACCGCGAGCGGCAGGAAGCGCCACATCAGGAGCGTGCCGGCGTCCGCGGTTCCCGCGCCGAGCTTGGCGCCGATGAAGCCGGAACTCCAGCACAGTACGAAGGCGACCGAGAGCAGGGCGTTCACGTCGACCCCCTCCCACTAGACAGATCGGTTTACTTGCCTCGGGTGCCCACTATACAGATCGGTATACTGGAGGCATGGGTGACGAAGAGAAGCCGTCCCGGGTCCGTATGACGCCCGGTGCCCGACGCGTCCTGGAGGCCGCCGAGCGGCTGTTCTACGAGCGCGGCATCCACGCCGTGGGGGTCGACCTCATCGCCGCCGAGGCGGGGGTGACCAAGAAGACGCTCTACGACCGGTTCGGCTCGAAGGAGCAGATCGTCGTGGAGTACCTGGCCGGGCGCGACGAGCGCTGGCGGGGACTCCTCGGCGCCCATCTGGACGCGGTCGCGGAACAGGGGCCGGCCGCCCGGGTCCTGGCCGTCTTCGAGGCGTCGCGCGCGTGGGTGGCCGAGTACGGGGCCAAGGGGTGCGGCATGATCAACGCCCATGCGGAGATCAGCGACCCGGCCCACCCGGCGCACCCGGTCATCACCGGGCAGAAGCGGTGGATGCTCGACCTGTTCACCCGGCTCGCCCGGGAGGTCGACGCGGGCGGAGCGGACCGGCTGGCGCGGACCCTGATGCTGCTGCACGAGGGGGCGCTGGTCGCGTACGGGCTGGGGGTCTTCCCTGACCCGTTCGGTCAGGCTCTCGGCCAGGTGCGGGACCTGCTCGGAGAGGGGGCGGCGGGCAAGCGGGACGTACCGCCGCGGTGACCGCGTGGCGCCGGGCACCGCGTTCCCGGTCGTCGGCGGGGAGTGCGCCCCGCTTGCCCCGGCGCACCGGTCCGGGGGGCCGCCGGCGACTGGCCGGCCCGGTCGGCGCGACCGGGTCCGGGCCGCCCTCGACGTGCGGGTCAGGCCTGCCTGATGGCCGAGATGTCGAAGTTCAGCTTGATCTTGTCGGAGACCAGCACGCCGCCCGTCTCCAGCGCCGCGTTCCAGGTGAGGCCCCACTCGGAGCGCTTGATCTCCGCCTTGCCCTCGAAGCCGACACGCTCGTTGCCGAACGGGTCCCTGGCGGCGCCGTTGAACTCCAGGTCGATGCTGACCGGCCTGGTGGTGCCGAGGATCGTGAGGTCGCCGGTGACGCGGTAGTCGTCGCCGCCGAGGGACTCCGCCCCGGTGGAGCGGAAGGTCATCTTCGGGAACTCGTCCGTCCTGAAGAAGTCCGCGCTCCTGAGGTGGCCGTCGCGGTCGGCGGACCCGGTGTCGATGCTGTCCATCGTGATGTCGAGGGAGGCCGTCGAGCGGGCCGGTTCGCCGCCGTCCAGGTGCAGTTCGCCGCTGAAGTCGAGGAACTTGCCCTTGACGTTGGTGACCATGGCGTGGCGCGCCGTGAAGCCGATCGTCGTGTGGGCGGGGTCGATCGTGTAGACGCCGGTCAGGGTGGCGAGGTCCGGGGTCGTGGTCATGGTGTCCTCCAGGAAGGGGGTCGCGCCGTGATGTTGAATGTTCAACCAGTTCAACGGTCATGACTGTAGCCCTATTCCGTTCAACCTTCAACAGTTATGCCCGCCGGAGCGACGCCCGCCCCGCCCAGGCCCTTCCGGACCGCCCCGCCCCGGCCCTTCCGGACCGCCCCGCCCCGGCCCTCCCGGCTCACTCCGCCCGGCCCTTCCGGACCGCCCCGCCTTCACCGCGAGCCTCGCCGTGGCCGGCGACCGCATCGCCCCCTACGAGTGCGGCAACGGCGAGAACCCGCGCGGCTGGCACGCCGGCGCGGGACAGCTCGCCTGGTGGGCGAACGGGACGAGGCCGGACCAGCGCACGGACTGGTTCTGGCCGACCGTCGACTGGTACCGCCTGCCCGGGACCACCGTCTCCACCCGGCGCCTCCCCGACCGCGCGGGCGGCGAATGGGGCGCGCCCAAGCCCGACGCGCGCTGGGTCGGCGGCACGCCCGACGGGGAGGACGCGGTCGTCGGGCAGCACCTCAAGGGACTCGGCTCGACCTCGAAGCCCGCAAGCTGGTCCGGCACCAACGGCGCCGGCACCACCGAACGCCGCACCCGCCGCCGGCGGACCCTCTGGCTGGACCACGGCACGGACCCGCACGACGCCGGTTACGTCTACGTCGTCATGCCGGCCGCCGCCGTACGCGGGTCCTCGCCGACGACGCCCGCTGCCAGGCGGTCGACGTTCCCCCGCTCGGCGTCACGGCCGCGAACTTCTGGCAGGCCGGCACGGCGGGCCCGCTCTCCGCCACGGCCGGGGCGAGCGTGCTGGTCCGGCGCCGGGGCCGCACCGCTACCCTCCGTGTGAGCGAACCGCCGCGTACGGGCGGGCCCCTGGAGATCGTCTGGGCCGCCCGGTGGGAGCGGCGGTGCGGGCCGACGAGACGGTCGAGATCCTCGTGACGGGCGGCCGGCTGCACCTCCGCGTCACCCCAGGGGTGGTATGCGCCCCCCATGAATGTGAGGTGACTCTCAGCTGACGGCTTTGTGTGACTCCTACAAGCATGAGGCCCCCTGAGCAGTCGAAACGGCTGCATGTCGTGGGGGTTCTGTTCAGTGCTACCAGGAAAACGCGTCGGAGACTGTACGGAGTCGACGGCTCGCATTCCTTGGTCGACTTCGTAGAGTCGCTACATGACCGTTTTGGATGAGGCGCCGGGTGAGCCGACGGACGCGCGCGGGCGAGTGGCCGAACTGCACGAGATCCGTGCGCAGGCGCTGGCCGGGCCGAGCGAGAAGGCGACGGCGGCGCAGCACGCCAAGGGCAAGCTGACCGCACGCGAGCGCATCGACCTGCTCCTGGACCCGGGTTCCTTCCACGAGGTCGAGCAGCTGCGCCGGCACCGGGCGACCGGGTTCGGCCTGGAGGCGAAGAAGCCGTACACCGACGGTGTGGTCACCGGCTGGGGCACGGTGGAGGGGCGCACGGTCTTCGTCTACGCGCACGACTTCCGGATCTTCGGCGGTGCGCTGGGCGAGGCCCACGCGACGAAGATCCACAAGATCATGGACATGGCGATCGCGGCGGGTGCGCCGCTGGTGTCGCTGAACGACGGGGCCGGCGCCCGGATCCAGGAGGGCGTGAGTGCCCTGGCCGGTTACGGCGGTATCTTCCAGCGCAACACCAGGGCGTCGGGGGTCATCCCGCAGATCAGTGTGATGCTCGGCCCGTGCGCGGGCGGTGCGGCCTACAGTCCGGCGCTGACGGACTTCGTGTTCATGGTCCGCGACACCTCGCAGATGTTCATCACCGGCCCCGACGTGGTCAAGGCCGTCACCGGCGAGGAGATCACCCAGAACGGGCTCGGCGGCGCGGACGTGCACGCCGAGACCTCCGGGGTGGCGCACTTCGCCTACGACGACGAGGAGACCTGCCTGGCGGAGGTCCGCTACCTGCTGTCGCTGCTCCCGCAGAACAACCGGGAGAACCCGCCGCGCGCCGAGTCGTCCGACCCGGCCGACCGACGTGGCGACACCCTCCTCGACCTGGTCCCGGCGGACGGCAACCGCCCCTACGACATGGCCAAGGTCATCGAGGAGATCGTCGACGACGGCGAGTACCTGGAGGTCCACGAGCGCTGGGCGCGCAACATCATCTGCGCCCTGGCCCGGCTGGACGGCCAGGTCGTGGGCATCGTCGCCAACCAGCCGCAGGCGCTGGCCGGCGTCCTGGACATCGAGGCCAGCGAGAAGGCCGCCCGCTTCGTGCAGATGTGCGACGCCTTCAACATCCCGATCATCACCCTTTTGGACGTTCCCGGATTCCTCCCGGGCGTCGACCAGGAACACGGCGGCATCATCCGCCACGGCGCCAAGCTCCTGTACGCGTACTGCAACGCGACCGTGCCCCGCATCTCGCTCATCCTGCGCAAGGCGTACGGGGGTGCTTACATCGTCATGGACAGCCAGTCCATCGGCGCGGACCTCACCTACGCCTGGCCGACCAACGAGATCGCCGTGATGGGCGCCGAGGGCGCCGCCAATGTCATCTTCCGCCGTCAGATCGCCGAGGCCGAGGACCCCGAGGCCATGCGGGCCCGCATGGTCAAGGAGTACAAGGCCGAGCTGATGCACCCCTACTACGCGGCCGAGCGCGGCCTGGTCGACGACGTCATCGACCCCGCCGAGACCCGCGAGGTGCTGGTCAGGTCCCTGGCGATGCTCCACACCAAGCACGCCGACCTGCCCTCCCGCAAGCACGGCAACCCGCCGCAGTGACCCGAGGAGCCACCCCCATGTCCCCTGCCGACATCCGCGTCGAGAAGGGCCACGCCGAGCCCGAGGAGGTCGCCGCCATCACGGCCCTCCTCCTGGCCCGCGCCGCCGTCCGCCCCGCCGAGATCGCCCCGGCCCACGGCGGCGGCCGCGTCCGCGCCGGCTGGCGCCGCCTGGAACGCGAGCCGGGCTTCCGCGCGCCCCACAGCTGGCGCTGACCCCGCCCCCACGAAGAGGCCCCCTCCACGCAGGAGGGGGCCTCTTCGCAGGTACGGAGCGCCACCGCCCGACGCCGGGCCGGGCGACCGGCGCGCGGGGGACCGTGGCCAGGCACGGGTCCCCCCGCACCCGGCCACGGGCCCGGGGGCCGGCGGAGCGCCGGCTAGCGCAGCCGCGCCATGAGCGCGTGCTCGACCAGCGTGATCAGCGCGGACTTGGCGTCGGCGCGGTGCCGCGCGTCGGTCGTGATGATGGGCGTGTCCGGCCCGATCTGCAGCGCCTCGCGGACCTCGTCCGGGTTGTACGGCTGCTGGCCGTCGAAGCCGTTCAGGGCGATGACGAACGGCAGGCCCGAGTTCTCGAAGTAGTCGACGGCGGGGAAGCAGTCGGCCAGCCGCCTCGTGTCGACCAGCACGATCGCGCCGATCGCACCGCGCACCAGGTCGTCCCACATGAACCAGAAACGGTCCTGGCCGGGCGTACCGAAGAGGTACAGGATCAGGTCCTGGTCGAGCGTGATGCGTCCGAAGTCCATGGCGACCGTCGTGGTCGTCTTGTCCCCCGTGTGGGTGAGGTCGTCGATGCCCGCGGACGCGGACGTCATCACGGCCTCGGTGCGCAGCGGATTGATCTCCGAGACGGCGCCGACGAACGTCGTCTTGCCCACGCCGAATCCGCCCGCCACCACGATCTTCGCGGAAGTGGTGGAGCGGGAAGGCCCTCCGCTAGAGCTTGCGAAGTCCACTGAGCACCCTTTCGAGCAGTGTCACGTCTGGCTGGCCGCCGGCGCTCTCGTCGCCGCCGGGCTGATGGATGGCGACCAGTCCCGCCTCCGCCAAGTCGGCGACGAGGATCCTGGCCACACCGAGAGGGATCGCGAGGAGGGCCGAGATTTCGGCCACCGACTTGATCTCCCGGCAGAGGTTGCAGATCCGCTGATGCTCGGGCAGCTGGCCCTGCATCTGGTGCGGCTGCGCGGTGGTGTGCACCAGCGCCTCGATGGCGAGCTGGTACCGGGGCCTGGTGCGGCCGCCCGTCATGGCGTACGGGCGCACCAGGGGGCTGTTCGACGCCCCTTCGGGCGCCGGCTCAGGGGTGCGGCGCTGGGGCTGCACGGGCTGGATGCGCGGAGTGTGCGGCTGGTCGTACGGCGAAGGGCCGGGGCCCTGCGGCGGGTACGGCTGCCGGTGGCTCGGTACGGAGGGGTAGCCGTATCCGTTCGCCGAGCCGTCGTTCCGGCCCTGGCCAGGGCCGTACGACCAGTTGCCCGAAGACGGACCGCCTGGGGGTGTCGCCACTTTTTCCTCCTCCGACTGTGCCGGGCATCCATCACTGTGGAGCCGCGTCCCGAAACCTTACGGCCACGGGACGCCAAAACGCACCGTCTGTCCTTCAGTTGAGAAGGCTCCCCTGGAGCTCCGCCCGCAGATCGGGCGTCAGGACCGTGCCTGCACGGTCCACCAGAAGGGCCATCTCGTACCCGATGAGACCGATGTCCGCCTCCGGGTGTGCGAGAACGGCGAGGGACGAACCGTCGGAGATGGACATGATGAAGAGGAACCCCCGCTCCATCTCCACAACCGTCTGGTTCACGCTGCCGCCCTCGAAGATGCGCGAGGCGCCGGCGGTCAGCGAGGTCAGACCGGAGGCGACGGCCGCGAGCTGGTCGGCGCGATCACGCGGGAACCCCTCGGACATCGCCAGAAGGAGTCCGTCGGCGGAGACCACCACCGTGTGGGACACCCCCGGGGTGTTGTCCACGAAGTTGGTGATCAACCAGTTCAGGTTCTGTGCCGCCTGGCTCATCGGGCTCACACTAACGCTCCTGGTTGTAGGTGCTGTCAGGACCACGGTGTTCGTTCCTCGTGTCCTGGCCGTTCGTTTCACTGCCTGCGCTGCGGCCCCGTTCGACGCCGCGCCGCAGGTTGCTCAGCCTGCCCCGGACGTCCTCCGGGGCGCGGGAGACCTGGGGGCCTCCCTGGGGAGTGGTTTCGGCGGCGCCCTCGACCAGGTTGGCCTTGGGCACCCGCCGCGGCAGACCCGAGGAGGTCACCCCGCCCGCCTTGGGCTTGCGCAGCGCTGAGGCCTGCTGCCAGCGGTCGTCGTTGGCGGACCGCCAGCTGTCCTCGCCACCGGCCCCCGGCGTGGCGGCCGGTGCCTCGTGCTCCACGTGACCCGCCTTGCCCGCGCCGCTCGCGGTGGATCCGCGGCGGGGGAGACCGGCGTCGGTCATCTCGTGGGCGGCGGAGGACGCCGGCCCCGGACGGTCGAAGCCTACGCGGTCCGCCTCGGTCACGTCAGCGGCCTGCGCGGATTCCGCCTCCGGGGCACCCGTGGGGTACTGGTCCGGATAGCCGTTCTGCTGACCGTCCTGCTGAGGCCAGTCGTCCTGGTAGCGCCGCTGTTCGAAGGGCGAGTAGGTCTCCTGGGCGCCGGCCCCCGCCGGCTGGTGCCCGTTCTGGACCGGCTCCCCGTAGGAGGGGGCCGCGAAGTCGCCGCCGGCCGAGTAGCCCTCACCCTGCGGCACCCCGCCGTTCGACGCGTAGTACTGCTCGTCGTACGACTGCTGCTGCGGCTCCCGGTACGCCGTCTGCTGCTGGTCGGCGTAGGCCGACGGCTGGTCGTACCCGTCGCTCGGCTGCTCCTGGTAGCCGCCCTGGCCCTGGCCGTAGACCGGCTGCTGCCCGGTGAACTGGTCCGGGTAGCCGGGAGCACCGTCCTCCTCGCGGCCGCCGTGCTCCGCCGGGCCGGGCAGCTCGGGGTGCCCCTGGGTCTCCAGGGCCGCGCGGCGCTCCTCGCGCATCAGCGAGCGGCCGACCGGGTCGAGCTCGCGGATGTCGTCGGGGATCTCGGCGTACCGGCTGTCGTCGAAGCCCAGCTCGGCGGCGGTCCGCATCGGCTGGCCGACCTGGCCGAAGCTCTCGCCCTGGTAGTGCTGCTCCGGGATGATCTGCGAGACGGTGAACTCGTCGCGCGGCTGCTGCTCGCCGCCGCCACCGTGGGTGATGGCGTCGGGGAGCATGACCAGCGAGGTGGTGCCCGCCTGCTCGCCGGAGGGACGCAGCTGCACCCGGATGCCGTGCCGGTCGGACAGGCGGCCGACCACGAACAGGCCCATGCGCTGGGAGATCGCGGCGTCCACGGTCGGCGGGTTGGCCAGCTTGTGGTTGATGTCGGCGAAGTCCTCGGCGGTCAGGCCGATGCCCTTGTCGTGGATCTCGACCATCACGCGGCCGTCGGGCAGCCGGGTCGCGGTGACGCGGACCTTGGTCTGCGGGGAGGAGAACGTGGTGGCGTTCTCCAGCAGCTCGGCGAGCAGGTGCACGAGGTCGGTCACGGCGCGGCCGTGGATCTCGGCCTCCGGCACGCCGGACAGCTCGATGCGCTCGTACTGCTCCACCTCGGAGGAGGCGGCGCGCAGCACGTCGACCAGCGGGACCGGCTGGTCCCAGCGGCGGCCGGGCTCCTCACCGGAGAGGACCAGGAGGTTCTCGCCGTTGCGGCGCATGCGGGTGGCCAGGTGGTCCAGCCGGAACAGGTGCTCCAGCTGGTCGGGGTCGGCCTCGTTGTTCTCCAGTTCGGTGATCAGGGTCAGCTGGCCCTCGATCAGCGACTGGTTGCGGCGCGAGAGGTTGGTGAAGATCGCGTTGATGTTGCCCCGCAGCAGGGCCTGCTCGGAGGCGAGCCGGACGGCCTCGCGGTGCACCTGATCGAAGGCGCGGGCGACTTCGCCGATCTCGTCGGTCGAGGCGATCGGAATCGGCTGGACCCGGGTGTCGACCCGGCCGGGGTCGGTGCGGGAGAGCTGGTCGACCAGCATCGGCAGCCGCTGCTCGGCGATGCCGAAGGCGGCGTTGCGCAGCTGACGCATGGAACGGCTCATCTGGCGGGCCACCATGCCGGCCAGGATGAACGCGGCGAGCAGCGCGATCACGACCGCGGCGCCGGTGATGTAGGCGTCCCGCTCGGCGTCGTCGGCGATGCCCGAGGCCTCGGAGACCGCCCTGTCGGCGAGGTCGGACTCGATCGTGCCGTACGCGTCGAACTTCAGGGTGTTGACCGCCCACCAGTTGTCCGGCGTGATGCCCTGCTCGGCCAGGTCGGCCCGCGCGGCGGTGTCGGTGGAGTCCAGCCGGGCAAGCTCCGAGACCATCGTGGTCGGGTTGGCCGGCGGCGGCACGTAGTCCGGGTCCTCGGCCTTGGCCTCCTTGGCCAGGGCCGCCCCGTCCTCCTTGAGCTGCGCCTCGGCCTCCTCGAGCTTCTGCGCGTCCGCTTCGGTGCCGCCGCCGATGTACTCCTCGACGGCGATGCGCTCCAGGTAGGCGTACGACGAGAGCGCCACGCGCTGGCTGGCGAGGTGGCTGGGCTCCGGACCCGGCTTGATCAGCATGTGCATGCCGATGGAGCGCTCCAGGGAGAGCGCCGCCTTGGTCAGCGAGATCGCGTAGACCGTACGGCCGTAGGAGGTGACGTTGCCGGTGCCCAGGCCCAGCTCGTTGGCGAACTCCATCAGGGGGTGGGCGATCCCGGTATAGCCCTCCTCGGTCTCCACACCCTTGAGCTTGGAGGTGTAGGCGGCCGCGCGCAGCGTCTGGAGCTTGGGCTCCTGCTCGCGGAACACCTTCAGCCGGCGCTCCAGGCCGGCCTTGCCGGGCATGCCCCGGGCCGCCTCGTCGAAGGCGTCGGCCGCCTGGTCGGTCGCCCGGCGGGCCCGGGTGACGTCGGTGTCCTTCTGCCCCTTGCCCTGCAGCAGGGGGGCGGCCGTGAGGTCGCGTTCGTCGTAGAGGGCGTCGGCGTAGTTCAGCGAGGCCCGCACCAGGCGCGCGGTGCTCTCGGCGTCCTCCGCGTCCTGCCAGGTGTCGATCGAGCCCTTCACCTGGAAGCCGCCCATGACGAGGCCGACCAGCACGGGTATGAGCAGGATCGCGTTCAGCCGGGTGGTCACCCGCCAGTTGCGCGGGGAGAAACGGCCGCCGCCGGCGGGCTCGGCCTGGGGTTCCGGAGCGGGCACGGGGGCGGCCGCCGCTGTGCGCGGCGGGGTGAAGTTGCCCCGGGCCGATGGCTCGGGACTGTTCTTGCTTCGCCTCACTCGACCAACAACCTCTCGGCGGTCGGCACCTACGTCGTGCCGCTGTGAATCAGAGCCCCGTTCGTCATCGAGTACGTGCTACTGCTGAGTACGTCTTTGACCAGGGGGCAGTCCTGGCATTCCAGCACGCGGGCCTCGGCTCTTCCAAACATGGGAACGCGGGGGTTACACGTGATGTAAACCCCAGATAAAACGGTCATACAGAGCGAGGGGCGCCAAAAGGCGGGCCCTTCGTGAGCACAGCGAGACGGGACGTGCGCGACGCGTGGCCGTACCACCCGATACCTCTGCCGAAACGTTATGAACCCCGGAGCCGACCGTGTCAAAGGACACAGTCGGCTCCGGCCCGCCTACGGCAACTGCCGTAGGGCCTTACGGACTTGATCGCGACCGTCGCCGGCCTACCGCAGCCGTGCCATGAGCGCGTGCTCGACCAGCGTGATCAGGGCACTCTTCGCGTCGGCGCGGTGCCGGGCGTCGGTGGTGATGATCGGGGTGTCCGGCCCGATCTGCAGCGCCTCGCGGACCTCGTCCGGGTTGTACGGCTGCTGGCCGTCGAAGCCGTTGAGCGCGACGACGAACGGCAGTCCGCTGTTCTCGAAGTAGTCCACCGCGGGGAAGCAGTCGGCCAGCCGGCGGGTGTCGCACAGCACGACCGCGCCGATGGCGCCGCGCACCAGGTCGTCCCACATGAACCAGAAACGGTCCTGGCCGGGAGTGCCGAACAGGTACAGGATCAGGTCCTGGTCGAGTGTGATGCGTCCGAAGTCCATGGCGACCGTCGTGGTCGTCTTGTCCCCGGTGTGCGTGAGGTCGTCGATCCCCGCGCTGGCGGAGGTCATCACGGCCTCGGTGCGCAGCGGGTTGATCTCGGAGACGGCGCCCACGAACGTGGTCTTGCCGACACCGAAGCCGCCGGCCACCACGATCTTCGCGGAGGTGGTCGCCCGGCCTCCGTCAGAGCTTGCGAAGTCCACTGAGCACCCTTTCGAGCAGTGTCACGTCCGGTGCACCGCCGTTGTTCTCATCGCCGCCCGGCTGGTGAATGGCGACGAGTCCGGCCTCCGCGAGGTCCGCGACCAGGATCCGGGCCACGCCCAGCGGCATCGCCAGCAGGGCCGACACCTCGGCCACCGATTTCACCTCGCGGCACAGGTGGCAGATGCGCTGGTGCTCGGGGAGCAGCCCCGTGAGCGCTGCGGGGTCGGCCGTGGTGCTGATCAGCGCCTCGATGGCGAGCTGGTAGCGCGGCCTCGTCCGGCCGCCGGTCATCGCGTACGGACGAACCAGCGGCTGGTCGCCCTCGTCCTCGTACGGCTCCGCGTACGGATCATGAGAGGCGTTGGGCGGGGTCATGAGTCCTCCGGGCGAACAGCAGGTCGGTCAGTCGTGCCGTCTGAAGAGGCCGGTGGGGGGATTGTGGCGGCCGGACGGTGATGTGGTAACACGGGTGGTGCCGGGGCCGATCAGTGGAGCAGACTGCCTTGTAGCTCAGCGCGCAGGTCGGGCGTGAGCACCGCACCCGCACGGTCGACGAGGAGCGCCATCTCGTAGCCGACGAGGCCGATGTCGCACTCCGGGTGGGCGAGGACGGCCAGGGACGAGCCGTCCGAGACGGACATGAGGAAGAGGAACCCCCGTTCCATCTCCACGACCGTCTGTGCCACGTTGCCGCCCTCGAAGATCCGGGAGGCCCCGGCGGTCAGCGAGGTCAGCCCCGAGGCGACGGCCGCGAGCTGGTCGGCGCGGTCGCGCGGGAAGCCCTCCGACATCGCCAGAAGGAGTCCGTCGGCGGACACGACGACGGTGTGGGACACCCCTGGGGTGTTGTCCACGAAATTCGTGATCAACCAGTTGAGGTTCTGTGCCGCCTGGCTCATCGGGCTCAACTAACGCTCCTGCTGGTGAGTGGGCCGCGGGTGACTGCCGGTCTGGTTGGTACCGGCCTGACGGCCCTGTGCGATTCCCCGACGGAGATTGGTCAGCCGGCCGCGCACCTCGTCGGGCGCACGCGAAACCTGCGGACCGTTCTGGTGCGACTGCTGCTGAGCCGTTCCCGGGACCAGGTTGGCCCGGGGGACCCGGCGTGGCAGGCCGGAGGTGGTGACCCCGCCCGCGGCCGGCTGCCGGACGCGCTCGGCCTGCCGGACGAGGTCGTCGTTCGGCGAGCTGCGCCAGGCGGAGGTGGCGGGCCGCTGGGGGGCCGCCGGGGTCTGGGGCTGGGCGGCCTCCGGCTCCGGGGCCGCGGCCGGAGCGCCCTGCTGGGCCCTCGCCTCGCGGTCGCCGTGGAACCAGTTGGTCTCCAGCGTGTCGTACAGCGGCGTACGTCCGTCACCGGGGCCGGAGGCCGGGGGCAGGGCCCATCCGTCCCCGGGCCGCTGGGCGGTGCCGTTGGCGTGGCCGCCCGCGGGCTCCTGGTGGCCGGGACGCTGCTGCGGGGCCGGCGGCCGCGGGGCGCCGAAGTCGTTCCCGCCGTACGCGCCGTTGACCTGCGGGCGCTCGAACTGGCCGGTGGGGGCCGGGTTCTGCCGCTCCGGCAGACGGTGCTGCCCGGTCGAGCCGTCGTCCTGGTCCCGGGCGCCGGTGAACCGGCCGGCCGAGGCCGGGTCGTTCGGGCCCCCGTGGCCGGGCTGCCCGCCGAAGACGTCCGGGCGGACGAACGCCCCGCCGCCCTGCTGCGGAGCGGCCGGCTCGGGCTGTGCGAACTCGTCGTTGCGGGGGGCGTCCACGCCGCCCTGTCCGTACTGGTCCTGCGCGTACTGCTCCTGGCCGTACTGATCCCGGTTGTACGGGTCCTGGCCGTACTGCTCCCGACCGTACTGGTCCTGGCCGTACTGGCCCCGGTCGTACTGGTCCTGGCCGTACTGGTCCTGGCCGTACTGGTCCCGGGCGGGCTGGGCGAACGGGTCCCGGTTCTGCTGCTCCTCCTGGCGCGGGGCCGGGGCGTCGAAGTCGGGACGGGCGAACTCGGCCGTGGCCGCGGGGCCCTGCCCCTCGCCGCGCGCGGGGACCGCCGGTATCTCCGTGGTCGCGCCCGGGCCCTGCCGGTCGTCGAAGCGCGGGGTGCGGTCCGTACGGGAGCTGTCCGGCTCCTCGTGACCGCGCGGGACGTCCAGCGAGGCACGCGGCACGGACGGCTGCGCGTTCTCGTCGCTCCAGCTGGGCGTGCGGGGCTGCGGATCACCGCCGGGCAGCTCGGCCCGCGGGCCGCCACGCGGCGGCAGCTGCGGACGACGGCGCTGTTCGGAGTCGCCGTTTCCGTTGCCCCGGCGCTTGCCGCGCTGCGGGGGCGCGGACGGGCCGCGTCCACCGCCGAAGGCGTCCTGACTCTGCGGCGCGTTGCCCTGCGGCGCGTTCATGCCCGCGGCCTGCAGGCCCTGCGGAGCTCCGGCCGCCTGACCGGTGCCGGCCGGAGCCGGGCGGTTCTGCTGGGGGGGTCCCGCCGGGGACTGGGGTCCGCCCGGCGCACCCGGGCGGCCGTCCGCGTCGCGTCCGGGCAGCGCGGCCCGCGGACCCTGACCGGCGGCGAGCCGGCCGCCGCTCGGCGCACCGGCGCCGAGGGCACCGCCACCGCCGAAGGCACCGCCGCCCTGGCCGCCGCGCCGGGCCGCGGCGACACCGGCCGCGGCCTGCGCCGCCGCGGGACCGCCGTGGCCCGAGGGGCCGGGACCCGCCTGCTTGGGCTGCGGCTTGCGCCCGCCCTGGGCGACGTCGACGGGCAGCATGACCAGCGCGGTCGTACCACCGGAATCGGACGGACGCAGCTGGATGCGGATGCCGTGGCGCTGCGAGAGCCGGCCGACCACGAACAGACCCATGCGGCGGGAGACGGAGACGTCCACGGTGGGCGGCGAGGCCAGCCGCTCGTTGATCGCGGCCAGGTCCTCCGGCGAGAGGCCGATGCCGGTGTCGTGGATCTCGATCAGCACGCGGCCGTCCGGCAGCGCGTGACCGGTGACCTTGACCTTGGTCTGCGGTGAGGAGAACGATGTCGCGTTCTCCAGCAGCTCGGCGAGCAGGTGCACGAGGTCGTTGACCACGCGGCCGGCGACCTCGGTGGTCGGCACGGAGGAGAGTTCGATGCGCTCGTACTGCTCCACCTCGGAGGCGGCGGCACGGAGCACGTCGACCAGCGGGACCGGCCGGGTCCAGCGCCGGCCGGGCTCCTCACCGGCGAGGACGAGGAGGTTCTCACCGTTGCGGCGCATGCGCGTCGCGAGGTGGTCGAGCTTGAAGAGCGAGGACAGCTGGTCCGGGTCGGCCTCGCGGGACTCCAGTTCGGAGATGAGCGACAGCTGGCGCTGGATCAGGCCCTGGGAGCGGCGCGAGAGGTTGGTGAACATCGCGTTGACGTTGCCCCGCAGCAGGGCCTGCTCCGCGGCGAGGCGGACCGCCTCGCGGTGCACCTCGTCGAAGGCCGAGGCCACTCGGCCGATCTCGTCCCGGGAGTGCACACCGACCGACTCCACCGAGGTGTCGACGTCCTGCGGGTCGGTCTCGGAGAGCTGCCTGACGAGTTCGGGCAGGCGGTCCTGGGCGACCCTCGTCGCGGTGTCCTCCAGGCGGCGCAGCGAGCGGATCATGGACCGCGCCACGACGAAGGCGCCGACCAGCGAGACGCCAAGCACGAGCAGGATGACCACACCGGAGATGATGGCCTCGCGCTCCGACTCGCTGCGCAGCTCGCGGGCCTGCTGCTCCATGTCCTCCAGCAGCTTCAGCTCGATGTTCTTCATCTGCTGGATCTTGGTGGAGCTGTCGTCCAGCCAGTCCTGGTAGGACCGGACCTTCAGGTCGTCCAGGCCGTTGACCTGGCCGAGGGCCCGGCCGGCGTACTGGTCGGACGACTCGATGACCGGGTTGCCCTCGGAGATCGGCTTGAGCAGCTCCTCGGCGCCGTCGCCGTAGATGCTCGTGAAGCTGCGCATCTCGGAGGTCTGGCTCTGCAGCGCCGACTGGGCGTAGAGCCGGTCGTTCTCGGACAGCTCGCCCTTGGTGGTGTTGCTCGCGGGCAGTGCCGCCGCCAGGACCGCGCGCTGGATGGACGCGTACTCCTTGGCCGAGGAGAAGGCCGACAGCGCGCGCGTGCGCTGGATCATGTCCGGGTTGCTGGTCGCCTCCGCCATGTCCTGCGAGAGGTCGAGCAGGTGGGTGATCAGGCGGTGGTAGGACTCGACGGTCTGGGTCGAGTTGTCCTGGGCCTGGTAGGCGGTGCTGCGGATCTTGTTCAGGCCGTTCAGGTCGCTCGCGAGGCCGACGAGGCTGTCGCGGACGCCGACGAGGTTGCCGTCCTTGCTGGCGGCGTCGATCTCCTCGGAGTTGTCGAGGAAGTTCTTCAGGGCCCGGTCGGTCTTCTCCCGGTCGCCCTTGACGGCGAGCGCGCTGGCGGTCGAGCCGTGCGCCAGGGGACCGGCGGACTGGTCGCGCTCCTCCTGGAGCGCGGCGGCCAGCTCGGTGGCCTGCTTGGTCATCTCGGTCAGCAGCTTCATGTTGTCGAGCTGCTGGATGTCGTCCATCGACTGGTTGATGCGCATCGCGCCCAGCGAGGTGGCCGCGACCACCGGAAGCGCGAGCAGCGAGACCAGACGGGTCGAGATCCGCCAGTTGCGCAGCGCTATGCGCGGGCCGGGGCCGGTCGAGCCCTTGGCCGGCTTCGCGGGCGGCTGCTGGCCGGAGGCGGACGAGGCCGCCTGGCCGGAACGCCCGGCGCCGTCCCCGCCGTCGCCGGACTGGGCCTGGCCCGGGTTCTGGGCGTGCTGGGGCGTGGAGCTGACGGCCTTGGGGCCAGTCCCGCCATGCGGCTCCGGCTCCGCCGAAGCGCTGCCATCCCTCTTGAAACGTCCCTGCACTAGCGTCGCAACCTCTGGACCAGGCGCCCGGCCGCGTGAACGGCTGAGCACGGTGTCGGCGTCATGGGAGCGCCCTGAATTACGCCCCCGTGGCGGTCGTGAGTGACCGGCGCTGGTTCCCCCTTCTCACCGCCGCTCGGCGCTGGTGTGCGCCCCCTGTGCGCCGGCTCGATTCCGCAGCGGTCCGTGGAATTCCAGCACAGTGCAGGATCTCCAACAAGGCCCGTGGGCCAGGCCGTGACCTAGGTGACACCACGTGAGGGCCGAGTGACCGGACGTAGAAAATGATCACCCCCAAAAGGGGCGTATGCCTGCAAGTCGCCGAGGTCGGAAGGGTGTCCCAGTCGCCATGATCAGGAGCGGAATGATGGTTTCAGGCGGGCAATGTCCGTTTCGTCGCGGTGGCGTGCGGGCCGGAATTGACCGGTTTGACCCTTGATAAGTGAGCAAACTCACACCTGGATCACGGTCGGCGCTCGGGTTGCCGGGGAATCGCGTGTTTAGCCTGACGCTTTACAGAGAAAGCGAAACCGACAACCCGCGCCCTCGCAGAGGTTCTTGCGGCCCCCGGGCGCCCGGACACGACAGGGTCTCGTACAACCGTGAAGACGACGATGATGTTCCACAAGATCGCCAACCCGCGACGCACGACGCTGGCGCACCTGGCCGACGCCGACGAGCTGCGGACGCCGGAGCAGCCGGAGCACGCCGTCGAGCTCCCCGCCCAGACCGCCAACCCCCGGCGCACGATCCTCATGGAGCTCCCGGTCGCGGCCTCCGCCGGACGGTAGTACGCCGGTCGGCCGTCAAAAGGTCCGGCCGGCCCCGCCACCACCCGGGCGCCCGCGCCGCGGACCGCCGCCCCCTCGCGCGGGCGACGGCACGTCATGCGCGAGGCGCCCGCCCCGTGCCGCGTTAGCCTGGAGCGTCAGACTCCAGCCAGCTCAGCAAGGGGCCAAGCAACCCGTGCGCATCGCCAGGTTCTCCATCGACGGGAACGTCGCCTTCGGCGCGGTCGAGGGCGACCAGCCGGACCAGCTCGTCCTCGACATCATCAAGGGCATCCCGTTCGGGGACTTCGAGCTCTCCGGCACCAAGGTGCCGCTGAGCAAGGTGCGGCTCCTGCCGCCCGTTCTCCCCAACAAGGTCGTCGCCTTCGGCCGCAACTACGCCGAGCACGCCCGCGAACTCGGCAACGAGGTCCCCGACGCCCCGTTCGCCTTCTTCAAGCCGTCGACCTCGGTCGTCGGCCCCGGCGACGCCATCCAGTACCCCTCCTTCTCCGAGGAACTGCACCACGAGGCCGAGCTCGCCGTCGTCATCGGCCGGATGTGCCGCGAGGTCCCGCGCGACCGCGTCAAGGACGTGATCTTCGGCTACACCTGCGCCAACGACGTCACCGCCCGCGACGTGCAGCGCCGCGAGAGGCAGTGGGCCAGGGCCAAGGGCTTCGACTCCTCCTGCCCGCTGGGCCCCTGGGTGGAGACGGGCATCGACCTCGCCGCCGCGGCCGACCTGACCATCCAGCTCACGGTCAACGGCGGCCAGCGCCAGCTCGGCCGCACCAGCGAGATGATCCACTCCATCGAGGACCTGATCGTCAACATCTCCGAGGCCATGACGCTGCTCCCCGGCGACGTGGTCCTCACGGGAACCCCGGCCGGCGTCGGGCCCCTCAACGTCGGCGACGAGGTCGCCGTCACCATCGAAGGCATCGGCACTCTCACCAACAAGGTTGTCAAGCGTGGCTAGCGCATCCGCCCCAGCAGTCCGCGTCCGTTTCTGCCCCTCGCCCACCGGCAACCCCCATGTGGGCCTGGTGCGCACCGCCCTGTTCAACTGGGCGTTCGCCCGGCACCACCAGGGCACGCTGGTCTTCCGCATCGAGGACACCGACGCCGCCCGCGACTCCGAGGAGTCGTACCAGCAGCTCCTGGACTCGATGCGCTGGCTGGGCTTCGACTGGGACGAGGGCCCCGAGACCGGCGGGCCCCACGCGCCGTACCGCCAGTCGCAGCGCATGGACCTCTACAAGGACGTCGCCCAAAGGCTCCTGGACGCCGGCCACGCCTACCGCTGCTACTGCTCCCAGGAAGAGCTGGACACCCGCCGCGAGGCCGCCCGCGCCGCCGGCAGGCCCTCCGGCTACGACGGCCACTGCCGCGACCTGAGCGACGCGCGGGTCGAGGAGTACAAGGCCCAGGGCCGCGAGCCCATCGTCCGCTTCCGGATGCCCGACGAGACGATCACCTTCACGGACCTGGTCCGCGGTGAGCTGACCTTCACCCCGGAGAACGTCCCGGACTACGGCATCGTCCGCGCCAACGGCGCCCCCCTCTACACGCTCGTCAACCCGGTCGACGACGCGCTGATGGAGATCACCCACGTCCTGCGCGGCGAGGACCTGCTCTCCTCCACCCCGCGCCAGATCGCCCTGTACAAGGCGCTGACCGAGCTGGGCGTGGCCAAGGGGACCCCGGCCTTCGGCCACCTGCCGTACGTCATGGGGGAGGGCAACAAGAAGCTTTCCAAGCGCGACCCGCAGTCGAGCCTGAACCTCTACCGGGAGCGCGGCTTCCTCCCCGAGGGCCTGCTCAACTACCTCTCCCTGCTCGGCTGGTCGCTCTCCGCCGACCAGGACGTCTTCACGATCGGGGAGATGGTCGCGGCCTTCGACGTCGCGGACGTCAACCCGAACCCGGCCCGCTTCGACCTCAAGAAGTGCGAGGCGATCAACGCCGACCACATCCGCATGCTCGACGCGAAGGACTTCACCGAGCGCTGCCGCCCGTGGCTGCAGGCCCCCGCCGCCCCCTGGGCGCCGGAGGACTTCGACGAGGCCAAGTGGCAGGCGATCGCACCGCACGCGCAGACCCGCCTGAAGGTCCTCTCCGAGATCACGGACAACGTCGACTTCCTGTTCCTGCCGGAGCCGGTCTTCGACGAGGCCAGCTGGACGAAGGCCATGAAGGAGGGCTCGGACGCCCTGCTGCGCACCGCCCGGGAGAAGCTGGACGCGGCCGACTGGGCGTCCCCCGAGTCCCTGAAGGAGGCCGTCCTGGCCGCCGGCGAGGCCCACGGCCTCAAGCTCGGCAAGGCCCAGGCCCCCGTCCGCGTCGCCGTCACCGGCCGCACCGTCGGTCTGCCCCTCTTCGAGTCCCTGGAGGTCCTGGGCAAGGAGAAGGCGCTCGCGCGGATCGACGCGGCGCTCGCCAGGCCGGCGGCCTGACGCCCGCGTCCGTGCAGGGGCGGCACCCGGGGTCCCGGGTGCCGCCCCTGCGGCGTTCGGCCGGACACGCCCCGGGCCCGCGCGTTACGGTCGGTTCATGAGCATTCGCGCCGTGGTCTGGGACGTCGACGACACCCTCTTCGACTACACCACCGCCGACCGCGAGGGCATGCGCGCCCACCTGGTGGCCGAAGGGCTGCTCGCGGGGTACGGCACGGCCGAGGAGGCCCTGGTGCGCTGGCGGGAGATCACCGAGCGGCAGTGGGCCCGGTTCGCGGCCGGAGAGGTCGACTTCGTCACCCAGCGGCGCGACCGCACCCGGGTCTTCCTGGGCCGGCCGGAGCTGACGGACCCCGAGGCCGACGACTGGTTCCAGCGCTACGTCACGCACTACGAGGCCGCCTGGTCCCTCTTCCCCGACGTCCTGCCCGTCCTCGACGCCCTCGCCGCCAGCCACCGGCACGCCGTGCTCTCCAACTCCAGCCTGACCGTCCAGGACCGCAAACTGCGCGTCCTCGGCGTCCACGACCGCTTCGAGGCCATTCTGTGCGCCGCCGAGCTGGGCGTCTCCAAGCCCGAGCCCGACGCCTTCCTGGCCGCCTGCGACGCCCTCGGTCTCGCCCCGCGCGAGGTCGCCTACGTCGGCGACCACCCGGAGATCGACGGCCGCGGGGCCGCGGACGCCGGGCTGCTCTCGGTCTGGATCGACCGCGGCGGCGCGTACGCGACCCTCGACCCGCCCGTCGGGCCGCGCCGCATCGCCTCCCTGTCCGAACTCCCCGCGCTCCTCGGTGCCGGTACTCGTTTTGGAGCCCCGTCCACCTTCGGGTAATGTTCTTCCTGCGCCGCCGGGGAGCGGGCCGAGAAGGCCGGAACCGGAAGCGCAACGCTAGAACAAGATCCCTTCGAGGGCTTGCGTTCCAGTGGCCTATGGTGTAATTGGCAGCACGACTGATTCTGGTTCAGTTAGTCTTGGTTCGAGTCCAGGTAGGCCAGCTCGCAGAGCTTATCTGCGCCGCGGAGATCATCCGCAAGGCCCCCGTTGTGTAGCGGCCTAGCACGCCGCCCTCTCAAGGCGGTAGCGCCGGTTCGAATCCGGTCGGGGGTACAGATCCTTCCCGCGAGGACAGTCAGGGTAGCTCCCGCTGACCTCGATGCAGGATCGCTAGGGCCCCCGTTGTGTAGCGGCCTAGCACGCCGCCCTCTCAAGGCGGTAGCGCCGGTTCGAATCCGGTCGGGGGTACAAACTGGTCTAAACCACATTGGTCTATGGTGTAATTGGCAGCACGACTGATTCTGGTTCAGTTAGTCTAGGTTCGAGTCCTGGTAGACCAGCTCGGATCTGCGGCGATGCAGTATGGAACGCCCGCAAGATCCTCGCCCCCGTTGTGTAGCGGCCTAGCACGCCGCCCTCTCAAGGCGGTAGCGCCGGTTCGAATCCGGTCGGGGGTACGAGTCCCAAGGGGGCTCCCGCACAGGCGGGAGCCCCCTTCGGCGTTCGCTCGGTGTTCCGTCCGGCAGCCCCGCGTCCCAACGCTCCGCAGGCCGCCGACAGTTGCGGAACGGCTGCGGAAGGGGGCCTGAGGACCTGGGAAGGGGGAAGGGCCTGCCGCGGCGTTTGGGCGGCCCGTTCCCGGTCGTGGGTGGGGGTCGCTCAGCCCGTACGGCGCAGGGCCTCGGAGAGACGGCCGGCGGCGTCGATGATCGCCTGGGCGTGCATGCGGCCCGGGTGGCGCGTCAGGCGCTCGATCGGGCCGGAGACGGATACGGCGGCCACCACACGGTTGGAGGGGCCGCGCACGGGCGCGGAGACGGACGCCACGCCCGGCTCCCGCTCGCCGATGGACTGGGCCCAGCCACGCCGCCGCACCCCGGACAGGGCCGTCGCCGTGAAGCGGGCGCCCTGCAGTCCGCGGTGAAGGCGCTCGGGCTCCTCCCAGGCCATGAGGATCTGCGCCGAGGAGCCGGCCTTCATGGTGAGCGTGGAGCCGACCGGGACCGTGTCCCGTAGGCCCGACAGGCGCTCGGCCGCGGCCACGCAGATACGCATGTCGCCCTGGCGGCGGTAGAGCTGGGCGCTCTCCCCCGTGATGTCGCGGAGGTGGGTGAGCACCGGGCCCGCCGTGGCGAGCAGGCGGTCCTCACCGGCCGCCGCGGCCAGTTCGGCCAGGCGCGGGCCGAGGATGAAACGGCCCTGCATGTCGCGCGCCACCATGCGGTGGTGCTCCAGCGCCACGGCCAGGCGGTGGGCCGTGGGTCGTGCCAGTCCGGTCGCCGCGACCAACCCCGCGAGGGTGGCCGGACCGGACTCCAGAGCGCTCAGGACGAGGGCCGCCTTGTCCAGAACGCCGACGCCGCTACTGTTGTCCATGCAACGATACTCCCGTCTCACTCTGTGAAACGCAAGTTCAATTTTCCGTGGAACCCGCCACTCTTGATGGCACGAAGTCACACCGGCCCGTGACGAAAGGGCCTGGCGGCGGCTGCCCGGACACAGGGGTGAGGGTGCCGCTTCCTCAAGATCTCTAGTTGGGTCGGCGCCTCGTCGCCGGCCGGAGGGAAAGCGATGGGTAGGACACTCGCGGAGAAGGTCTGGGACGACCACGTCGTCCGGCGCGCCGAGGGCGAGCCCGACCTCCTCTTCATCGATCTGCACCTGCTGCACGAGGTGACCAGCCCGCAGGCCTTCGACGGCCTCCGCAAGAGCGGCCGCCCGGTGCGGCGGCTCGACCTGACCATCGCCACCGAGGACCACAACACCCCGACGCTCGACATCGACAAGCCCATCGCGGACCCGGTCTCCCGGGTCCAGCTGGAGACGCTGCGCAAGAACTGCGCGGACTTCGGCGTCCGGCTGCACCCGCTGGGCGACGTCGAGCAGGGCGTCGTCCACGTCGTCGGCCCGCAGCTGGGTCTGACCCAGCCCGGCACCACCGTGGTCTGCGGCGACTCGCACACCTCCACGCACGGCGCGTTCGGCGCGCTGGCCTTCGGCATCGGCACCTCCCAGGTCGAGCACGTGCTGGCCACCCAGACGCTGCCCATGGCCCGCCCGAAGACCATGGCGATCACTGTCAACGGTGAGCTGCCCGACGGCGTCACGGCCAAGGACCTGATCCTCGCGATCATCGCGAAGATCGGCACCGGCGGCGGTCAGGGCTACGTCCTGGAGTACCGGGGCGAGGCCGTCGAGAAGCTCTCGATGGAAGCCCGCATGACCGTCTGCAACATGTCGATCGAGGCCGGCGCCCGCGCGGGCATGATCGCCCCCGACGAGACCACCTTCGCCTACCTCCGGGGCCGCCCGCACGCCCCCGAGGGCGCCGACTGGGACGCGGCGGTCGAGTACTGGAAGACCCTGCGCACGGACGACGACGCCGAGTTCGACGCCGAGGTCGTCATCGAGGCCGCCGAGCTGTCGCCGTTCGTCACCTGGGGCACCAACCCGGGACAGGGCGCACCGCTCTCCGCCGCCGTCCCCGACCCGGCTTCGTACGAGGACGCCTCGGAGCGCTTCGCCGCCGAAAAGGCGCTGGAGTACATGGGGTTGGAGGCCGGACAGCCGCTGCGGACCATCAAGGTGGACACCGTCTTCGTAGGGTCGTGCACGAACGGCCGCATCGAGGACCTGCGCGCAGCCGCCGAGATCGTCAAGGACCGCAAAGTCGCCGACGGCGTACGGATGCTGGTCGTCCCCGGCTCCGCGCGGGTGGGTCTGCAGGCCGTCTCCGAGGGCCTGGACGTGGTCTTCAAGGAGGCCGGCGCCGAATGGCGGCACGCGGGCTGCTCCATGTGCCTGGGCATGAACCCGGACCAGCTGGCCCCCGGCGAGCGCTCCGCGTCCACCTCCAACCGCAACTTCGAGGGACGGCAGGGCAAGGGCGGCCGCACACACCTGGTGTCGCCGCAGGTCGCGGCCGCGACGGCGGTCCTGGGCCACCTGGCCTCCCCGGCCGACCTGTCCGCCGCCGACGTCCCCACGCCCGCTGGAGTCTGAGAGTCATGGAAGCATTCACCACGCACACCGGCCGGGCCGTCCCGCTGCGCCGCAGCAACGTCGACACCGACCAGATCATCCCCGCCCACTGGCTCAAGAAGGTGACGCGCGACGGGTTCGAGGACGGGCTGTTCGAGGCCTGGCGCAAGGACGCGTCCTTCGTCCTCAATCAGCCCGAGCGGCAGGGCGCGACCGTGCTGGTCGCCGGTCCCGACTTCGGCACCGGGTCCTCCCGTGAGCACGCCGTCTGGGCGCTGCAGAACTACGGCTTCAAAGCCGTGATCTCCTCCCGCTTCGCCGACATCTTCCGCGGCAACTCGCTGAAGAACGGTCTGCTCACGGTGGTCCTCGACCAGAAGACCGTGGACGCGCTGTGGGAGCTGACGGAGAGCGACCCGCAGGCCGAGGTCACCGTCGACCTGGAGGCCCGCGAGGTCCGCGCCCAGGGCGTCACCGCCTCCTTCGAGCTGGACGAGAACTCCCGCTGGCGGCTGCTGAACGGGCTGGACGACATCTCGATCACCCTCCGGAACGAACCGGAGATCGCCGCGTACGAGGCGAAGCGGCCGTCGTTCAAGCCGCAGACCCTGCAGGCGTGAGCCGGGGGCCTCCACGGAGGCCCCGCAAGGTCGAGTTTCAGCCACCCAACACCCCCGCCGTACCCCCGATCGGTCCGATCGGGGGTACGGCCGTTTGCGGGCCCGGCCGCGGGCGGGAGCGAGGCGCGTGCCGGTCAACTTCCCACGTTAGAGGCGTGGTTGCAGGGGTAAGCGGGATATGGAAGCGCGGCTTCCGTGTGTGCCCGAGGGGCCGTTCGAGGCTGCAGTTGCCCCCTGCGCAGGCGACAACTCGCCCCAGATGGCACAATCTGTGCATGGGACACGACGGCCAACTCGAGCTCTATGCGGCGGTCGCGTTCCGGCTCAAGGAAGCGCACACAAGAGTGCGCGCACTGCAAGTCCCGGAGGGCGTACGGATGGCGCTGACCCGGAAGCTGCTGGTCATTACGGCCGCGGCCAAACACGATCTCGCCGGTGCGGCAGGGCGCCTGGAGCGGTTCGTCGCGGACCTCGACGAGGGGCGATTGCCCGAAGAGGAAGGCTGAACGGGCCGGGGCGGCCCGAGTCCGTTGCGGCACAAGGGTGATTAGCCCGCTTCGTGTTTGATTTGCGGTATATATCTGCCTAACGTGCGAAAAAGCTTGAACAGATTCGTTCTGGCGATGTCTCCGAAGGGGAAGACGTGAACAAGGCGCAGCTCGTAGAAGCGATTGCCGACAAGCTGGGCGGCCGGCAGCAGGCCGCCGACGCTGTCGACGCGGTCCTGGACGCCCTCGTCCGTGCAGTGGTCGCGGGCGACCGGGTCTCGGTCACCGGCTTCGGTTCCTTCGAGAAGGTCGACCGTCCGGCCCGTTACGCCCGCAACCCCCAGACGGGCGAGCGGGTTCGGGTCAAGAAGACCTCCGTACCCCGCTTCCGCGCGGGCCAGGGCTTCAAGGACCTGGTGAGCGGCTCCAAGAAGCTCCCGAAGAACGACATCGCGGTCAAGAAGGCCCCCAAGGGCAGCCTGTCCGGCCCGCCGCCCACCATCTCCAAGGCCGCGGGCAAGAAGGCCGCCGCGAAGAAGGCCACGGGCGCCGCGAAGAAGGCCACGGGGGCGGCCAAGAAGACGACCGCCGCGGCGAAGAAGTCGACCGCGGCGAAGACCGCGGGGACGGCGGCGACGGCGAAGAAGGCCCCCGCCAAGAAGTCCACCGCCAAGACCACCGCGGCGGCGGCGAAGAAGACCACGGCCAAGAGCGCCCCCGCGAAGAAGGCGACGGCCAAGAAGGCCCCCGCCAAGAAGTCGACCGCCCGCAAGACCACCGCCAAGAAGGCCACCGCCCGCAAGAAGTAGCAGCCGGCGACACGCGGCCGACGGCAGGCGAACAGGCACACGGGCACTCACGCGCCGGGCCGGACTCCCTCTCGGAGTCCGGCCCGCGGCGTGTCCGGGGCGAACCGTGAAGCCTGCGGGGGCCCGGCGGCGAGCCGGCGGACACCGGCCGATCAGAACGTCTGGAGCGTCACCAGCGTGATCCGGCGGTCGGAGCCCGCGCCCTCGGTCTCCACGCGCACCCGCTGACCGGGCCGCAGCAACCGCAGGCCCCCCGCGTCGAACGCCGCCGCGTCGAAGGGCACGGGCGTGCCGTCGTCCAGCAGCACCTGCCCGCTGCGGCTCTCGGGGTCGTACGTGTACGCGGTCGCCTGCATGCCCGCAGCCTACTGCCCGGCGATCAGCAACCGCGCCGCCACCGCGGCCGTACGGGGCCCCACCCCCAGGGCCAGCGCGGTACGCAGGTCGTCGCCGGTGTCGACGTCCTGCCGTACGGAATCCACCGCGTCGAGGCGCAGTTCCCTCGCGCCGGACGCGCGGTGGCGGGCCCGGGAATCCGTGCCGAAAGCGGGGGCCAATGCGCGGCCCGGTGCCGCTGCCAGCAGAGTCGTGCCGATTCCGGCCGCGTCCGGGAGAAAAGCGCGCGGGAATTGCGTGGCCGCCGCCAGTACCCGCGTCAATTCCGCCGGCCGAAGTGCGGGGAGATCGGCGTTGAGGGCGGCCACCGGACTTCTGGGCCGGGCCGCCCGCACGGACGCCGCCCCGTGTGCCAGGGCGGCGTTCAGGCCACCGCCCGGCTCGTCCGCGACGATCCCGGCGCCCAGCTTCGCCAGCTCGCGTCCCGCCCGCGCGTCGTCCGTGACTACTGCCACATCCGCCACCGCCGGGCAGGCCAGCGCAGCCGCCACCGTGTCCTGCGCGAACGCGAGCGCGAGGCCCGGCCGGACCCCGTCGTCCGCGGTGTCCGCCAGCCTGCTCTTGGCCCGGGCGAGGGGCTTCACGGGTACGACCAAGGTCCACTGCACGAGCGTTCCGTCCTTCTCTCGTCGCCGCCATTGTCACCTGGGGGACCCGGCGGTTCACTCGCCGGGGCGTACGGTGTTCTCGACAGACGGGCGGCCCGGGGCGACACTTGTCCGGCCCCAGGCCCTGGAGGAAAGGTGTCAGCGTGCCCCGCCGCAGAATCGGCTTCTGGTACCGCTTCGCCGCGGTGATCTGCAAACCTCCGCTGGTGGTTCTGATCAAGCGGGACTGGCGGGGAATGGAGAACATTCCGGCCGACGGCGGATTCATCACCGCCGTCAACCACAATTCGCACGTCGACCCCTTCGCGTACGCGCACTACCAGTACAACACCGGGCGCGTCCCGCGATTCCTGGCGAAGAGCGGGCTTTTCCGCAAGGGATTCGTCGGCGCCGCGATGCGGGGCACCGGACAGATCCCCGTCTACCGAGAGAGCACGGACGCGCTCAGCGCCTTCCGGGCCGCGATCGACGCCGTGGAGCGCGGCGAGTGCGTCGCCTTCTACCCCGAGGGCACCCTCACCCGCGACCCGGAGGGCTGGCCGATGACCGGCAAGACCGGTGCCGCGCGCGTCGCCCTGCAGACCAGGTGCCCGGTGATCCCGGTCGCCCAGTGGGGCTGCAACGAACTGCTGCCGCCGTACACCAGGAAGCCGCACCTCCTTCCGCGCAAGACCCACCGCGTACTGGCGGGACCGCCGGTCGACCTGTCGCGTTTCTACGGCAAGGAGATGACCGCGGACGTGCTGAAGGAGGCCACCGAGGTCATCATGGCCGCCGTCACCCGCCAGCTGGAGGAGATCCGCGGCGAGAAGGCCCCCGGCACCCCGTACGACCCGCGCCGGGAACGGATCGAGCAGCGGCGCCGCACGCAGGCCCAGACCCGGGCGGCGGCGCGGACGCAGACGACACAGGCACAGGTGGCTCAGGCACCCACGCAGGGGCAGCGGGCAGAAGGGCAGAACACGTGAGCAACCCCGTCAAGGCGGCCGTCTTCGGCACCGGGTCGTGGGGCACGGCCTTCGGCATGGTCCTCGCCGACGCGGGGTGCGACGTCACCCTGTGGGGGCGCCGCGCCGAACTCGCCGACGCCGTCAACTCCACCCGCACCAACCCGGACTACCTGCCCGGGGTGGAACTCCCCGCGGGCCTGCGGGCCACCACCGACGCCGCCGAGGCCGCGCACGGCGCGGACTTCACCGTCCTCGCGGTCCCGTCCCAGACGCTGCGCGCCAACCTCGCCGACTGGACGCCGCTGCTGGCGCCCGGCACGGTCCTGGTCTCGCTGATGAAGGGCGTCGAGCTCGGCTCCGCGATGCGGATGAGCGAGGTGATCGACGACGTCGCCAAGGTCGGCGCCGAACGCATCGCCGTGGTCACCGGACCCAACCTGGCCCGGGAGATCGCCGCCCGCATGCCGGCCGCCGCCGTGGTCGCCTGCCCCGACGAGTCCGTCGCCCGGCGCCTCCAGACCGCCTGCCACACGCCCTACTTCCGCCCCTACACCAACACCGACGTCGTCGGCTGCGAGCTGGGCGGCGCCGTGAAGAACGTGATCGGGCTGGCCGTCGGCATCGCGGACGGCATGGGCCTCGGCGACAACGCCAAGGGCTCCCTGATCACGCGCGGCCTCGCCGAGACCACGCGCCTCGGTGCCGCCCTCGGTGCCGACCCGCTGACCTTCTCCGGACTGGCCGGTCTCGGCGACCTGGTGGCGACCTGCTCCTCCCCGCTGTCCCGCAACCACACCTTCGGCACCAACCTCGGCAAGGGCATGACCCTCCAGGAGACGATCGCGGTCACCCGGCAGACCGCCGAGGGCGTCAAGTCCTGCGAGTCGGTGCTGGATCTGGCCCGCAGGCACGGTGTCGACATGCCGCTCACCGAGACGGTGGTCGGCATCGTGCACGAGGGCAAGCCCCCGGTGGTCGCGCTCAAGGAGCTGATGTCGCGCAGCGCCAAACCGGAACGCCGCTGAGCGCCAAACCGGAACGCCGCTGAGCGCCGAACCGGAACGACGCTGAGCGATGCCGGAGCGACGCTGAGCGACGCCGGGGCGGCACCCGGGCGGCGCCCGCGCCACGCGGCCCCGCCGACGCTGTCTCGCGGCCCTACGGGCGGGTACGCTCAACGCGATATGAGCACCGAGAACCTCCCCCAGAGCCCCGAGCAGCCGCCTCGCAAGCCGCGTGTGGCCGTCGTGTTCGGCGGGCGCAGCTCCGAACACGGGATCTCCGTGGTCACCGCCGGCGCCGTCCTCGCGGCCCTCGACCGGACGAAGTACGACGTCCTGCCGATCGGCATCACCCGGGACGGCCGGTGGGCCCTGACCGCCGACGAACCGGAACGCATGGCGATCACCGAACGCCGTACGCCCGACGTCGAGGAACTGGCCGAGTCGACCGAGGGCGGCGTGCTGCTGCCCGTGGACCCGGCCAACCGCGAGGTCGTCTACAGCGAACCCGGCTCGGTTCCCAAGGCGCTGGGCGAGGTCGACGTCGTCTTCCCCGTCCTGCACGGACCGTACGGCGAGGACGGCACCCTCCAGGGTCTGCTGGAGCTGTCCGGCGTGCCCTACGTCGGCTCGGGCGTGCTCGCCTCGGCCGTCGGCCAGGACAAGGAGTACATGAAGGCGGTGTTCGCCTCCTACGGGCTGAAGGTCGGCCCGTACGTGGTGGTCCGGCCGCGCGAGTGGGAGCAGGACCGTTCCGGCGCCCGCGCGAGGATCGTGGACTTCGCCGGCGAGCACGGCTGGCCGCTGTTCGTGAAGCCCGCGCGCGCGGGTTCCTCGATCGGCATCACCAAGGTCGACGACCTCTCCGGACTCGACGAGGCGATCGAGGAGGCCCGGCGCCACGATCCGAAGATCCTCGTCGAGGCGGCGCTGCGCGGCCGGGAGATCGAGTGCGGGGTGCTGGAGTTCGACGAGGGCCCCCGGGCGTCCGCCCCCGCGGAGATCCCGCCGCCCTCGGAGCACGCGTACTACGACTTCGAGGCCAAGTACATCGACTCCACGCCCGGCGTCGTGCCCGCCCCGCTCACGCCGGAGGAGACCGCCGAGGTCCGGCGGCTCGCCGTGGCGGCCTTCGACGCGGCCTCCTGCGAGGGTCTGGTGCGCGCGGACTTCTTCCTCACCGAGGACGACGAGTTCGTGATCAACGAGATCAACACCATGCCCGGCTTCACGCCGATCTCCATGTACCCGCAGATGTGGCAGGCCAGCGGGGTGAGCTACCCGGAACTGGTGGACCGGCTGGTCCAGGCGGCGCTGCGGCGGTCCACGGGACTGCGCTGAACGTCCCGCCCGCGTACGGCCCGGAAGGCGATCCCCGAGGGGATCGCCTTCTCGTCTTCTCCTCCCGTCCTCCGCGGGGAAGGCTGAGCACCGGACCGTCCGCGACGGTTCGCGGCACCCCGCGGCGCAGTATGATCAGCGGGTTTCCCCCGCCCGCCGTCCGTCGGCGGCAGCGCCTCGTCCGGGTCCGGGAACAGCCCGGTGGCCAACGCGTCCGGGCCGGGAACCGCCGCCGGCTCGTCGTCGTCTGCTGCAGAGCAGCCGGCGGCGGCGACCGGAGGGGTGAGAGCGAGCGGGCGGAAGGGGGCTAGAGATGAACGACCGGGCAGGTCAGAGTGCGGGTGATGCCGTCCACTTGCTGGACCTTGGCGACCACCATGCGACCCAGGTCGTCGACGGTGTCGGACTGCGCGCGCACGATGACGTCGTAGGGTCCTGTCACGTCCTCGGCCTGGATCACTCCAGGGAGCTTGCTGATCGTCTCGGCGACGGTCGACGCCTTGCCGACCTCCGTCTGGATCAGGATGTACGCCTGTACCACGGAACCTCCAGAGCGGCCACGAGGATCATGTGGGGAAAAGGAACGCCACGGTATCGCGTCACCGCTCCCCGCGGGGAGACCCGCGGGGTGGCGGCCTCGCGCGCCGTGGTGCCGGAACGGCACGGGTTGACGACCACGCCGACCGCGGTGACGGTCATGTCGACCGTGACGAGGACAGAGATGACGTGCGACCGGGCACGCACAGGGACAGAAGGGGAGCCAAGGCGATGAAGGGCACTGTTGGTGAGCTCGGGGAGTTCGGGCTCATCAGGGAGCTCACCTCCCGTCTCACCACCACCCCGGCGGTCCGGGTGGGCCCCGGCGACGACGCCGCGGTGGTGGCCGCGCCCGACCGCAGGGTGGTGGCCAGCACCGACATCCTCGTCGAGGGACGGCACTTCCGCCGTGACTGGTCCACCGCGTACGACGTGGGCCGCAAGGCGGCGGCGCAGAACCTGGCCGACATCGCCGCGATGGGCGCCGTGCCGACCGCGCTGCTGCTCGGCCTGGTGGTGCCCGCCGAACTGCCGGTGACCTGGCCGACCGAGCTGATGGACGGACTGCGCGACGAGTGCCAGGTCGCGGGCGCCTCCGTGGTCGGCGGCGACGTGGTGCGCGGCGACACGATCACCGTCTGCATCACCGCGCTCGGCGACCTGCGCAACCAGGAACCCGTCACCCGGGGCGGAGCCCAGCCCGGCGACCTCGTCGCGGTGACCGGCTGGCTCGGCTGGTCCGCGGCCGGGTTCGCCGTGCTGTCCCGCGGCTTCCGCTCGCCGCGCGCCTTCGTCGAGGCCCACCGGCGGCCCGAGCCGCCGTACCACGCGGGCCCGGCCGCCGCCGGGCTCGGTGCCACCGCGATGTGCGACGTGAGCGACGGACTCATCGCCGACCTGGGTCACATCGCGGAGGCCAGCAAGGTCAGGATCGACATCCGCTCCGGCCAGATCGACATCCCCTCCCAGATGAACGACATCGGCCAGGCCGTCGGCGTCGACCCCATGCAGTGGGTGCTCACCGGGGGAGAGGACCACGCGATCGTGGCCACCTTCCCGCCGGACGTGAAGCTGCCCGCCCGCTGGAAGGTCATCGGCGAGGTCCTCAACCCCTCGGCGCTGCCCCAGGTGACCGTCGACGGGGCGCCCTGGACCAGCAAGGGGGGCTGGGACCACTTCGGCGAGGACGTGGAGTCGTGACGCCGCCCCTGGTCCTCACCGTGGCCGGCTCCGACTCCGGCGGCGGCGCCGGCATCCAGGCCGACCTCAAGACGATGCTCGCCCTCGGCACGCACGGCATGAGCGTGCTGACCGCGGTGACCGCGCAGAACTCCCTCGGCGTGCAGGGTGCCTGGGAGCTGCCCGTGGACGCCGTGCGGGCCCAGTACCGCAGTGTCGTGGACGACATCGGCGTCCAGGCGGTCAAGACCGGCATGCTCTCCTCCGCGGAACTGGTCGAGGCGGTCGCCGAGTTGATCGGCGGCACCGACGCCCCGGCGGTCGTCGACCCGGTCGGCGTCTCCAAGCACGGGGACGCGCTGCTGGCCGCCTCCGCCCTGGACTCCGTACGCGCCGAGCTGCTGCCGGTCGCGACCGTCGCCACGCCGAACCTCGACGAGGTCGCCCAACTCACCGGCGTACGGGTCGGGTCGGACGACGATCTGCGGCGGGCCGCGGCGGCCGTGCTGGAGTACGGGCCGCGCTGGGTGCTGATCAAGGGCGGGCACCTGCGCGGCGACGCCGTGGACCTGCTCACCGACGGCCGCGAGGAGCACTGGCTGCGCGCCCCGCGCCTCGACAACCGGCACACGCACGGCACCGGCTGCACCCTCGCGTCGGCCGTCGCCTGCGGGCTGGCGAAGGGACAGTCGGTCCCGGAGGCGGTCACGGCCGCCAAGGCGTACGTCACCGGGGCCATCGGGGCGGGCTTCGCGCTCGGCGGTGGCATCGGGCCGGTGGACCACGGGTGGGCACTCGGGCGGGACATCCCCTGAAACCGGCGCCGGCCGCCGCCATCGCCCCGAGCCGATCGGGGCACCCGGCCGGCAGCCGGGGAAGACCGAGAACCCCGGCCGGCAGCCGGGGGAGGTGGCGGGGAGGGTGAGCGGCCGTGAAAGGCGGAGGGGCGGGGGAGCGGCCGGTGTGTGCGGTCCGGTTCCTCAGTGCTCCGGCCGGAGACCGGAGCAGCCGTCCGCCGGCGCGCGCCCGCGGCTCAGGCCGCTCGTCCCCCGGGTGAGCACGGGCCACGGAGGACCGCGGGCACGGCAAAAAGCCGGCCCACACGAGGTGGACCGGCTTTGTGCAGCGGACCAGGCAGTGGCCGCGCGCTCAGCTGACGCGTCAGCGCGAGACCTTGCCGGCCTTGATGCACGAGGTGCAAGCGTTCACGCGCTTCGGCGTCCCGCCGACCACGGTACGCACACGCTGGATGTTCGGGTTCCAGCGACGGGACGTACGGCGGTGCGAGTGCGAGATGTTGTTGCCGAAGCCCGGCCCCTTGCCGCAGACGTCGCAGTTGGCAGCCACGGGTCACTCCAAAGACTTCAGATGCACTTACGGTTGATCCCGGCATGCCGGGAACAAGACCTCGGAACGGTGAACGGTCCGGGAACTGAGTGGCGGTGCCAGGGGGAGAGCCCGATCGGATCGGGCAACCGGAGCAGCATACAACGGCTGCTCCCGTACAACGAAACTACCACGGCAGCTCAGCGGCCCGCCCCCGGCCCTCTTCCGGCGGGCACCCGCCCAAGGTCTACGCTGCCTGCCACGTCCGCAGCTCAGGGAGGCGCAGGTGGCGCAGGTGCCACGGAGGTTCTTCGACGCTCTGGCGGTGCGCACCTGGTGCGGTCTGTCGCTGCGCGCGCTGGGACGGGCGCGCGAGGAGATCGACGCGATCAACGTCTACCCGGTCGCGGACGGGGACACCGGCACGAACCTCTATCTGACCGTCGAGTCGGCCGTCGCCGCGGTGGAGGCGGTCTACGCCGCGCACGCGGTGGACGCCGGGAAGCCGGACGCGCGCGGCGGACCCTCGCTGGCCGAGGCCGTGGGTGCCATGGCGCACGGCGCGTTGATCGGCGCGCGGGGCAACTCGGGCACGATCCTCGCGCAGCTGCTGCGCGGCATGGCCCAGGTGTTCACCGCCCGGGGTGAACCCGCTCACGCCGACGGCCGGGGCCTGCGGCAAGCCCTTCGGCACGCCGCCGAATCCGCCCGGCAGGCCGTGGCCCACCCGGTCGAGGGCACCGTCCTGACCGTCGCCTCGGCCGCGGCCGACGCGGCCGGCGAAACGGAGGGCGACTGCGCGGAGGTGGCCCGCGCGGCCTACGAGGGAGCCCGCGAGGCGCTGGCCGCGACCCCGGGCCAGCTCCCCGTCCTGCGGCGCGCCGGGGTCGTCGACGCCGGCGGACACGGCCTCGTGACCCTTCTCGCGGCCCTGGTGGAGACGTTCACGGGCCGGGCGCCCGGGCCCGGAGCGGCCGTCGTGCCGCACGCGCGCGTGGCGCACGGCGCCGAGGACCCCGTGGGCCGGCGGGCCGAGGAGGAGGCCGCGGGCGAGTGCGCCGCGGACGAGGACGACGGGAACGGTCCCGCCTTCGAGGTGATCTACCTCCTGGAGGCCGAGGACGCGGCCGTGGCACGGCTGCGGCGGCGGCTCGACGCCCTCGGAAACTCCCTCGTCGTGGTCGGGGGCGACGGCCTGTGGAACGTCCACGTTCACGTAGACGACGCGGGCGGCGCCGTGGAGGCGGGCGTCGAGGCAGGGCGGCCGTACCGGATCCGGATCACCCACTTCGGGCACGGCGACGTGCACACCACCGGGGCCGGGCGCCCGCCCCGGGAGCGGACCCAGCGCGCCGTGGTGGCCGTCGTGCCGGGGGAGGGCCTGGCCGGACTGTACGGCGAGGCCGGCGCGACCACCGTGCTCGCGCGCCCCGGGGAGCCGCCCGCGAGCGGGGAACTGGTCGAGGCCGTACGGCGGGCGCACGCCCGCGAGGTCGTGCTGCTGCCCAACGACGTCGAACTGCGCCACACAGCCGCCGCGGCGGCCGAGCAGGCCCGCGCCGAAGGCGTCCGGGTCGCCCTGATCCCGACCCGCTCCGCCGTCCAGGGCATCGCCGCCCTCGCCGTGCACGAGCCCGGGCGGCGCTTCGACGAGGACGTGGTGGCGATGACCTCGGCGGCCGGCGCGACCCGCTACGCCGAGGTCACCGTCGCCGAACACCGGTCCTGGACCACGGCCGGCATCTGCCAGGCCGGTGACGTGCTCGGCCTTGTCGACGGCGACGTGGCCGTGATCGGCGCGGACGTCACCGCGGTCGCCGCGACCGTCCTGGACCGCATGCTCTCGGCCGGCGGCGAGCTGGTCACCCTCGTCCTCGGCGACGAGGCGCCGGGCACCGTCACCGCCCACCTGGAGGCCCGCGTCCGTGAGGCGTACCTCGCCGTCGACACGGTGGTCCACCGGGGCGGCCGGCAGGGCGCGCTGCTGCTGATCGGCGTGGAGTAGCGCGGCCGGCCCCGGCGTTTCCGGGGAGGCGCGGGGACGTTGTCAGTGGCGTGGTGTGCAATGGATCTCGTGCCCGCACTGCGAGAACCCCTGAAGAAGGTGCTCGGCCCCGCCACCGCGAAGGTGATGGCCGAGCATCTCGGCCTGCACACCGTCGGCGACCTCCTCCACCACTACCCCCGCAGATACGAGGAGCGCGGCCAGCTCACCCACCTCGCCGACCTGCCGATGGACGAGCACGTCACGGTGGTCGCCCAGGTCGCCGACGCCCGCCTGCACACCTTCGCCTCGTCGAAGGCGCCGCGCGGCAAGGGCCAGCGGCTCGAAGTGACCATCACGGACGGCAGCGGCCGCCTCCAGCTGGTCTTCTTCGGCAACGGCGTGCACAAACCCCACAAGGAGCTCCTGCCGGGCACCCGGGCGATGTTCGCGGGCAAGGTCTCCGTCTTCAACCGCCGACTGCAACTGGCCCACCCCGCCTACGAGCTGCTGCGCGGCGGTGACGACGACGGGACCGAGAGCGTCGAGTCCTGGGCGGGCGCCCTCATCCCCCTCTACCCGGCCACCGCCAAGCTGGAGTCCTGGAAGATCGGCAAGGCGATCCAGACGGTGCTGCCCAGCGCGCAGGAGGCCCTCGACCCGCTCCCCGACTCCCTGCGCGCGGGGCGGTCCCTGGTCCCCCTCCCCGAGGCCCTCCTGAAGATCCACCGTCCGCACACCAGGGCGGACGTCGAGGACGCCCGCGCCCGTCTGAAGTGGGACGAGGCCTTCGTCCTCCAGGTCGCCCTCGCCCGCCGCCGCCACGCCGAGACCCAGCTCCCCGCCGTCCCCAGGAAGCCGAGCCCGGACGGCCTGCTCGCGGCCTTCGACGACCGACTCCCGTTCACCCTGACCGACGGCCAGCGGAAGGTCTCCCGGGAGATCTTCGACGACCTCGCCACCGACCACCCGATGCACCGGCTGCTCCAGGGGGAGGTGGGCTCGGGCAAGACCATGGTCGCCCTGCGCGCCATGCTCGCCGTCGTGGACGCCGGCGGGCAGGCCGTGATGCTGGCGCCCACCGAGGTGCTCGCCCAGCAGCACCACCGGTCGGTCGTCGAGATGATGGGGGAGCTGGCCGAGGGCGGGATGCTCGGCGGCACCGAGCACGCCACCAAGGTGGTGCTGCTCACCGGTTCCATGGGAGCCGCCGCCCGCCGCCACGCCCTGCTCGACCTGGCCACCGGCGAGGCCGGCATCGTCATCGGCACGCACGCGCTGATCGAGGACAAGGTGCAGTTCCACGACCTGGGCCTCGTCGTCGTCGATGAACAGCACCGCTTCGGCGTCGAGCAGCGCGACGCCCTGCGGGGCAAGGGCAAGCAGCCGCCGCACCTCCTCGTCATGACCGCCACGCCGATCCCGCGCACCGTCGCCATGACGGTCTTCGGCGACCTGGAGACCTCCGTCCTGGACCAGCTCCCGGCCGGACGCTCGCCGATCGCCAGTCATGTCGTCCCGGCGGCCGACAAACCCCACTTCCTGGCGCGCGCGTGGGAGCGAGTCCGCGAGGAGGTGACCAACGGCCACCAGGCGTACGTCGTCTGCCCGCGCATCGGCGACGAGGACGACGCCCCGAAGAAGGGCTCCGGGCAGCCCGCCGAGGGGGACGCGGAGAAGCGGCCCCCGCTGGCCGTCCTGGAGGTCGCCGAGCACCTGGCGAAGGGCCCGCTCCAGGGCCTCGGGGTCGAGGTCCTGCACGGCCGGATGCCGCCCGACGACAAGGACGCGGTCATGCGCCGCTTCGCCGCCGGGGAGACCGACGTCCTGGTCGCGACCACCGTGATCGAGGTCGGCGTCAACGTCCCCAACGCCACCGCCGTGGTGATCATGGACGCCGACCGCTTCGGCGTCTCCCAGCTCCACCAGCTGCGCGGCCGGGTCGGCCGAGGCTCGGCCCCCGGCCTGTGTCTGCTGGTCACCGAGATGCCCGAGGCGAGCCCGGCCCGGCAGCGCCTGGCCGCCGTCGCCGGCACCCTCGACGGCTTCGAACTCTCCCGCATCGACCTCGAACAGCGCCGTGAGGGCGACGTCCTCGGCCAGGCCCAGTCCGGTGCCCGCACCTCCCTGCGGGTCCTCGCCGTCATCGAGGACGAGGAGATCATCGCCGAGGCGAGGGAGGAGGCGGCGGCGGTGGTGGCCGCCGACCCGGAGCTGAGCGGCCTGCCCGCCCTCCGGACGGCCCTGGACGCCCTGCTGGACGAAGAGCGGGAGCAGTACCTGGAGAAGGGGTGAAGAGCCCGCCCCAGGGGTTCGGAGACCGCGCGGCCGGCCGCGCCGCACAGCACGCGCCGCACAGCACGCGCCGCCCCGGCCTCCGCCTGCCAGACTGGACGGAACCGCACCCGATGACCAAGGACCCAAGATGACCCGCGTGATCGCCGGCAAAGCCGGCGGACGCCGCCTGGCCGTCCCGCCGGGGACCGGCACCCGCCCCACCTCAGACCGCGCGCGCGAAGGCCTCTTCTCCACCTGGCAGTCCCTGCTCGGCGGCCCCCTGGACGGCGAGCGGGTCATCGACCTGTACGCCGGTTCCGGCGCCGTCGGCCTGGAGGCGCTCTCCCGGGGCGCGGGGCACGTCCTGCTCGTCGAGGCCGACGCCCGTGCCGCCCGCACCGTCCGGGAGAACGTCAGGGCCCTCGGCCTGCCCGGCGCCGAGGTCAGGGCGGGCAAGGCGGAGCAGATCATCCGCACCCCGGCCCCCGCCGAGCCGTACGACATCGTCTTCCTGGACCCGCCGTACGCCGTCTCCGACGACGATCTTCGGGAGATCCTCCTCACACTCCGCACGGAAGGGTGGCTCAGCGGGGAAGCGCTCGTCACCGTGGAGCGCAGCACCAGGGGCGGCGCGTTCGGCTGGCCGCACGGCTTCGAAGCGATCCGGGCCCGTCGCTACGGCGAGGGAACGTTTTGGTACGGTCGCGCCGCCTCTACGTGCGAAGACGCACGATGACCGGACCGGAGAGCGAGGGAACTCAAGTGCGCCGCGCCGTCTGTCCCGGGTCGTTCGACCCGATCACCAACGGACATCTCGACATCATCGCCCGTGCCTCCAGCCTCTACGACGAGGTCTACGTCGCGGTGATGATCAACCAGGCCAAGAAGGGCCTGTTCGAGATCGAGGAGCGGATCGACCTCATCCGCCAGGTCACCGCCGAGTACGGGAACGTGCGCGTGGAGTCCTTCCACGGCCTCCTCGTCGACTTCTGCAAGCAGCGCGAGATCCCGGCCATCGTCAAGGGCCTGCGCGCGGTCAGCGACTTCGACTACGAGCTGCAGATGGCCCAGATGAACAACGGCCTCTCGGGCGTGGAAACCCTCTTCATACCCACCAACCCCACCTACAGCTTCCTGTCGTCCTCCCTGGTCAAGGAGGTCGCCACCTGGGGCGGCGACGTCTCCCACCTGGTGCCTCCGCTGGTCCTCGACGTCCTCGCCGAGCGCCTGAAGAAGGACTGAGCCCGGCCCCGCGCAGCCCCCGGAGACCGACAACACGTCACCCGGTGTCCCCCGGACACCCCAGGGTCGTACAGTCGTCCCGTCCGTCTCCAACACAGCTGTAGAGAGTGGCGAGCACACGGTGGACGTGCAGAAGAAGCTCGACGAGATCACCGCGATGGTCTCCGGCGCCCGCGCCATGCCCATGTCGGCCTCGTGCGTGATCAACCGCGCCGAACTGCTCTCGCTGCTGGAAGAGCTGCGCGCCGAACTGCCCGGCTCCCTCGCCCAGGCCCAGGAGCTGATCGGCGACCGCGAGCAGATGGTCGCCCAGGCCCGCCAGGAGGCCGACCGGATCATCGAGAGCGCGCACGCCGAGCGAGGCTCGCTCATCTCCGACACCGAGGTCGCCCGCCGCTCCCAGGCCGAGGCCGACCGCATCCTGGCCGAGGCCCGCCAGGAGGCCGAGGAGGTGCGCGCCGAGGCCGACGACTACGTCGACTCCAAGCTCGCCAACTTCGAGGTCGTCCTCACCAAGACCCTCGGCTCCGTCGGCCGCGGCCGCGAGAAGCTGCTCGGCACCGGACCCGGCCTCGACGAGAACGGCTACGAGGACGAGGACGCCCCCGAGCGCAGCCACGACCCGGAGACCCTGCGCCGCGACGCCGACACCTACGTCGACACCAAGCTCGGCGCCTTCGAGGCGGTACTGGCCAAGACCCTGGACGCCGTCGGCCGGGGCCGCCAGAAGCTGCACGGCCGGATCGCCACCGACGACCTCGGCGCCCTCGCCGACGACGCCACCACCGTCCAGCACTCCAGCGACGCCGACTACCTCGCCGGCCTCGCGGCCCTCTCGGACGCCCCCGTCGAGCAGCCCCGGCCGCGCGAGTACGGCGAGCAGCAGCCGACGGCCGCCCAGGTGCCGGCCCAAGCCGTACCGGAGATGCCGTCGCAGCAGCCGGCCTACGGCTACGCGCACCAGCAGTCCGACCCGTACGCGGGCTACCAGCAGACCTACGACGGCGCGCAGGACCCGTACGGCTACCAGCAGAACGCCGACCCCTACGCCACCGCCTCCGGCTACGCTCCGGCGGGAGGGGACCCCTTCCAGGGCTATGACACCCGGCAGCAGCCGTACGACGGACAGCAGGGCTACGCCCAGTCCCAGCAGCCGCAGCAACCCCCGCAGGCCCAGCCGCAGGCCCTCGACGAGACCAGCCTCTTCGACACCGGCATGATCAGCGCCGAGCAGCTGAGGGCCTACGAACAGGGGCGCGGCCTCTAGGCCCGTCGTCCCCGCCCGGGTCCGGATTGGGCCGACGGCGAATGGTCCAGTATCCTGGCTCTTCGGTCGCGCGTACGTCCGCGATCGACGCTGCCCGGGAACACCACAGGGCGGTAGCCCCGAGTCACGAAGACCGAAAGCAGGAATGGTTCTGAACGCGCGCCTCGACCACCGCAACCCCCTCGTGTTCGACACACACGAGCTGGGACGGCGGCCCGGTGCACTGCAGCGCCTGACCCGCACGGTCGACGCTCCCAAGGACTTCGGTCTCCAGGGAGTCATCGGAGTGCCGGAAGGCGCCCCGGTGGAACTCGAACTCCGGCTGGAGTCGGTCATGGAAGGGGTGCTCGTCACAGGCACCGCCCGTGCCAAGGCCGAGGGGGAGTGCGTAAGGTGTCTGGAGCCGCTCGAGCAGCAGCTCGAAGCGGACTTCCAGGAGCTGTTCTCGTACCCTGACGCCGACGACCGGGGCCGCCCAGCGGCGGAACCGGGCGACGACGCCGAGGACGACGAGGACAGGCTCTTCATCGAGGACGGGCTGATCGGCCTCGAACCCGTGCTGCGCGACGCGGTGGTGCTCGCACTGCCGATGCAGCCGGTGTGCCAGGAAGACTGCCAGGGTCTGTGCTCCGAGTGCGGGGTACGCCTGTCGGACGACCCGGACCACCACCATGACGCCGTCGACATCCGTTGGGCGGCTTTGCAGGGACTCGCCGGTTCACTCGAAGACGGCGAGAAGGACGAGATGAGCGGCGCCGAACCGGGCGTCGACGAGAAGCAGGAGAAGTAGCCGTGGCTGTTCCGAAGCGGAAGATGTCGCGCAGCAACACGCGCCACCGCCGGTCGCAGTGGAAGGCTGCGGTCCCCACCCTGGTTGCGTGCGAGCGCTGCCACGAGCCCAAGCAGCAGCACATCGCGTGCCCGTCTTGCGGCACTTACAACAAGCGCCAGGTCCTCGAGGTCTGAGCGGCTGGTGAGAGGCACTGTGTCAGTCCCCAAGAAGGCGGAAGACGCCAAGGCGGACCCACCCGCCAAGAAGAAGGCGGACACCCAGGCCTCGTCCCACACGCTTCTGGAAGGGCGGCTCGGCTACCAGCTCGAGTCCGCCCTTCTGGTGCGTGCGCTGACCCACCGTTCCTACGCGTACGAGAACGGCGGTCTGCCGACGAACGAGCGGCTGGAGTTCCTCGGTGACTCCGTCCTCGGCCTCGTCGTCACGGACACGCTGTACCGCACCCACCCCGACCTGCCCGAAGGCCAGCTGGCCAAGCTGCGGGCCGCGGTGGTCAACTCGCGTGCGCTGGCGGAGGTGGGCCGCGGGCTCGACCTCGGTTCCTTCATCCGGCTCGGCCGCGGTGAAGAGGGCACGGGCGGCCGGGACAAGGCGTCCATCCTCGCCGACACCCTGGAAGCGGTGATCGGCGCGGTCTATCTCGACCAGGGCCTCGACGCGGCCTCCGAACTGGTGCACCGCCTGTTCGATCCGCTGATCGAGAAGTCCTCGAACCTCGGCGCCGGCCTGGACTGGAAGACCAGTCTCCAGGAACTCACCGCGACCGAAGGGCTCGGTGTCCCCGAGTACCTGGTCACGGAGACCGGCCCGGACCACGAGAAGACCTTCACTGCTGCCGCCCGCGTCGGAGGCGTCTCGTACGGCACCGGCACCGGCCGCAGCAAGAAGGAGGCGGAGCAGCAGGCCGCGGAATCCGCATGGCGGGCCATCCGGGCCGCGGCGGACGAGCGCGCCAAGGCGACGGCCGCCCGGCCGGCCGCCGCAGCAGCCGAGCTGCCGAGCGCCGACGCCCCGTCGGCCTCCGCCTGATCCGCCGGTTCCACCTGATCCACCGCACGTCCCGAACGCCCGCCCCAGCCCCGGGGCGGGCGTTCGGCTCGTCCACCGTCCCATCCGAGGGGATGCCATGCCCGAGTTGCCCGAGGTCGAGGTCGTACGGCGCGGTCTGGAGCGCTGGGTCGCCCACCGCACCGTCGCCGACGCCCAGGTACTCCACCCGCGCGCGGTACGCCGGCACGTCGCCGGCCCCGCCGACTTCGCCCACCGTCTGGAGGGCCACCGGATCGGCACCCCCAGCCGCCGCGGCAAATACCTGTGGCTGCCGCTGGCGGACACCGGTCAGGCGATCCTGGCGCACCTCGGTATGAGCGGCCAGCTGCTCGTCCAGCCGCACGAGGCACCGGACGAGAAGCACCTGCGCGTCCGCGTCCGCTTCGCCGACGACCGGTCCACCGAACTGCGCTTCGTCGACCAGCGCACCTTCGGCGGCCTGTCCCTGCACGACACCACCCCCGACGGCCTGCCCGACGTCATCGGGCACATCGCCCGCGACCCCCTCGACCCGCTCTTCGACGACGAGGCCTTCCACCTCGCGCTGCGCCGCAAGCGGACCACGGTCAAACGGGCCCTGCTCGACCAGTCACTGATCAGCGGTGTCGGCAACATCTACGCGGACGAGGCCCTGTGGCGCTCCCGTCTGCACTACGAGCGCCCGACCGCCACCTTCACCCGCCCCCGCACCGCCGAACTCCTCGGCCACGTCCGAGACGTGATGAACGCGGCCCTCGCCGTCGGCGGCACCAGCTTCGACAGCCTCTACGTCAACGTGAACGGCGAGTCCGGCTACTTCGACCGGTCACTCGACGCATACGGCCGCGAAGGGCTGCCCTGCCGCCGCTGCGCGACGCCGATGCGCCGCCGGCCGTGGATGAACCGTTCCAGCTACTTCTGCCCGCAGTGCCAGCGGACGCCGAGGATCACCCCGTAGGCGTCCGACCGGAGTCGTACCGCTCACGCGACGCCAGCACCTCGTCCATCCGCCCCTCCAGGCACTGGATCAGCGCCATCAGCCGCCCGGCCACCTCACGTCCCAGCGACGTGAGCTCGTAGTCCACGCGGGGCGGGTTGGTGGGCTGGGCCTCACGGAGCACCAGACCGTCGCGCTCCAGCGCGTGCAGGGTCTGGGCCAGCATCTTCTCGCTGACGCCGTCGACGCGGCGCCGCAGCTCGTTGAAACGCAGGGATCCCTCGGACAGCGCGCCGAGCGTCAGCGCGCCCCACCGCCCCGTGACGTGCTCCAGGGTGCCGCGCGAGGGACACCCCCTGGAGAACACGTCGAACGGCAGCTCCTGCTCCTGCGTGCGCTCCCGCGTGGTCGCCATGAACCAAGCCTACGTGAGCGCAGCGCGGCGCCGCAGGTCGCGCGGAGTGCGGGGAAGTGCTCGCCGGGGCGGGGTCAGTAGCCGAAGTTCTGGGTCCACCAGGGGCCGCCGGAGCCGAAGTGGACTCCGACCCCCAGGGTCTGGAAGTCGCAGTTCAGGATGTTGGCCCTGTGGCCCGGGCTGTCCATCCAGGCGTCCATCACGGCCTGGGCGTCGGCCTGCCCGCGGGCTATGTTCTCGCCGCCGAGGTTGCTTATCCCGGCTGCCTCGGCCCGGTCCCAGGGGGTCGCTCCGCTGGGGTCGGTGTGGTCGAAGAAGCCCTGTGCGGCCATGGCTTCGCTGAAGTCCTCGGCCAGTTCGCGCAGCGCGCTGTTCGCGGCCACCGGGCTGCAGCCCACCTTGGCCCGCTCGTCGTTGACGAGCTTGAGCACCTGGGCCTCGGCGACGGCCCGGTCCGACGCGGTGGGGGGTGCGGCGGGCTGCTCGGGCTCCTTGTCGGCCGGACGCGACGGAGTGGGCTTCGGCTGCGTGCTGGGAGTCGTCTCCGGCTTCGTCGCCCTCGACGGCGTCTCGGCCGGGGCGGCGGGCTTCTTCGACATCGATGCCGAGGGCGAGGACGGCGAGGACGGCGACGCGGACGAAGAGGGCGCAGACGGGGACGACGCGGACGAGGAGGACCCGGAAGGGGCGGAGGACCGGTCGGTGCCGCGGCTCGCGGCGTCGGCGCCGCGGCCGGCGTCGGCGCTGCCGGAGGTGCCGCCCTGCTCGGACGGGGTGCTGGTCGGCGCGTCCTGGGCCTGCGCCCGCCCGCCCGCATCGCTGCTGGTGCCGCCGCCGATCCGGTAGTTGTCGAGGCCGGGCACCGCGCCCGTGGCCACCACCACCGTGCCGATGGCCACCGCTGCGGACACGCCGAGCAGACCGGTGCGGACCGGGGGGACGCCCTTCCTCTTGCGGCGGCGATGCGCTCCCGCGCGCGGACCCTCGTCGGGGGCGAACCCCTCGCTCGGGAAGGGGACCGTGCGGCCGGCCCGCGGCCGGCCGTCGCCTGTGCCGCCGTCCGGGTCGTCGGGCGCGTACAGATAGGCGTCGCTCTTCGCGCGGACCTCGGCGTACGCCTCCGGGTTCAGGTAGGGCGCGATCCCCATCTCGGAGCGGTCGCCCGGGACCTGCGGGTCACGGCCCCGCCCCGCGGCGCCGTCCGCCCGGTGGCCCTCCGCGGCGCGGCCGGCGGCGGAGCGTCGGTGGCGTCCCATGTTCTGGCCTTCCTCGTCCTCGTCTTCGCGGTCCGCGTGGTCCGCGCGTCCGCATGGTCTTCGCGGCCCTCGCGCCGAAGGCGTCCGCGCGGTCGCTCCGCGGTCGACGCATCCCCAAGATCAACACGCAACCCACACGTTCGAGTGAGTTTCAGATGCGATTCATTGGGTGGGGACGGTACCGCATGGCGCAAGGGGGTGAAGTGTCCGGCGAGACATTGACTGGTTAGCCTGCACCCATGAGCGAGGAAGCAAGGCTGGTCGCGTGGGTGCGCGGGCAGGTCCAGGGCGTGGGATTCCGCTGGTTCACGCGGGCCACGGCGCTGGAACTCGGCGGGATGAGTGGCTTTGCTCTCAATCTGGCCGACGGGCGCGTCCAAGTGGTCGCGGAGGGCCCGCGCGAGCGCTGCGAGAGACTGCTCGACTGGCTGCGCGGTGACGACACGCCCGGACGTGTGGACGGCGTCACCGAGATCTGGGACACACCCCGCGGCGGCTACGAGGGCTTCGCCATCCGCTGACACCGCGCCGCTCGGAGACCTCACGGCGTCCCGTGAGATCGCTCCCGCGAGGTGTCCGAGGCGAAAAGGAGCAGGTGGTTGCCAAGAACGGCGTCACATGGCAGGCTCCGGACCCAAGATTGATCGCCACGCCCCCAGGGGCCCGCAGGAGTCGCCACGTCGCCGTTCCCAGGCCGCGTGCCCCCGGGCGCCCGTCAATGCGGGGCGTGATCGTGTTGACCGTCAAACTTTTTGGTGAGACGCTGAAAGCCCCGCGCACCTTAGCTGTTTGGCATGGTTGAACGGCAGGAAAAACTCCAAAGTGCCAAGCACCGCGGGTGCGATTCCCTCACGACCCACACCGCTTCGGTCGGTCACTCATTGTGGAGGACCATCCATCATGGCAAAGGCGCTTCTCGGTTACGTCGGCGGCTCCGACCCGCGACTCCTCGCCGAGATGCGACGGCTCCAGCAGCGTGTCCAGGACCTGGAATCCGAGCTCGGACGGATCCAGGCGGAGAACGACGCTCTGGCGGCTGCCGCTTCTCACGACAGGATCATGGAGAGCATGGAGAGCGTTGACGCACACCAGGCGGAGCCTGCGCTCACCTGATCACTGCATCGCTCCACCACGGCACTGCAGGGGTTGAGCCCGTCCGTACAACCGCTCAGGTGTCAGAGTCTGCAAGGGACGCTTCGGCGTCCCTTCTTTCTTGCCCCCGTCCCACCGTCCGGGTCCGCGCCGTCCGGTCCCTGCCCGTCCGGCCCGCCCTTTCCTCCCCCGCGCATCCTTTCACCCTCTTCAACGTCTGATGTGCCCTGCGCGTTCACGTGTGAAACCGCGGCGGTTCACCGGTTCATGGAGTGAGACACCCGCGAAAGGTAGAGTCCGGCGGCGTGCACCTGAAGGCCCTGACGCTCCGCGGATTCAAGTCGTTCGCCTCGGCGACCACGCTCCGGTTCGAACCGGGCATCACCTGCGTCGTCGGTCCGAACGGCTCGGGCAAGTCCAACGTGGTGGACGCGCTCAGCTGGGTCATGGGTGAACAGGGCGCCAAGTCGCTGCGCGGCGGCAAGATGGAGGACGTCATCTTCGCCGGCACCACCGGCCGCCCGCCGCTGGGCCGCGCCGAGGTGTCCCTGACCATCGACAACTCCGACGGGGCGCTGCCCATCGAGTACGCCGAGGTCACCCTCACGCGGATCATGTTCCGCAACGGCGGCAGCGAGTACCAGATCAACGGCGACACCTGCCGGCTCCTCGACATCCAGGAACTGCTCTCCGACTCCGGCATCGGCCGCGAGATGCACGTCATCGTCGGCCAGGGCCAGCTCGACTCCGTCCTGCACGCCGACCCCATGGGCCGGCGGGCGTTCATCGAGGAGGCCGCCGGTGTCCTCAAGCACCGCAAGCGCAAGGAGAAGGCGCTGCGGAAACTGGACGCGATGCAGGCCAACCTCGCACGCGTGCAGGACCTCACCGACGAGCTGCGCCGCCAGCTCAAGCCCCTGGGCCGGCAGGCGGCGGTGGCACGTCGGGCGGCCGTCATCCAGGCCGACCTGAGGGACGCGCGGCTCAGGCTCCTCGCCGACGACCTCGTACGGCTGCGCGAGGCGCTGCAGGCCGAGATCGCCGACGAGGCCGCGCTGATGGAACGCAAGGAAGCCGCCGAGCGGGAACTGGGCAGGGCGCTGCGCCGCGAGGCGGACCTGGAGGACGCGGTGCGCCGGCTCACCCCGCGCCTCCAGCGTGCCCAGCAGACCTGGTACGAACTCTCCCAGCTCGCCGAGCGGGTCCGCGGGACGATCTCGCTGGCCGACGCCCGGGTGAAGAGCGCCACGTCCGCGCCCCCTGAGGAACGCCGCGGCCGCGACCCGGAGGAGCTGGAGCGCGAGGCCGCCCGCGTGCGCGAGCAGGAGGCCGAACTCGAGGCGGCCCTGGAGGCCGCCGAGCGCGCCCTGGAGGACACGGTCGCCCACCGCGCCGACCTCGAACGCGAACTGGCCCTGGAGGAGCGCCGCCTCAAGGACGCCGCGCGCGCCATCGCCGACCGCCGTGAGGGGCTGGCCCGGCTCAGCGGCCGGGTCGGCGCGGCCCGTTCGCGCGCCGCCTCGGCCCAGGCCGAGATCGAGCGGCTGGCCGAGGCACGGGACGAGTCCCGGGAACGTGCCGCCGCCGCCCAGGAGGAGTACGAGGCGCTCCGGGCCGAGGTCGACGGCCTCGACGCCGGCGATCGGGAACTCGCCGAGCGGCACGACGCCGCCAAGCGGGAACTGGCGGAGGCGGAAGCAGTGCTGGGCGCCGCCCGGGAGGCGGCCACCGCGGCGGAACGGGAGCGCGCGGCGACACAGGCCCGCCACGAGGCGCTCGCGCTCGGACTGCGCCGCAAGGACGGCACCGGGGCGCTGCTCGCCGCCAAGGACGAGCTTTCCGGTCTGCTCGGTCCGGCCGCCGGGCTCCTCACCGTGGCGTCCGGTCACGAGGCCGCCCTGGCCACCGCCTTCGGCGCCGCCGCCGACGCCCTCGCCGTCACCTCCCCGACGGCCGCCGCCGACGCCATCCGCCTGCTGCGCAAACAGGACGCCGGCCGGGCCGCCCTGCTTCTCGCCGGCGACCCCGACGGCGTACCGGAGGAACCGCGGAGCGACGGGGCGTCGTACGCCGCCGACCTGGTCCGGGGCCCGTCCGATCTGATGCCCGCCGTCCAACGGCTGCTGCGCGGGGTCGTCGTCGTCGACACCCTGGAGGACGCCGAGGACCTCGTTCGCGCCCGGCCCGAGCTGACCGCCGTCACCGCCGAGGGCGACCTGCTGGGCGCGCACTTCGCCCAGGGCGGGTCCGCCGGAGCGCCCAGCCTGCTGGAGGTCCAGGCGTCCGTGGACCAGGCTGCCGCCGAACTGGAGGAGCTGGGCGTGCGGTGCGGGGAACTGGCCGAGGCACAGGACGTGGCCGTCGAGCGGCGCCGGGCGTGCGCGGCACTCGTCGAGGAGCTGGGGGAGGGGCGCCGGGCCGCAGACCGGGAGAAGTCGGCCGTCGCCCAGCAGCTCGGCCGGCTGGCGGGACAGGCGCGGGGCGCCGCCGGGGAGGCCGAGCGGTCCGCTGCCGCGGCGGCCCGGGCGCAGGAGGCGCTGGACGAGGCGCTGACGGAGGTCGAAGAACTGGCCGAGCGTCTCGCCGTTGCCGAGGAGATGCCCGTCGAGGAGGAGCCCGACACCTCCGTGCGCGACCGGCTCGCCGCCGACGGTGCCAACGCCCGCCAGACCGAGATGGAGGCCCGCCTCCAGGCCCGCACCCACGAGGAGCGGGTCAAGGGCCTCGCCGGGCGCGCCGACTCCCTGGACCGGGCCGCCCGCGCGGAACGCGAGGCACGCGCGCGTGCCGAACAGCGGCGGGCCAGGCTGCGGCACGAGGCGGCCGTCGCGGAGGCGGTCGCCGCCGGCGCCCGGCAGCTGCTCGCCCACGTCGAGGTCTCCCTGGCCCGGGCCGACCGGGAGCGCGCCGCCGCCGAGGCCGCCAAGGCCCGGCGCGAGCAGGAACTGACCGCCGCGCGCACCGCCGGACGCGATCTCAAGGCGGAACTCGACAAGTTGACGGATTCAGTGCACCGGGGCGAGGTACTCGGCGCCGAGAAACGGCTGCGGATCGAGCAGCTGGAGACCAAGGCGCTGGAGGAACTCGGTGTGGAACCGGCGGGGCTCGCGGCCGAGTACGGCCCCCATCAGGAGGTGCCGCCCTCGCCCCCCGCCGAGGGCGAGGAGCTGCCGGACGACCCGGAGCACCCGCGCAACCGCCCACGGCCCTTCGTGCGCTCCGAGCAGGAGAAGCGGCTGAAGGCCGCCGAGCGTGCCTACCAGCAGCTCGGCAAGGTCAATCCGCTGGCCCTGGAGGAGTTCGCCGCGCTGGAGGAACGGCACCAGTTCCTCGGTGAGCAGCTGGAGGACCTGAAGAAGACCCGCGCCGACCTGCTCCAGGTCGTCAAGGAGGTCGACGAGCGCGTCGAGCAGGTCTTCGCCGAGGCCTTCCGGGACACGGCCCGGGAGTTCGAGGGCGTCTTCGGCCGGCTGTTCCCGGGCGGTGAGGGGCGGCTGATCCTGACCGACCCCGACCACATGCTCACCACGGGCGTGGACGTCGAGGCCCGGCCGCCGGGCAAGAAGGTCAAGCGGCTCTCGCTGCTCTCGGGCGGGGAGCGCTCGCTGACCGCCGTGGCGATGCTCGTGTCGATCTTCAAGGCGCGGCCCAGCCCGTTCTACGTCATGGACGAGGTCGAGGCGGCGCTCGACGACACCAACCTGCAACGGCTGATCCGGATCATGCAGGAGCTTCAGGAAGCCTCGCAGCTGATCGTGATCACGCACCAGAAGCGCACGATGGAGGTTGCCGACGCCCTGTATGGCGTGTCCATGCAAGGCGATGGTGTGTCGAAGGTCATCAGTCAGCGGCTGCGGTAGCTCTGAGCGGGATCGATTCAACTCTTGAACGCGGAACTCGGTTCCGCATCTCCAAACTCACACCTGTCGCCCTATTGACTTCGAAACTTGAAGGCATAGTCTCTGCAACGTTGCTTTTACCTTCAGGTCCCTTTTTGTGGCACCTCGAAGGCGAACCACCCCGGCAGCGTTGCCGGTAGCCCGAGGAGTACACGTGGCCAGCACATCGCAGGCATCCCCATCAGGAGCCAGGACGGCTCACCCCGATCATCTCGGGCACGTCATCTTCATCGCGGCGGCGGCCGCGATGGGCGGTTTCCTGTTCGGTTACGACAGTTCCGTGATCAACGGCGCCGTCGAGGCCATCCGGGACCGCTACGACGTCGGCTCCGCGGTGCTGGCCCAGGTCATCGCGATCGCGCTGATCGGCTGTGCCATCGGCGCGGCGACCGCGGGCCGCATCGCCGACCGCATCGGCCGCATCCGCTGCATGCAGATCGCGGCGGTCCTCTTCACCGTCAGCGCCATCGGTTCCGCCCTGCCCTTCGCGCTGTGGGACCTCGCCATGTGGCGTGTGATCGGCGGCTTCGCCATCGGCATGGCCTCGGTGATCGGCCCCGCCTACATCGCCGAGGTCTCCCCGCCCGCCTACCGCGGCCGGCTCGGCTCCTTCCAGCAGGCGGCGATCGTCATCGGCATCGCCGTGTCGCAGCTGGTCAACTGGGGCCTGCTGAACGCCGCCGGCGGCGACCAGCGCGGTGAGCTGATGGGCCTGGAGGCCTGGCAGGTCATGCTGGGCGTCATGGTCATCCCGGCCATCCTCTACGGCCTGCTCTCCTTCGCCATCCCGGAGTCCCCGCGCTTCCTGGTCTCCGTCGGCAAGCACGAGCGCGCCAAGGAGATCCTCGAAGAGGTCGAGGGCAAGGACGTGGACTTCGACGCCCGCGTCGCCGAGATCGAGCACGCCATGCACCGCGAGGAGAAGTCGTCCTTCAAGGACCTGCTCGGCGGCACCTTCTTCTTCAAGCCGATCGTCTGGGTCGGTATCGGCCTGTCGGTCTTCCAGCAGTTCGTCGGCATCAACGTCGCCTTCTACTACTCCGCGACGCTGTGGCAGTCGGTCGGTGTCGACCCGACGCAGTCGTTCTTCTACTCGTTCACGACGTCGATCATCAACATCGTCGGCACCGTGATCGCGATGATCTTCGTCGACCGCGTGGGCCGCAAGCCGCTCGCCCTCATCGGCTCGGTGGGCATGGTCATCGGCCTGGCGCTGGAGGCCTGGGCCTTCTCCTTCGACCTGGTCGACGGCAAGCTCCCGGCCACGCAGGGCTGGGTCGCCCTGATCGCCGCCCACGTGTTCGTGCTCTTCTTCGCCCTGTCCTGGGGTGTGGTCGTCTGGGTCTTCCTCGGCGAGATGTTCCCGAACCGGCTCCGCGCCGCCGCCCTGGGCGTGGCCGCCGCGGCGCAGTGGATCGCCAACTGGGCCATCACCGCGAGCTTCCCGTCGCTGGCCGAGTGGAACCTGTCCGGCACGTACGTGATCTACACGATCTTCGCCGCGCTCTCCATCCCCTTCGTCCTGAAGTTCGTGAAGGAGACGAAGGGCAAGGCCCTGGAGGAGATGGGCTGACCCGCCCGTCCCCGGGAGGTACCCGAGCCCGGGGAGAGGAGCCAAGTCCCCGCCGCCCCTCTCCCCGCATCGTGCCGCCGCCCCCGTCCGGTCACCCTCCGGACGGGGGCGGCGGTGTGCGTCGTGGGGGTGCGTCGGGGCGGGCGACGGCCGTGCTCCGCCGGGCGGCGACCGGGGCACTGGCCGGAGGGACCGGATGGATCTATGAGGCCGATGGACCAACGGCCCCGGTGCCCGCGTGTCTGGGTGGCTCCGCCGACCGGTCGCCCGGTCGCTCAGCTGCCCGGTTGCCCGGTTGTCCGGTCGCCCGAGCACCCGGCCGCCCGAGCACCCGGCCGCCCGGCAGCGCCGGGGGTCGGGGCACGCGGGCCACCCGGTGGCCGTCCGGCGGGTGGTGCGGGACGACGTCGTCCCGGGGACGGCCGGGGAACGGCGCCGCCGGGCAGGGGGCCGGTCTCGCGGCGGGCGTACGAGGGGTGTGCGGGGACGAGGATTCGGGCCTGTTTCGCCCACGGGTACGGGACAGGGCCCGCTCGGAACAGGTCCACGGCGATGCGGGCGGGCCCACGGCGACTCGGACGGGTCACGGCGCCGTGGGCGGGCCCACGGCCAGGCGGACAGGGCAACGGCCACGCGGACGGAACCACGGGTACGCGGACACGTCACGGCCCGCAAGCCGCCACCAGCCGGCCGTGCCCCGACGGTCGACGCCCCCTCGCCAGGTCGGGCGAAGGAGGCGCCGGCCGTCGGAGGGCGTCAGCGCGTCGCGGCGTCAGACGGTCACGGGCTCCGGCTGCTCGGCCGGCGCCGCGGGCGCCGCCGGGACGACGACCGCCGGCTTCGGCAGCACGACGTACAGCAGGCCGGAGATCACCACCGTGGCGACCCAGCCGAGTCCGTACTCGCCGATGACGTTGTTGGACGCGAGGGGGCCGGTGAACCAGTCGGACGTCGTGAACATCAGGCCCGCCACCAGGCCGACCGCCCAGGCGACGACGGCGGCGGGGGAGAAGCCGCCGCGGTACCAGTAGGCGCTGGTGCGCCCCGTGTCGGCCAGGGCCTCGCCGTCGTACTCCTCGCGGCGCAGCATGTCCGCGCCGAAGACGCCGACCCACGCCGAGAAGGCGACCGCGAGCAGTGACAGGAAGGCGATGAAGGAGCCCATGAAGCTGGTCGCCACCAGCATCAGTACGCCACCGAAGAACAGCGAGATCACGGCGTTGACCGAGACCGCCCAGTGCCGCGGGATCCGGAAGCCCAGGGTCTGCGCGGTGAAGCCGGCCGAGTACATCGACATCGAGTTGATCAGCAGCATGCCGATCAGCGCGATCAGCAGGTAGGGCACCGCGATCCAGGTCGGCAGGATCTCGCCGAGGAAGGAGACCGGGTCGGCGGCCGAGGCCAGGTCGGGCGTGGAGACGGCCATGACCACCCCCATCAGGACCATGGGCAGGACGACGATGCCGGCACCGCCGACCGTCACGCCCACGATTCCCTTGGAGGAGGCCGTGCGCGGCAGGTAGCGGGTGAAGTCCGGGGCGGACGGGATCCAGCTGACGCCACCCGCGGCGATCAGGCCGATGCCCGTGATCATCGCGGCCACCGAGCCGGCGGAGCGGTCGAAGACCGCGGACCAGTCGGTGTCGACGACCAGGTGGCCGAGCACCAGCACCGAGAAGGCGCCGAAGAGGTACGCCGCGTACTTGTTGCACTTCTGCACGGCGTTGATGCCCAGCCCGGAGATCGCGAAGGTCGCCACGACGAAGGCGAGCAGCGTCGCCATGTCCAGCACGCTGTCGGCCCGTATGCCGAACACGATGTCCAGCACGGTGAGCAGGGCGTAGGCGCCGGTCACCGCGTTGATCGTCTCCCAGCCCCAGCGGGCGACCCAGATCAGCGAACCCGGCAGCAGATTGCCCCGCTGGCCGAACACGGCCCGGGACAGCGCCATACCGGGTGCCCCACCGCGCTTGCCGGCGATGCCGATCAACCCGACCAGGCCGTACGACAGGACCGGCGCGGCGCCCGCGACGACGAGGGCCTGCCAGAAGTTGAGCCGGTACGCCACGACGAGGCTCGCGCCCATCGTGAGCAGCAGCACGCTGATGTTGGCGCCGACCCAGGTCGGGAAGAGTTCGCGGGTCCGGGCGGTGCGCTCGCCGTCGGGCACCTGCTCGATGCCACGGGTTTCCAGGGCGCCTTCGGTCTCGGCGGTCTTGCTCATGTGGGGGGTCCGTGCCTCGATCGTGGGAGAAGAGGGGGCGGTCGGGACTCTACGCGCGTTGATGCGTCTCTTCCATCGTACTTTGCTCCGACTCCTTCCCTCCAGGGGCCTTTGTCCCTCGGAGGAAGACACAAGGAGAGGCCCCGGGGGTCCATGGCCGATACTGGACGGGTTATGGAAATCGTCATCCTTGCTGTAGTCATCGCCGTGGTCGTGATCGGCGCGCTCGGCGGGCTGATCGTGGGCAGTCGCCGTAAGAAGCAGCTGCCTCCGCCGCCTCCCGCCGCGCCCGACATCACCGCCCCTCCGGCCGAGCCGCACGTCGGCGAAGAGGCCGAGACGCCGCGCGACGAACCGCGCCGGACGATAGAGGAGGTCGACCTCCCGGACGGCGGCACCGCCACCGTCGAGGAGCCGCCCGTCGTCGAAGAGCTCGAGATCCCGCAGATCGAGGTTCCCGAGCCCACCGCCGGCCGTCTGGTCCGGCTCCGTGCCCGCCTCTCCCGCTCGCAGAACGCCCTCGGCAAGGGCCTGCTCACCCTGCTCTCCCGGGAACACCTCGACGAGGACACCTGGGAGGAGATCGAGGACACGCTGCTCACCGCCGACGTCGGTGTGCTGCCCACCCAGGAGCTGGTCGAGCGGCTGCGCGAGCGTGTGAAGGTGCTCGGCACCCGCACGCCCGCCGAGCTGCGCGACCTGCTGCGCGAGGAACTGATCACCCTCATCGACCCCGACATGGACCGCGAGGTCAAGACCGAGCCGCCTGGCGGCAAGCCCGGCATCGTGATGGTCGTCGGGGTCAACGGCACCGGCAAGACCACCACCACCGGCAAGCTCGCCCGCGTCCTGGTCGCCGACGGCCGCAGCGTCGTCCTCGGCGCCGCCGACACCTTCCGGGCCGCCGCCGCCGACCAGCTCCAGACCTGGGGCGAGCGGGTCGGCGCCCACACCGTGCGCGGCCCGGAGGGCGGTGACCCGGCCTCCGTCGCCTTCGACGCCGTCAAAGAGGGCAAGGAGATCGGTTCGGACGTCGTGCTCATCGACACCGCCGGCCGCCTGCACACCAAGACCGGCCTCATGGACGAGCTGGGCAAGGTCAAGCGGGTCGTGGAGAAGCACGCGCCGCTGGACGAGGTGCTGCTCGTGCTCGACGCCACCACCGGGCAGAACGGCCTGATCCAGGCCCGGGTCTTCGCCGAGGTCGTCGACATCACGGGGATCGTCCTCACCAAGCTGGACGGCACGGCCAAGGGCGGCATCGTGGTCGCCGTGCAGCGCGAGCTGGGCGTGCCGGTCAAGCTCATCGGGCTCGGTGAGGGCGCGGACGACCTGGCACCCTTCGAGCCCGCGGCGTTCGTGGATGCCCTCATCGGCGAGTGACGCCACCCGTCGGCACCCGGCCCCGCGCCGGCTCACACACACGCGCGTACGTGGAAGCGCCCGCCCCCGTCATCCCGGGGGCGGGCGCTCTGCCGTGGGCGTCCGAGGGCCGCGCGCCGGGCGGGCCCGGGCGCGGGGCCGACGGGTCCCGGTGCGGTAGCGGGGTGGGCTGTGCGTGCCCCGCGGCGGCGGAGGTGTTGGGCCTCGACGCCCCGGGGCGGATCGCAGCCGTCTCGGAGGCTCAGGGGGACGCGTGCACCGGCCGTTGGCCCGGTGGCCGGCGTGGGGCAGGGGCGCGCATGCGAGGGGGAGGAGCCTGCCCCTCCTGGCCCGGGCCGACGCCGTCGTGCTGTCGTCCTGCGGTCTTGCGGTCCTGCGGTCCTGCGGTCCTGTGGCGGTCCGGGGCCGGTGCTGTGGAGCTGACGTGCCGCCCCGCGGCCCCGCGGCGGGCCCGGACCCGACGGCTACCCGCGCGAGCGATGGGCCACGTACGCCAGGGTCCCCAGCAGCAGCCGGGCCACCGGCGGCCTGGTCGCCGAGTCGAGGGCCGGTGGGCGCAGCCAGCGCACCGGGCCGAGGCCCGCGCGGTCGGAGGGCGGAGCGGTGACGTACGTACCACGGCCGAGGCCGCGCAGGTCCAGGGCGGACGGGTCGTCCCAGCCCATGCGGTAGAGCAGACGGGGCAGTTCGGCGGCGGCGCCCGGGGCGACGAAGAAGTGGGCCCGGCCCTGCGGGGTCGCCGCGACCGGTCCGAGCGGGAGGCCCATGCGCTCCAGCCGGGCCAGCGCCCTCAGCCCGGCGGGCTCGGCCACTTCGATCACGTCGAACGTCCGCCCCACCGGCAGCATCACCGAGGCCCCCGGGAACCGCGCCCAGGCCTCGCTCGCCTCGTCCAGCGTCGCGCCGGCGGGCACCTGAGGCGCGAAGTCCAGGGGATGCGCGCCCGGGGCGGGGCAGTCGCCGCGGCCGCACGAACAGGCGCCCGCGGCGGCCCGGGCCCCGGGCACCACGTCCCAGCCCCACAGCCCGGTGAACTCGGCGACGACGGTGCACTCCGACGCGCGGCCGCGGCGTCGCGCACCGGACCGGAAGTCGCGCATGCCCCGGCTGCTGCCGATGCCGATCGTGAAGCCCATGCCCCCTCCAACGGGTCCGACGCAGCGGCGGTTACGCAGCGGACGTGAAGCGTGACTCTCTGTATTCCAACTCCCCACTGTGGCGCGGTTCAGGCAGCGTGCGGAAGCACTCCGGGTGGTGTGCCCGACCGTGCGCGCCCCGGTGTGCACCGCTGCGCCGACTCCGAGTTGGTTCATGTCGAGTGAATCGCGTCCAGGCCACCGGGAGTTCATTCGAAGGGGTGGCGAATGGTGGCGATTCCGTAATCGCCAGGGTCGGCGCGTGATCGTAGGATTACTTTGTGTGCATGAAGCCGTGAGGTGCCTGCGCGCGTGGGTATGCCGGAGGCAACACGGCTTTCCGTTCGAAGGGTGACAACCGGCGGACGGAGGGCCCCAACCACCGGCATTCTGATAGGGCTTGGCGCACTCGGCGACAGGTGGTCTCAGGGATGGGGGCGTTCCAGTGAGCGGCAACGGCGGAAGCGGTACGGGCGCGGGAAGCGCTTCGCACGCTGACAAGCGCCCCAACGAGCTGCTCACTTCGTGGTTCGCCCGCAGCGGCTGGTCCAAGGGCGAGCTGGCCCGCCAGGTCAACCGCCGGGCACGCCAGTTGGGCGCCAACCACATCTCCACGGACACCTCGCGCGTGCGCCGCTGGCTCGACGGCGAGAACCCGCGCGAGCCGATCCCGCGCATCCTGTCCGAGCTGTTCTCCGAACGCTTCGGTGTCGTCGTCTCCGTCGAGGACCTGGGCCTGCGCTCCACCCGCCCCGCGCCCTCCGTGACCGGCGTCGACCTGCCCTGGACGGGCCCGCAAACCGTGGCCCTGCTCAGCGAGTTCTCGCGCAGCGACCTCATGCTGGCGCGGCGCGGCTTCCTCGGGAGCTCACTGGCCCTCTCCGCGGGCCCGTCCCTCATCGAACCCATGCAGCGCTGGCTCGTCCCCTCGCCCCCGGCCGCCTCCCCCGGGCCCGAGTCCGCCTCGGCCTCCGGCACACGAGGGCGCCTGTCCCGGCCGGAGCTGGACCTGCTGGAGTCGACCGCCGTGATGTTCCGCCGCTGGGACGCGCAGTGCGGCGGCGGCCTGCGCCGCAAGGCGGTGGTCGGCCAGCTCCACGAAGTGACCGACCTGCTCCAGGAACCCCAGCCGGAGGCCGCCCGGTCCAAGCTGTTCAAGGTCGCCGCCGAACTCGCCGAGCTGGCCGGCTGGATGTCGTACGACGTGGGGCTCCAGCCCACCGCGCAGAAGTACTTCGTGCTCGCCCTGCACGCCGCCAAGGAGGCCGGGGACCGGCCGCTCGGCTCGTACGTCCTCTCCAGCATGAGCCGCCAGATGATCCACCTCGGCCGGCCCGACGACGCCCTGGAACTCATCCACCTCGCGCAGTACGGCAGCCGGGACTGCGCGAGTCCCCGCACCCAGTCGATGCTCTACGCGATGGAGGCCCGCGCCTACGCCAACATGGGGCAGCCCGGCCGCTGCAAGCGGGCGGTGCGGATGGCCGAGGACACCTTCGCCGAGGCCGACGACTGGGACGAGCCGGACCCCGACTGGATCCGCTTCTTCTCCGAGGCCGAGCTGTACGGGGAGAACAGCCACTCCTTCCGCGACCTCGCCTACGTCGCCGGCCGCAGCCCCGCCTACGCCTCCCTGGCCGAGCCGCTGATGCGCCGGGCCGTGGAGCTGTTCGCCGAGGACGAGGAGCACCAGCGGTCGTACGCGCTGAACCTCGTCGGCATGGCCACCGTGCACCTGCTGCACCGCGAGCCCGAGGCGAGCACCGGCCTGGTCATCGAAGCCATGGGCATCGCCAAGAAGGTCCGCTCCGAACGCGTCAACACCCGCATCCGCAAGACCGTCGACACGGCTGTACGCGATTTCGGCGACCTGGGCGAGGTCATCAGCCTCACGGAACGGCTCGCCGTCGAGTTGCCGGAGACCGTTGAGGCGGTCTGAAACCCACCAGCCCCGGCCGCGGCCGGCCCTCCCGGACTGCCCGACTCGGCTCCCCCTGCCAGGTCATTCGGAGGCCACCGCGGCCGGTTCTCCGTCGCGCGCCCGAGCCGGCGCCGCTCCCGCGGACCCGGTCGCCCGCCGCGGGGGCTGCTCGACCGACGGTTGCGGCGGTCGCCGGGGCGGCTGCGTCACCCAACCGGCGGGCCGGTCCGCGATCCGGCGGTTCACCGACGCGTAACACGCACGGCGTCTTCGTCACGGCGGCGAAACAACGAGGGGCGCCCACCGAAACCGCGCTGCGTCAATCTCATGGCGCATAACCGGCCCACCCCTCATTCCGCTCAGGCTTCGCCCGCACGGGGCCGTACCAACGACGAGGAGACGCCGATGGCTCCAGCCATCACGCTTGCCGCAGAGACGGAGCTCTCTGCCGCCAACACAGGCTTCATGCTCATCTGCTCCGCCCTGGTGATGCTGATGACGCCGGCCCTGGCCTTCTTCTACGGAGGCATGGTCCGCGTCAAGAGCACCCTGAACATGCTGATGATGAGCTTCATCAGCCTCGGCATCGTCACCGTCCTGTGGGTGCTGTACGGCTTCTCCATGGCGTTCGGCACCGACACCGGCGGCATCGTCGGCTGGAACTCCGACTGGCTCGGCCTCAGCGGCATCGGCCCGAGCGAGCTGTGGGACGGCTACACCATCCCGGTCTTCGTCTTCCTGGTCTTCCAGCTGATGTTCGCGGTGCTCACACCCGCCCTGATCAGCGGCGCCCTCGCCGACCGCGTGAAGTTCACGGCCTGGGCGCTCTTCATCACCCTGTGGGCCACGATCGTCTACTTCCCGGTCGCCCACTGGGTCTGGGGCGCCGGCGGCTGGGCCTTCGAACTCGGCGTCATCGACTTCGCCGGCGGTACGGCCGTGCACATCAACGCCGGTGCCGCCGCGCTCGGCGTGATCCTCGTCATCGGCAAGCGGGTCGGTTTCAAGAAGGACCCGATGCGCCCGCACAGCCTCCCGCTGGTCATGCTCGGCGCGGGCCTGCTGTGGTTCGGCTGGTTCGGCTTCAACGCCGGCTCGTGGCTGGGCAACGACGACGGTGTCGGCGCGCTGATGTTCGTCAACACGCAGGTCGCCACGGGCGCGGCCGTCCTCGGCTGGCTCGCCTACGAGAAGATCCGCCACGGCGCCTTCACCACGCTGGGCGCCGCCTCCGGTGCCGTCTCCGGCCTGGTCGCCATCACCCCGGCCGGCGGCGCGGTCTCCCCGCTCGGCGCGATCGCCATCGGCGTCATCGCCGGCGTGCTGTGCGCCATGGCCGTCGGCCTGAAGTACAAGTTCGGCTACGACGACTCCCTCGACGTCGTCGGCGTCCACCTCGTCGGAGGCATCCTCGGCTCCCTCCTCGTCGGCCTCTTCGCCACCGGCAAGGGCCAGTCCGACGTCGAGGGCCTCTTCTACGGCGGCGGCCTGGACCAGTTCTGGAAGCAGTGCGCCGGTGTCTTCGGGGTGCTCGCCTACTCGCTGGTCGTCTCCGCCGTCCTCGCCCTCATCCTGCACAGGACGATCGGCATGCGGGTACCGGAGGACGACGAGGTGGCCGGCATCGACCAGGCCGAGCACGCCGAGACCGCATACGACTTCAGCGGCGCCGGGGGCGGTGCCGCCCGGACGACCGCCGCACCGGCCGCCTCCGCGGCCGCGCCGGCCCCGAGCAAGAAGGTGGACGCATGAAGCTCATCACCGCCGTGGTCAAGCCGCACCGGCTCGACGAGATCAAGGAGGCCCTCCAGGCCTTCGGGGTCCACGGCCTGACCGTCACCGAGGCCAGCGGCTACGGCCGCCAGCGCGGACACACCGAGGTCTACCGCGGTGCCGAGTACACCGTCGACCTGGTGCCCAAGATCCGTATCGAGGTCCTGGTCGAGGACGACGACGCCGAGCAGTTGATCGAGGTCGTGGTCAAGGCGGCCCGCACCGGGAAGATCGGCGACGGCAAGGTCTGGTCGGTCCCGGTCGACACGGCCGTACGGGTCCGGACCGGTGAGCGCGGTCCCGACGCGCTCTGAGGCAGCTCGGAAACACGAGAACGGAAGCGGGAGTCGCCGGGTGACGGGTACGGACGTGACGAAAGAAGCAGAGGACTCGGGACCCGGCGGCTACGCGGCGGCCCGGCTGCGCCTCCTCACCGAGGGGGCGCGGACCGGGCCGCCGCGCCGTTCCGCCCTCGCCGGACTGACGGACGACTGGCTGTCCGGCCTCTTCGCCGCCGCGGCAGGCCCGCCGCGGGGTGTCTCCCTGGTCGCCGTCGGCGGCTACGGCCGCGGCGAGCTGTCCCCGCGCAGCGACCTGGACCTGCTCCTGCTGCACGACGGCGGCGACGACAAGGCGGTCGCCGCCGTCGCCGACCGCCTCTGGTATCCGGTCTGGGACCTCGGCCTGGCCCTCGACCACTCCGTGCGTACGCCGGCCCAGGCGCGGAAGACCGCGGGCGAGGACCTGAAGGTCCAGCTCGGTCTCCTCGACGCCCGCCACCTCGCCGGAGACCCCGGACTGACCGCCGGGCTGCGGACGGCCGTCCTCGCCGACTGGCGCAACCAGGCCCCCCGGCGCCTGCCCGAACTCCGGGACCTGTGCGCGGAGCGCGCCGAACGCCAGGGCGAGCTGCAGTACCTGCTCGAACCCGATCTCAAGGAGGCCCGGGGCGGCCTGCGCGACGCCACCGCCCTGCGCGCGGTCGCCGCGTCCTGGCTGGCCGACGCCCCGCGCGAGGGCCTCGCCGACGCCCGGCGCCGGCTGCTCGACGTACGCGACGCGCTCCACCTGATGACGGGCCGCGCGACCGACCGGCTGGCCCTCCAGGAACAGGACCAGGTGGCGGCCGAGCTGGGCCTGCTGGACGCCGACGCGCTGCTGCGGCAGGTGTACGAGGCCGCACGCCTCATCTCCTACGCCGGTGACGTCACCTGGCGCGAGGTGGGCCGTGTCCTGCGCTCGCGCTCCGTACGGCCGAGGTTGCGCGCCATGCTGGGCGGCGGTGCGAAACCCGCCCCCGAGCGCTCCCCGCTCGCCGAGGGCGTCGTCGAGCAGGACGGCGAGGTGGTACTCGCCCGCACCGCGCGCCCCGAGCGCGATCCCGTGCTCCCGCTGCGCGCCGCGGCCGCCGCCGCGCAGGCCGGACTCCCGCTCTCCCTGCACGCCGTACGGCGTCTCTCGGCCACCGCGCGCCCGCTGCCCTCGCCCTGGCCCGCCGAGGCACGGGAGCAGCTGGTGACCCTGCTGGGCTCGGGCCGGCCCACGGTGCAGGTCTGGGAGGCGCTGGAGGCCGAGGGACTGATCAGCCGGCTCCTGCCCGACTGGGAGCGGGTGCGCTGCCGCCCGCAGCGCAACGCCGTGCACCTGTGGACCGTCGACCGGCACCTGATCGAGACCGCGGTGCGCGCCTCCGGTCTCACCCGCCGTGTCCACCGGCCCGACCTGCTGCTGGTCGCCGCGCTGCTGCACGACATCGGCAAGGGCTGGCCCGGCGACCACTCCGTGGCCGGTGAGACCATCGCGCGGGACGTGGCCGCCCGCATCGGCTTCGACCGCGCGGACGTGACCGTCCTCGCCACCCTCGTGCGCCACCATCTGCTGCTCGTCGAGACCGCCACGCGGCGCGACCTGGACGACCCGGCCACCGTGCGCGCGGTCGCCGGAGCGGTCGGCACGGAGCACACCCTGGAACTGCTGCACGCCCTGACCGAGGCGGACGCGCTGGCCACCGGACCGGCCGCCTGGTCGTCCTGGCGCGGCTCACTCGTCGCCGACCTGGTGAAACGCGTCTCGGCGGTGCTGGCGGGGGACCCGTTGGAGGAGCCCGAGGCCGCCGCGCCCACCGCCGAGCACGAGCGGCTCGCCGTCGAGGCCTCCCGCACGGGCGGACCGGTCCTCGCCCTGCGCGCCCAGGCCGAGCCGCCCGCGCACCCGGAGCCGGACGCCGACCCGGAGCCGCTCGGCGTGGAACTGCTGATCGCCGTGCCCGACCAGCCCGGCGTGCTCCCCGCGGTGGCCGGGGTCCTGGCCATGCACCGGCTGACCGTCCGCACCGCCGAGCTGCGGTCCCTCCCGCTGCCGGACGGCGTCGAGGGCTCCGTCCTGCTGCTGGACTGGCGGGTCGCCGCCGAGTACGGCTCCCTGCCCCAGGCCGTCCGCCTGCGCGCGGACCTGGTCCGCGCCCTGGACGGCACCCTGGACGTCGCCGGCCGGCTCGCCGAACGGGACGCCGCCTATCCCCGGCGCCGGGGCGTGGAGCCGCCCCCGCCCCGCGTGACCGTCGCGCCGGCCGCCTCCCGGCTGGCCACCGTGATCGAGGTCCGCGCCCAGGACGCGCCGGGCCTGCTCTTCCGGCTCGGACGGGCACTGGAGGCGGCGGGGGTGCGGGTGCGCAGCGCGCACGCCTCGACCCTGGGTTCCAACGCCGTGGACGCCTTCTACGTCACCGGCCCGGACGGCTCCCGGCTGCCGGGGGAGGAGGCTGGGGACGTGGCGCGGGCGGTGGAGGAGGCGCTGCGGGGCTGACGCGGCCGGCCACCGCCGGCCGCGTCAGCCCGCCCGCTCGCTCGCCGGCCGCGGCCGGCGGGAGCGCCGAGCGCGGCGGTCGGAAGCGCCGGGTGCTGCGCGCGGGGGGCCGAGTGCAGCGGGCGGGACACCGGATGCGGCGGTCGGAAGCGCCGAATACGGCGGGCGGGAACGAATGTCCTGCCGAGGCAGATACCCTGGAAGACGCTCAGACCGCCCCCGACTCCGAGGACCGACGCCACCGTGTTCGATACCCTCTCCGACCGCCTTAGCGCGACTTTCAAAAATCTCCGCGGCAAGGGCAGGTTGTCCGAGGCGGACATCGACGCCACGGCCCGCGAGATCCGCATCGCGCTCCTCGAAGCCGACGTCGCCCTGCCCGTGGTGCGCGCGTTCATCAAGCGCGTCAAGGAACGCTCCCTGGGCGCCGAGGTCTCCAAGGCGCTGAACCCCGCCCAGCAGGTCCTCAAGATCGTCAACGAGGAGCTGGTCGCCATCCTCGGCGGCGAGACCCGCCGCCTGCGCTTCGCCAAGCAGCTCCCGACCGTGATCATGCTGGCCGGTCTCCAGGGCGCCGGTAAGACCACCCTCGCGGGCAAGCTGGGCCGGTGGCTCAAGGAGCAGGGCCACTCGCCCCTCCTGGTCGCCTGCGACCTCCAGCGCCCCAACGCCGTCAACCAGCTCAGCGTCGTCGCCGAGCGCGCCGGCGTCGCGGTCTACGCGCCCGAGCCGGGCAACGGCGTCGGCGACCCGGTCAAGGTCGCCAAGGACTCCATCGAGTTCGCCAAGTCCAAGGTGCACGACCTCGTCATCGTGGACACCGCCGGCCGCCTCGGCATCGACCAGGAGCTGATGCGGCAGGCCGCGGACATCCGCGACGCCGTCTCGCCGGACGAGATCCTCTTCGTCGTCGACGCGATGATCGGCCAGGACGCCGTCAACACCGCCGAGTCCTTCCGTGACGGCGTCGGCTTCGACGGTGTGGTGCTGTCCAAGCTCGACGGTGACGCCCGCGGTGGTGCGGCCCTGTCGATCGCCTCGGTGACCGGCAAGCCGATCATGTTCGCCTCCAACGGCGAGAAGCTCGAGGACTTCGACGCCTTCCACCCCGACCGGATGGCCTCCCGCATCCTCGACATGGGTGACCTGCTCACCCTGATCGAGCAGGCGGAGAAGACGTTCAGTCAGGAAGAGGCCGAGAAGATGGCCTCCAAGCTGGCGTCCAAGAAGGGCCAGGACTTCACCCTGGACGACTTCCTGGCCCAGATGGAGCAGGTCCGGAAGATGGGCTCCATCTCCAAGCTGCTCGGCATGCTCCCGGGCATGGGCCAGATGAAGGACCAGATCAACAACCTCGACGAGCGCGACGTCGACCGCACGGCCGCCATCATCAAGTCGATGACCCCGGCCGAGCGCCAGGAGCCGACGATCATCAACGGCTCGCGCCGCGCCCGCATCGCCAAGGGCTCCGGCGTCGACGTCAGCGCGGTGAAGAACCTGGTCGAGCGGTTCTTCGAGGCCCGCAAGATGATGTCCCGCATGGCCCAGGGCGGCGGCATGCCCGGTATGCCGGGGATTCCCGGCATGGGGGGTGGCCCGGGCCGGCAGAAGAAGCAGCAGAAGAAGGCCAAGGGCAAGCAGCGCTCCGGCAACCCCATGAAGCGCAAGCAGCAGGAGCAGGAGGAGGCCGCCCGGCGCGCCGCGGCCGCGCAGAACGGCGGCGCCTTCGGACTGCCCCAGCAGGGCGGCCAGGACTTCGAGCTGCCGGACGAGTTCAAGAAGTTCATGGGCTGACGGCCCGTCCGGCTTGTTCCGTCCGTACGGCCCCGGGGGGCGCCCGCGCGCACAAGCGCGGGGCGCCCCCGCTGTCGTACGCCCCCGCTGTCGTACGCCCCCGCTGTCGTACGCCCCCGCTGTCGTAAGCCGCCGTACGGAGGAGACGCTGGAGGAGGCGGGTGCCCACCGGACCGCCGGGGTCACGCGGCCGGCGAAGGACGCCCCTCGGACGCCGCACACACCCGGTCGGAACCGGTTGTCAGGGAATCCGGGCGATGAGGTACCGGAAGACGTTCGGCATCCACACGGTCCCGTCCGGCCGCTGGTACGGATGCAGGGCCTCCGACAGCTCCTTGTCGACCTGTTCCCGGTCGGTCGCCGCGATCGCCGCGTCGAACAGGCCGGTCGACAGCAGCCCGCGCACCGCGCTGTCGATGCCGCCGTAGCCGAAGGGGCACGCCACCCGTCCCGAGCCGTCCGGCCTGAGCCCGGCCCGCTGGGCGACCTCCTCCAGGTCGTCGCGCAGGGCGGGGCGCCAGTTGCCCGCGCTGCGCAGGGGGTCCGCGAGCTTGGTGGCCACCCGCAGCACCGACGTCGTGGCGCACCGCTCCGGCGGGCCCCAGCCGGCCAGCACCACGGCCGCCCCGCGCCCGGCCAGCGGCGTGGCCTGGGCGAGCAGGTCACCCAGCCCCTCCGAGTCACCCGCCAGGCACCCGAGGGGCTCGAAGGCGGTCACCAGGGTGTACGCCGGAGCCGACGGGTCCGCCAGGTCCCGGGGCGCGCCCTCGACGACCCGAGCGGCGTCCACGCGCGCGCGTGGACGCCGGCCCCCGGGCGCGTCGGGAACGAGGCGCTGCCGCGCCAGGGCCAGGTGTTCCGGGGAGCGGGAGTCGACACCGGTCACCGCGGCGCCGCGTGAGGCGGCCATCAGCAGGGCCAGCCCGGAACCGCAGCCCAGCCCCAGCATCCGGGTGGAGCCGCCCACGTTCAGTCGCTCGTAGACGGCCTCGTAAAGCGGTACGAGCATCCGCTCCTGTATCTCGGACCAGTCACGCGCGCGTGCCCGCAGGTCCACGCGAGGCGTCGCCCCCGCGTGAGATGAGTGCTGCCGCACGAGCGTAGGTGTCATAGGAAAGCGCCCCAATCGCCGAGTGTTGCCGCTGTGCCCGATTCCGTGGCCCCCGTGCAGTGCGCTCGCACGCCCCCCGTATGCCAGGAAACTCCGGGCTCGCCGTGGCGTCCAGTGGTAAAGAGCTCCGGTTTGCCCGGTCCCCGCCGCAGTGGCGAGATTTCACTTCCCGGCAATGTGCGCCTGGCCGCGTGGTACGCGCGGTAGCACCTTTCCGACGGCTTCGGGGGATGGCCTGATCGTGGCACCCGGCTGTGACAGCGGGTGGCGGTGACGCGGAAGGTGTGATTCCGGCCAAGGTCGCCGGGCTCGGCGGCATCCTCGAGGTGACGCAAACCATCAGGGGGTGGGGCGGTACCGCACGCCGGTGGCACACCCGGTAACCTCACCCCCGTCGATGCGCCCGATCAGGTGGCACCCTTCCGACGCCACAGCGGCCGAAACGCCCCTTGCGCATCCGAGCGCCCCCGCGCCCCCGGCGCGCGGACAGGCTCTACGCGCCGGCGCGTACGACGGACTACGCACCAGCTTGGTACGAGCTGTGAGGCTTCTCCGCAGATCAGCGCACCCGCCCTCGTCGGGACGCATCAGCGGCAACTGACGGGTACGTGCAAATTATTTGGGATGCCCCGGAATAGGAACACAGCGGCACTCCGGCTCGTTGTCATTACGTGAGCACGACACCACCTGTTCTCGCCGCAGAGCTGGCGCAGGCGTGGGCCGACATTCAGCGGCACCACACCGAGCTGCCCGATCTTGCCGCGCCCGAGTCCCTGATCGGAGAGTCGTCGTCCGCCTGCGGCCACGAACTCTCCTTCGAGCGACTGCTCCATGAGGCAGTCCACGGCATCGCCGCCGCGCGCGGAGTACGCGACACCTCCCGCGCGGGGCGCTATCACAACCGTCGTTTCCTTGCGATCGCCGAGGAACTGGGCCTCGACCACCCCGAGGAGCCGCATCCCAGCAGCGGCTTCTCACTGGTCACGCTCACCCCCGAGGCGAAGCGCCGCTACCGCCCGACGATCGAACGCCTCCAGCGCGCGCTGAAGGCCCACACCGTCGCGACCGCGACCGACTCGGCCCGCAGCTTCCGCGGTCCGGCCGCCCGCCACGGCTCCTCCGGGGGAGGAGTGCGGGTGAAGGCGGTCTGCGACTGCGGGCGCAACGTGCGGGTCGTCCCGTCGGTCCTGGCCCAGGCCCCGATCATGTGCGGCGGCTGCGGCAAGCCGTTCCGGATTCCGGAGGTGGTCGGCGCGGCGGCGGGCTGACGGTCCGGCTGCTCGTGGCAGCCGGATCCGGCGCGGCCCCTCGGTCCGAGGGGTCTGCCCGCGTGTGGCACAATGGCAAGCTGTACTCGACAGTCGCACAGGACCCCTCTCTCCTCCGGCTGACGCGTCCATCGGGCACTCGGGTACCGCAACCCCACGCGGCTCTCTCGCCGTGCCCACCCACGTCAAAACCAGGAGAACCCACTCCCGTGGCAGTCAAGATCAAGCTGAAGCGTCTGGGCAAGATCCGTTCGCCTCACTACCGCATCGTCGTCGCCGACTCCCGTACCCGCCGTGACGGCCGGGCCATCGAGGAGATCGGCAAGTACCACCCGACGTACAACCCGTCGGTGATGGAGGTCGACGCCGAGCGTGTCGCGTACTGGCTCGGTGTCGGCGCCCAGCCGACCGAGCCCGTGCTCGCCATCCTGAAGAAGACCGGCGACTGGCAGAAGTACAAGGGCGAGCCCGCCCCGGCGCCGCTGCTGCAGCCGGCCGAGAAGTCGGCCCGTCCGTCCTTCGAGGCGCTCGGTGGCGACGACGAGGGCAAGGGTGAGGCGATCACCCAGAAGAAGAAGGCCGAGAAGAAGGACGAGGCGGCAGCCGAGTCCGAGTCGACCGAGGCCTGAGCATGCTCGAGGAGGCTCTCGAGCACCTCGTGAAGGGCATCGTCGACAACCCTGACGATGTGCAGGTCGCCTCGCGCAACCTGCGTCGCGGGCGGGTGCTCGAGGTCCGGGTCCACCCCGACGACCTCGGCAAGGTGATCGGCCGCAACGGCCGCACCGCACGCGCTCTGCGTACCGTCGTGGGCGCCATCGGCGGCCGTGGTGTCCGCGTCGACCTCGTCGACGTCGACCACGTTCGCTGACGCCGAACGCAGCACCGGCTCGGGCCGGGGAAGGCCACTGGGCCGTCCCCGGCCCGCAGTCGTATGACAGGAGATCAAGCACAGTGCAGCTGGTAGTCGCGCGCATCGGCCGCGCCCACGGGATCAAGGGCGAGGTCACCGTCGAGGTCCGGACCGACGAGCCGGAGCTGCGGCTCGGCCCCGGTGCCGTACTCGCCACCGATCCCGCCTCCGTCGGGCCGCTCACCATCGAGACCGGCCGGGTGCACAGCGGCCGCCTCCTGCTGCGTTTCGAGGGCGTCCGTGACCGCACCGGCGCCGAGGCGCTGCGCAACACCCTCCTGATCGCCGACGTCGACCCGGAAGAGCGGCCCGAGGACGAGGACGAGTACTACGACCACCAGCTCATCGACCTCGACGTGGTGACCGGGGAGGGCGAGGAGGTCGGCCGCATCACCGAGATCTCCCACCTGCCCACGCAGGACCTGTTCGTGGTGGAGCGCCCCGACGGCACCGAGGTCTACGTGCCGTTCGTGTCGGAGATCGTCGTCGAGATCGACCTGGACGAGCAGCGCGCGGTCATCGATCCGCCGCCCGGCCTGATCGACGACCGGGCCGAGATCGCCTCCGCGCCGGACGCGGCCGGCAACGAGGAGGACGGGACGTGATGCGGCTCGACGTCGTCACCATCTTCCCCGAGTACCTGGAACCGCTGAACGTCTCCCTCGTCGGCAAGGCACGCGCGCGTGGTCAGCTGAACGTCCATGTCCACGACCTGCGCGACTGGACGTACGACCGCCACAACACGGTCGACGACACCCCGTACGGCGGCGGCCCCGGAATGGTCATGAAGACCGAGCCGTGGGGCGACGCGCTCGACTCCGTCCTCGCCGACGGCTACGAGACCGGTTCCGGCGAGCCCGCCCTGATCGTGCCCACGCCCAGCGGCCGGCCCTTCACCCAGGAACTCGCCGTCCACCTCTCCGAGCGGCCCTGGCTGATCTTCACCCCCGCCCGCTACGAGGGCATCGACCGCCGTGTCGTCGACGAGTACGCGACCCGGATGCCGGTGTACGAGGTGTCCATCGGCGACTACGTCCTCGCCGGCGGGGAGGCGGCCGTGCTCGTCGTCACCGAGGCCGTGGCGCGGCTGCTGCCCGGCGTCCTGGGCAACGCCGAGTCCCACCGGGACGACTCCTTCGCCCCCGGCGCCATGGCCGGCCTGCTGGAGGGCCCCGTCCACACCAAGCCGCCGCGATGGCGCGGACGCGGCATCCCGGACGTGCTGCTCAGCGGCCACCACGGGAAGATCGCCCGCTGGCGCCGCGACGAGGCCCTGCGGCGCACCACGGCCAACCGGCCCGACCTCGTCGAACGGAGCGCTCCCGAGGCCTTCGACAAGAAGGACCGCGAGATGCTCTCCATCCTGGGCTGGGAACCCGACCCGGACGGGGAGCCGTACGGCCGATTTTGGCGCAGGACCCCCGGCGTGGAAGAATAGGCGGCTGTTGTGCGTCCGTCCGGAGCGCGCCCCTGCCACAGGGGGACACGACGCCCGTCCCGACCCGCACGACCCTGATTCCGAAACACCTAGTTTCCGTTGATGACCTGTGGCATCAGCGAAGAAAGCAGACGAAATGTCTCACCTGCTCGACTCCGTCGACGCCTCGTCGCTGCGCAGCGACGTCCCCGCCTTCCGTCCCGGCGACACCGTCAACGTCCACGTCCGCGTCATCGAGGGCAACCGCTCCCGTGTGCAGCAGTTCAAGGGCGTGGTCATCCGCCGCCAGGGCGCCGGTGTGCGCGAGACCTTCACGGTCCGCAAGGTCTCCTTCTCCGTCGGCGTCGAGCGCACCTTCCCGGTGCACACCCCGATCGTGGAGAAGATCGAGCTCGTCACCCGCGGTGACGTCCGCCGCGCGAAGCTGTACTACCTGCGTGAGCTGCGCGGCAAGGCCGCGAAGATCAAGGAGAAGCGCGAGAACTGAGCGCCCTGCGAGGTCCACATCGGGGCCGGATAGCATCTGGCCCCGATGGACACCGAAGCACAGCCCACGGAGCGCGACCGCTCCTCCCGCCCTTCCGACTCCGAGCAGCCCTCGGATCCGGACGGACCGGAGGAACGGTCGCGTTCCGCGTTCGCGGGGCGGCTCACGGACTGGGTGCCGGGCGGCCGGATCACCGTGACCCTGCTGACGATGCTGCTCTTCCTGCTGCTCCTCAGCACCTTCGTCCTCCAGCCGTTCCAGATCCCCAGCGGGTCGATGGAGCGCGGATTGAGGATCGGTGACCGGGTTCTCGTAAACAAGGTGGCGTACCGTTTCGACGGCGAGCCGCAGCGGGGCGACGTCGTCGTCTTCGACGGCACCGGGCTCTTCGGGCACGGCGACTACATCAAACGCGTTGTCGGTGTGGGCGGGGACCATGTGGTGTGCTGCGACCGGGAGGGGAGGGTTCAGGTGAACGGCCAGTCGGTCGACGAGTCGGCGTTCCTGTACCCCGGCGACCGCCCGTCCACGGTGCCCTTCGACGTCGTGGTCCCCGACGACGCCCTGTTCGTTCTCGGCGACCACCGCGCCGACTCCAGCGACTCCCGGGACCACCTGGGCTCGCCGGGGGGCGGCATGGTCCCGGTCGACAGGGTGGTCGGCCGTGCCGACTGGATCGTCTGGCCCTATTCCCACGCCACGCGCCTCGACCGTCCCGACGCCTACGCGCGCGTGCCGGACGCGGACGAGCCGGCGGCGGACGCGGGGAGGGGGCCGGGGTCGGGGTCGGGGTCCGGGGCGGAGGCTGCTGCACCGGCGGGGGCGGATCCCGCTCCGGCAGTAAAGGAGGCTGCTCCGGCAGGGGCGGAGCCCGCTTCGGCGGTGGGTGAGCCGGCCTCCGGTGCCCGCCGGTCCGAGTATGCCAAGGGTGCCGATGGGTAGCCGGGGTAAACCGCGCGGGGCGCCCAGCAGTCCCGCGGAGAACCTGCTGCCCACCGGCTCCCGGCGCGCGAAGGCGCCGTCCGGCGGCCGGTCGCGTGCCGAGCGGCGCAAGCTCCAGCGCAAGGTGAAACGGCGTCGCAGGCGCGGCGCCGTCAAGGAGATCCCCCTTCTCGTGGGCGTCGCCGTCCTCATAGCGCTGGTGCTGAAGACCTTTCTCGTCCAGGCGTTCGTGATCCCGTCGGGCTCCATGGAGCAGACGATCCGGATCGGTGACCGGGTCCTGGTGGACAAGTTCACGCCCTGGCTCGGTTCCAAGCCGCAGCGCGGGGACGTCGTCGTCTTCCGGGACCCCGGCGGGTGGCTCCAGGGCGAGCAGACCGCCAAGAAGGACGACCCCGTCGTCGTCAAGCAGGTCAAGGAAGGCCTCGCCTTCATCGGCCTGCTGCCGTCCGACGACGAGAAGGACCTCATCAAGCGTGTCGTCGGCGTGGGCGGGGACCGGGTCACGTGCTGCGACACCCAGGGGCGGATCACGGTCAACGACGTCCCGCTGACCGAGGACTACCTGTATCCCGGCGACCGCCCGTCCACGGTGCCCTTCGACGTCACGGTCCCCGACGGACGCCTGTGGGTGATGGGTGATCACCGGTCCAACTCCGCCGACTCGCGCGCCCACCAGGAGACCGACTTCGGCACCGTCTCCGAGGGCGAGGTGGTGGGACGGGCCATGGTGATCGCCTGGCCGTTCGGTCACTGGACCACCTTGGACGAGCCGAAAACGTACGCGTCCGTGTCCGACTCGGCCTCCGGTTCGACCGCCGCTCCCCGGCTGTCGCATAGGGTTGCCCCCGACGATCCGAACGCGATGATTCAACTCCCGACCCCTGCGGAACTCCCGCTCGTTATGGGAGTGGTGGGCCTGCACCGTGTACGGGGCAGGCGGTGGCAGAGAGTAAGGAGTTGGCGTGGGGGATGTGGCGGTTGGCGCACGGTCCGGACACGACGGCGAGGAGAACCGCGGACACCCCGTGGAGACAGCCGGTCCGGCCGCGGACGGCGCCCCGGCCTCCGGGCACCACTCCGGGACCGAGGACGGCAAGGTGACGGACGAACACAGCGGGCCCCAGGACGAGGGAGTGGGCGGGAGGCCTCCCGCGGCGCCGGCCGAGGCCAAGAAGCAGCGCTCCTTCTGGAAGGAACTGCCGATCCTGATCGGCATCGCGCTGGTGCTCGCGCTGTTGATCAAGACCTTCCTGGTCCAGGCGTTCTCGATCCCGTCCGCCTCGATGCAGAACACGCTCACGATCAATGACCGCGTCCTGGTCGACAAGCTCACGCCCTGGTTCGGTTCGGAACCCGAGCGCGGCGAGATCGTCGTCTTCCACGACCCGGACGACTGGCTGGCCGGCGAGCCGACGCCCGACCCGAACGCGCTGCAGACGGTCCTCAGCTGGATCGGTCTGATGCCGTCCGCGGACGAGAAGGACCTGATCAAGCGGGTCATCGGAGTCGGCGGTGACACCGTCGAGTGCGCCAAGACCGGACCGCTCAAGGTCAACGGCAAGGTGCTGAACGAGCCGTACGTCTACCCGGGCAACACGCCGTGCAGCGTCGACGACCAGGGCGGCCAGTTCAAGGTGGAGGTCCCCGAGGGCTCCATCTGGGTCATGGGCGACCACCGGCAGAACTCCCGGGACTCCCGCTACAACCAGTCGGACAGGCACGGCGGCATGGTGCCGGTGAAGGAGGTCGTCGGTCGCGCCATCGTGATCGCCTGGCCGATGAACCGCTGGGACACCCTGCCGGTCCCCGACACCTTCGACCAGGACGGTCTCCAGGCCAGGTCGTCGGCCGCCGCGGCACTGTCGGTCGCACCCCAGGGCCTGGCCCTCGCCGGCGTCGTCCCCGTCGTCTGGTGGCGCCGCAGGCGCGTCGCGCCCGCCGAGACCCACTGAGGCGCCGGGCCGCTGAAGGGCTCGGCCACTGCTACGCCTCCGTGGCCGGGTCGGCACCGGGCCACCGGCAGGGCTTCGCGCCGGTACCGGGCCTCCGGCACGGCTCCGGGCTGGCACGGGACCACCGGCAGGGCTCCGGGCCGTCCGTGCGCCGCGAGGACGGCCCTGGGCCAGCGGAGCGGCCCGGGCGCCGTCACTGGGCTGCCGGGCCCGACCGCTGGGGTTTCCGACCTCCGACAGGGCCCGGGCCGTCCCCCGTGCTGCCGAGCCCGCCGGGATTTCTGATCTTAGGTAGGGCACCGGGCCGCCCCCACGCTGCCGGGCCCGCTGAGGTCTCCGGCCACCGGTAGGGCCCCGGCCCCCCACCGCCGGGCAGCCTTTCCGGCCCCTCCCGGGCTCCGGGAGGGGCTGACCCCTTCCGGTACCGCCGGGTAAGGTGCCGATCCATGGGTGGCGAGAGCACGACACGTACGGCCCCGCCCGGCGGCGGCGCGGACAAGGGCCCGGTGGGCGGCCGGACCGGGCAGCGGCTTTCCGGTCTCGCCGTGGCGCTGGGTCTGGTGCTGTTCCTCGGCGGCTTCGCCTGGGGCGCGGTCGTCTACCGGCCCTACGCCGTGCCGACCGGCTCGATGACGCCCACGATCGACGCCGGGGACCGGGTGCTGGCGCAGCGCGTCGACGGCGCCGAAGTCCACCGCGGCGACGTCGTCGTCTTCAAGGACGCGACCTGGGCCGACGCCCCGATGGTCAAACGGGTCGTCGCCGTCGGCGGGGACACCGTCTCCTGCTGCCAGGAGGGCAGGCTCAAGGTAGACGGCAAGGTGATCGACGAGCCGTACCTGCCCACCGGGACGCCGGCCGAGATCAGTGACTTCCCGACCGTGACCGTTCCGCAGGGCCGCCTGTTCCTGCTCGGTGACGAGCGCGACAGCTCCGTGGACTCCACCGCGCACCTCACCGACGCCGCCGGCGGCACCGTGGCGCGCGGTGCCGTGGACGCCCGCGTCGACGCCGTGGTCTGGCCCATGGACGGCATGTTGGAGCGTCCGACCGGCTTCGAGGCACTGGGCGCCCTCTCCTCGCCCGGCCCGCTGCGGACCGTCGTCGCCCTGGTGATCGGCGGAGCGGTGCTGATCCTCGGTGGCGCCGCGTACGGTCCCTTCGCCAAGCGGGTCGCGTCCTCCCGGGCCCGGACGGGGACGGGGCCCACCGGTGGGCGCTGAGCCCGCGCGGGCCGGGCACGACTCGTACGAGGGCGGCTTGCGCAGGGTCGCCCGGGTGGTGCTGCTCGACCCCGAGGACCGCATCCTGCTCCTGCACGGGCACGAACCGGACGATCCGGCCGACGACTGGTGGTTCACCCCCGGCGGCGGTGTGGAGGGAGACGAGTCCCGTGAGCAGGCCGCGCGGAGGGAGCTCGTGGAGGAGACCGGCATCACCGACGTCGAGCTGGGCCCGGTGCTGTGGCGGCGCAGGTGCTCCTTCCCCTTCGCGGGCCGCCGCTGGGACCAGGACGAGTGGTACTACCTGGCCCGCACCGCCCAGACCACGACCGAGGCCGTCGGGCTGACGGAGCTGGAGCGGCGCAGCGTCGCCGGAGCGCGCTGGTGGACGTGTCAGGAACTGGCCCGGGCACGTGAGACGGTGTATCCGACCAGACTCGCCGGGTTGCTGCGCACGCTGCTCGACGAAGGTCCCCCCGCCGGGCCGGTGACCCTGGACACCGAAATCGTCTAGGGGCGCACGGCACTGGCGCACAATGGTGGGACCGCACGGCTGAAGGGGAACATGCCATGAGCGCCGAGGACCTCGAGAAGTACGAGACCGAGATGGAGCTCAAGCTCTACCGGGAGTACCGCGACGTCGTCGGTCTGTTCAAATACGTGATCGAGACCGAGCGGCGTTTCTACCTCACCAACGACTACGAGATGCAGGTGCACTCGGTACAGGGTGAGGTCTTCTTCGAAGTCTCCATGGCGGATGCCTGGGTCTGGGACATGTATCGGCCGGCCCGGTTCGTGAAGCAGGTGCGCGTGTTGACGTTCAAGGACGTGAACATCGAGGAGCTGAACAAGAGCGACCTGGAGCTTCCCAGCGGCTGATCCCCGGCAGGCGGTCACCGCTCCCCACTCGCGCGGGTGACGAGGTTGTCCACAGTCGCCTGACCGTCCACCAAGATCCAAAATCTGGCTGAGCTGCCCTCATCGTTGGCGCCGGAGGTGGTGCCGACATGAACGCACGAGGTGCGATGGGCCGGTACGGCGAGACGCTCGCCGCCCGGCGGCTGACCGGGGCCGGTCTGACCGTCCTGGAGCGCAACTGGCGCTGTGGCAGGACCGGCGAGATCGACATCGTGGCCCGGGACGGGGACGTCCTGGTCGTCTGCGAGGTCAAGACACGCAGGGGCGGCTCCTTCGAGCATCCGATGGCCGCGGTGACCCCCGAGAAGGCGGAGCGGCTGCGACGGCTCGCCGAGCGCTGGATCCAGACCCACGGAGGGGCCCCGCCCGGCGGCGTCCGCATCGACCTGGTCGGCGTGCTCCTCCCGCAGCGCGGCGGCCCCGTGGTCGAGCACGCGCGGGGGGTGGCGTGATGGGCTTCGCGCGCACCTGCTCCGTGGCGCTCGTCGGCGTCGAGGGCGTGGTGGTCGAGGTCCAGGCCGACCTCGAACCGGGCGTCGCGGCCTTCACACTGGTGGGGCTGCCGGACAAGAGCCTCACCGAGAGCCGTGACCGAGTGCGGGCCGCGGTGGTGAACTCGGGCGCCGAGTGGCCGCAGAAGAAGCTGACGGTGGGGCTCAGTCCGGCGTCGGTGCCCAAGAGCGGCAGCGGGTTCGACATGGCGGTCGCCGCAGCCGTCCTGGGCGCCGCCGAGCGGATCGATCCGCGCGTGCTCGCCGACATCGTGATGATCGGGGAGCTGGGGCTGGACGGACGGGTGCGGCCGGTGCGCGGCATCCTTCCGGCGGTACTGGCCGCCGCCGAGGCCGGCTACGAACAGGTGGTCGTCCCGGAGTGCGCCGCCGCCGAGGCGACGCTGGTGCCCGGTGTGTCGGTGCTCGGCGTCCGCAGCCTGCGTCAGCTGATCGCCGTCCTCGCCGACGAGCCCGTACCGGACGAGGAACAGGACCGGCAGGGCCGGCCCGACCCGCTGCTCGCCGGTCTGCGCATGCCCGGCACGGGTGCGGCGACCGGCGTGCACGGCATGGGAGCGGCACACCACGACCACGACCTCGCCGACGTCGTGGGCCAGGAGTCGGCGCGCACGGCTGTCGAGGTCGCCGCGGCCGGCGGCCACCACCTCTTCCTGGAGGGCCCGCCCGGCGCCGGGAAGACCATGCTTGCCGAGCGGCTGCCCGCCATCCTGCCCCGGCTCTGCCGCTCGGAGTCGCTGGAGGTCACCGCGGTGCACTCGGTGGCGGGACTGCTGCCGCCGGGAAAACCCCTGATCGACGTGGCCCCCTACTGCGCACCGCATCACTCCGCGACGATGCAGTCCCTCGTCGGGGGCGGCCCCGGCACGGCACGGCCGGGCGCCGTCTCGCTCGCCCACCGAGGCGTCCTTTTCCTGGACGAGACACCGGAGTTCAGCAGCCATGCGCTCGACGCCCTGCGCCAGCCGCTGGAGGCCGGGCACGTCGTCATCGCGCGCAGCGCGGGCGTCGTGCGCTTCCCGGCGCGGTTCCTGATGGTGCTCGCCGCCAATCCGTGCCCGTGCGGACGGTTCTCGCAGAGGGACGGCCTGTGCGAGTGCCCGCCCTCGGCGATCCGCCGCTATCAGGCCAGACTGTCCGGCCCGCTGCTCGACCGGGTCGACCTCCGGGTCGAGGTGGACCGGATCACGCGCGGCCAGCTGACCGGCGACGGCACCCGGGGCGACACCACCGCGACGGTCGCCGACCGGGTGCGAGCAGCCAGGGAGCGGGCGGTGGCCCGCCTGTCGGGCACACCGTGGCGGTCCAACAGTGAGGTACCCGGACGAGAGCTGCGCAGCCGCTGGCACGCCGCGCCGGGTGCGCTGGAGGAGGCGGAGCACAGCCTGGAACGAGGTGTGCTCACCGCCCGAGGCCTCGACCGCGTCCTGCGCGTCGCCTGGACCGTCGCGGATCTCGTCGGCCGAGACCGACCCGACGCGAGGGACGTCGCCCTGGCACTGCAACTGCGCACCGGCGTGCCGCGGGGCGTGCCCATGGCTTTGGGAGCGCTGACATGACCACCGGTGAAGCCAGGCCCAAGGGTCCGGCGGGCGAAGCCACCGCCGAGGCTGCCGATCCGGCCGGGGGTGACGTGGCGGCGATGTGCGCCGACTGGCCCGGGGGTGAGGCTTCTCAGGCTCCCCGAGGCGGTGGTGCACCCGGAGACGACACCGCCGTCCGGGGCGGCGTCCTGGCCGGCGGTGGTGACCGGATGGGGGGCGATGCCACGACCGGACGAGGCGCCCGGGGCGAGGACCAGGCTGACGCGAGGGGCGAGGCTGCGACGGGGGAGGACGCTGTGCCGGGGGAGGACGCTGTGACACAAGCTGATGCCGTGGCCGGGGACGGCCTCGCCGCCCGGGACGAAGCCCCGACCCGGGATGAAGCCCCGACCCGGGACGAAGCCCCGGCCCGGCGCGACACCGGGAGTCGGAGCGAGAACAGGAGCAGGAGCGAGGGCGGGGCCCGGTGTGAGGACTCGGCCGGGGGCCGGGCCCCGGCATGGGGCAGAGGGGCGGACAGCGAACTGCTCGGCAGAATCTTCCTCACGCGGGTCCTGGAGCCCGGCGACGAGACCGGCGGACGCTGGGTGCGGGAGCGCGGTGTCGCCGAGGTGGTGCGGAGTCTGTGCGAAGGCGGACGTGCGCTGCCTGGAGCGAGCGAGAAACGCTGGGCCGGACTGTGTGCCCGGGCGGGCCGGGCCGACCCCCGCAGAGACCTCGCCGTCGCCGAGGCGGCCGGGGCGCGGTTCGTCGCCCCGGGGACCGCCGAGTGGCCCGGACAGCTCGACGACCTGGGAGACGCCCGGCCCGTCGGGCTCTGGGTGCGCGGCCGGCCCAGTCTGCGCATGTGGGCGCTGAGGTCGGTGGCCGTCGTCGGTGCCCGTGCCTGCACCGAGTACGGCGCCCACATGGCGGCCACCCTCGCCGCCGGCCTCGCCGAGCGCGGCTGGGTCGTGGTGTCGGGCGGCGCCTACGGGGTCGACGGCGCCGCCCACCGGGGCGCCCTCGGCGCGGGTGGCGCCACCGCCGCCGTCCTCGCCTGCGGCGTCGACCGCCCCTACCCGCCCGGCCACACCGCGCTGATCAACAGGATCGCGGAACAGGGACTGGTCATCGGGGAACTGCCTCCGGGCGACCACCCGACACCGAGCAGATTCATCCTGCGCAACCGGGTGATCGCCGCACTCACCCGGGGCACCGTGGTCGTGGAAGCCGCCTACCGAAGCGGCTCGCTGGTCACGGCACGGGCCGCCCAGCGCCTGGGCCGGCACACGATGGGCGTGCCCGGACCGGCCACCAGCGCGCTGTCCGCGGGGGTGCACGAACTGCTGCGCGGTGACGCGGTGCTCGTCGGTGATGCCGCCGAGGTCGTCGAACTGGTCGGCGACATGGGGGAACTGCCCCCGGACCGGCGCGGGCCGGTGCTCCCCACCGACCTGCTGGAACCGCGGACCCGACAGGTGCTGGCCGGGCTCCCCGGGCGGGGAACCGCGGCCGCGGCCGCGGTGGCGCGCCGGGCCCAGACCACGGAGGACGACGCGATCGCGAGACTGTACGAGCTTCGAGCACTGGGTTACGTCGAACGACACGGCGACGGCTGGAAGTTGACACGCCAGGCGATGATCTCGGTCCGCGGCGGCCGGGGCCCGTCCTGACACAGCGTGTTCGGCCGTCCGGGGGAACCCCGACGCCCTTGGGATTTCCGGCAGTTGAGATGTTCGAGTGATCACGCGGAGCGATCATCATCCCCCCTGTAGAGCGTTCAGCGGAACGTATCTGCGTACGGTCGCCACCCCGCCCTTCGCTCACCGCGACAGCCCAGTCACGCTACGCTCACGAGGGCCCCCTCGCAGACGTCCGACAGCAGGCGACAACAGACAGCAGACCGGCGGCCTCCTCCCCCAGGTACACCGCATCACGGCAGAACGGCACAAGGCGACGAATGCCCCAGCACACCTCCGGGTCCGACCGGGCGGCGATCCCCCCAGCCGCCCGGGACGGTGGCAGCGTGCGACCGCCCGCCCCCTCGACGCTCGACGAGCTGTGGCGGTCGTACAAGGCGACGGGGGACGAGCGGCTGCGGGAACAGCTGATCCTGCACTACTCGCCCCTCGTGAAATACGTGGCGGGCCGGGTGAGCGTGGGGCTGCCGCCCAACGTCGAGCAGGCGGACTTCGTCTCCTCGGGGGTGTTCGGGCTGATCGACGCGATCGAGAAGTTCGACATCGACCGGGAGATCAAGTTCGAGACGTACGCGATCACCCGGATTCGCGGCGCGATGATCGACGAACTGCGGGCCCTGGACTGGATCCCGCGGTCGGTCCGGCAGAAGGCGCGGAACGTGGAACGCGCGTACGCGACGCTGGAGGCCCGGCTGCGCCGCACCCCGTCGGAGAGCGAGGTCGCCGTCGAGATGGGGATCGCGGTGGAGGACCTCCACGCCGTCTTCAGCCAGCTGTCGCTGGCCAACGTGGTGGCGCTGGAGGAACTGCTGCACGCGGGCGGTGAGGGCGGGGGCCGGCTGAGCCTCATGGACACCCTGGAGGACACCGCCGCCGACAACCCGGTGGAGGTCGCCGAGGACCGGGAGCTGCGGCGGCTCCTGGCGCGGGCGATCAACACGTTGCCCGAGCGGGAGAAGACCGTCGTCACCCTGTACTACTACGAGGGGCTCACGCTCGCCGAGATCGGGAACGTGCTCGGTGTGACGGAGAGCCGAGTCAGCCAGATCCACACCAAGTCCGTGTTGCAGCTGCGGGGCAAGCTGGCGGGATTCGGCCGCTGACCAGGGTCTCCGACCTGCCGTCGGTACTGCCGGCGACCCGGCGGCGGGTACGCGACCGGGTGAGTGACTCCCGTACGGCGGGGTGCGTCCGTAAAGTGGGGACGTGCCAAGGATTCGAGCGGCCTCCGTGGCCGAGCACCGGTCGATGCAGCGTGCCGCCCTGCTGGACGCGGCACGCTCCCTGCTGTCCGACGGCGGAACGGAGGCGCTGACCTTCCCCGCCCTCGCCGAACGGACGGGTCTCGCCCGTTCGTCCGTCTACGAGTACTTCCGGTCGCGGGCCGCGGTCGTCGAGGAGCTGTGCGCCGTCGACTTCCCGGTCTGGGCCGCGGAGGTCGAGGCGGCGATGGAGCGCGAGCCGTCCGCCGGGGCCAAGGTCGAGGCGTACGTGCGCAAGCAGCTCGAACTGGTCGGGGACCGGCGGCACCGGGCCGTCGTGGCCATCTCGGCGAGCGAGCTGGACGCCGGCGCGAGGGAGAAGATCCGGGCGGCACACGGCGGGCTGATCGCGATGATCGTCGAGGCGCTGGGCGAACTGGGGCACGGGCAGCCGCGGCTCGCGGCGATGCTGCTGCAGGGGGTCGTGGACGCGGCCGTGCGGCGGATCGAGCTGGGCGCGGCGGAGGACCCGACGGAGATCACGGAGGCGGCGGTCTCCATGGCACTGCGGGGCGTGCGGGGCTGACCGCCCGCGGCGATCGGGCGCCCCGGCGTGCCCGGTGTGCCCGGTGTCCCGGCGCGTCCGACGCGTTGACTCCGGTGCGGGTGCGCCACCCGGCGCGATGGACTGATGCGCACCGGTGCCCCGCTCCTCCCGGAGCGAGGCGCTGCCGTCGAGGCCCGCCGCGTACCACGACCAGCCCCGCGTCTTTCAGCGCCCGCCCCGGCCGCCCCGGCCCCGCCCCGCGCCTTCAGCGCCCGCCCCCGGTCCGGGCCCTCATCGCCCCTCTCCGCCCCGCGCCCTCAGCGTTCGTCCCCCGCCCGCGCCCTCGGTTGCCCGTCCGGGACGTCTCGCCGTGTGGAGTGCCGTCCGAGTCCGTCCGAGTTCGTCCGAGTTCGTCCGCGTCCGTCCGAGCCGCCCCGGCGGCATCCGTGCCGACAGCGGACGGCAGAGGGACCCCCAGGACCGGCAGGAGTCTCGACGGGCCCCCGCCGAGCAGCCACGGGGGCAGCAGGGACAGCGGGTTCAGGTAGACGTCGCCTCGCAGCAGGCCCCAGTGCAGGCAGTTCGCGCAGTGGGACCCCGACGGCTCGACCGCGCCGAGCGCGTCGCCCGCCGCGACCTCGTCGCCCTTCTTCACCGACGCCTCGACCGGCTCGTACGTCGTCCGCAGGGGTGGATCACCCGTCCCCGTCAGTTCCACCGAGACGACGCCCCTGCCCGCCACCCGCCCCGCGAAGGACACCCTCCCCGCCGCCACCGTCCGTACCGCGGCCCCGGCCGCCGCGGCGAGGTCGACGCCGCGGTGGCCGGGGCCGTACGGGGTCGTCGGGGCCTCCCATCCCCGCAGGACCGGGGGCCGGCCGCCGACCGGCCAGAAGGCGGCCACGGTGGGCACCGCCGGATCAGGAAGCCCTCCGGCACCCCCGGCCGCCACCGCCACTCCCGCTGCCGTCACTCCCCCCGCCGTCGCTCCCGTCACCGTCATGGTCGCCGCGGTCGGCACTCCCGCCGCTGACGCCACCGACGGCACGGGGCGTGACGGCCCCGGGAGCATCACGACCGACAACAGCGACACCGCCGCCGACAGCCCCGCCCACCCGCACGCATTCACCCGTCGCCTCGCTCGCATGCGGTGAACCGTCCCGCACCGGGATCCGCCCCCGCTCGGCCCTGTGGACCACGCACCGGGTTGTGGACAGCCGCGTCACCCGGTACCCCGCGGGTCCCGTACACTTCTGATGGCGATCCGGGTCACCGGGTCGACTTCGCACGCCCCGACACGAGGCCCGTCAAGGCTCGTGTCAGCGCCCCTCGGTCCCTTGCGGCAGGCGCATCACGGGCGTCAGGCGCGGGAGCCGTCCGGCTCGCGCGGCACAACCGAGAAACACAAGGAGATACGGCCATGGCCGTCGTCACGATGCGGGAGCTGCTGGAGAGCGGCGTCCACTTCGGTCACCAGACCCGTCGTTGGAACCCGAAGATGAAGCGCTTCATCTTCACGGAGCGCAACGGCATCTACATCATCGACCTGCTCCAGTCGCTGTCGTACATCGACCGCGCCTACGAGTTCGTCAAGGAGACCGTTGCCCACGGCGGCACGGTCATGTTCGTCGGCACGAAGAAGCAGGCGCAGGAGGCCATCGCCGAGCAGGCCACCCGCGTCGGCATGCCCTACGTCAACCAGCGCTGGCTGGGCGGCATGCTCACCAACTTCTCGACCGTCTACAAGCGCCTGCAGCGCCTGAAGGAGCTCGAGCAGATCGACTTCGAGGACGTGGCCGCCTCCGGCCTCACCAAGAAGGAGCTGCTGGTCCTCTCCCGCGAGAAGGCCAAGCTGGAGAAGACCCTCGGCGGTATCCGCGAGATGTCCAAGGTGCCCAGCGCCGTCTGGATCGTGGACACCAAGAAGGAGCACATCGCGGTCGGCGAGGCCCGGAAGCTCAACATCCCGGTCGTCGCCATCCTCGACACCAACTGCGACCCCGACGAGGTCGACTACAAGATCCCGGGCAACGACGACGCGATCCGCTCCGTCACCCTGCTCACCCGCGTGATCGCCGACGCCGTCGCCGAGGGCCTCATCGCCCGTTCCGGTGCCGGCAAGGCCGCCGAGGGCGACAAGGCCGCGGGCGAGCCGCTCGCCGAGTGGGAGCGCGACCTGCTCGAGGGCGAGAAGAAGGCCGAGGAGGCGCCCGCCGCCGAGGCCGAGAAGCCGGCCGAAGAGGCTCCTGCCGCCGAGGCTCCGGCCGAGGAGACCGCGGCTGCCGAGGTTCCCGCCGCCGAGGCTCCCGCCGCCGAGGCCCCTGCCGCGGACGCCGAGCAGGCCTGACCCCTCACCACCTTCGGGTTCTGGACGGCGGGGGCCCACGAAGCCCCCGCCGTCCGGCGCCCGTAGATCTTCAGACTTCGAGAGAGATTCCAGAAATCATGGCGAACTACACCGCCGCCGACGTCAAGAAGCTCCGTGAGCTCACGGGCGCCGGCATGATGGACTGCAAGAAGGCGCTGGACGAGGCCGAGGGCAACGTCGAGAAGGCCGTCGAGGCGCTCCGCATCAAGGGCCAGAAGGGCGTCGCCAAGCGCGAGGGCCGCTCTGCCGAGAACGGTGCCGTCGTCTCGATCATCGCCGACGACAACACCTCGGGTGTCCTCGTCGAGCTGAAGTGCGAGACGGACTTCGTCGCCAAGGGCGACAAGTTCCAGAACGTCGCCACGGCCATCGCCGAGCACGTCGCCAAGGCCTCCCCGGCCGACATCGAGGCGCTGCTCGCCTCCGAGATCGAGCCCGGCAAGACTGTGCAGGCCTTCGTGGACGAGGCCAACGCCAACCTCGGCGAGAAGATCGTCCTGGACCGCTTCGCGCAGTTCTCCGGCGGCTTCGTGACCGCGTACATGCACCGCACGATGCCCGACCTGCCCCCGCAGATCGGTGTCCTCGTCGAGCTGGACAAGCCGAACGCCGAGCTCGCCAAGGGCGTCGCCCAGCACATCGCCGCCTTCGCGCCGAAGTACCTCTCCAAGGAGGACGTGCCGGCCGAGGTCGTCGAGTCCGAGCGCCGCGTCGCCGAGGAGACCACCCGCGCCGAGGGCAAGCCCGAGGCCGCCCTGCCGAAGATCGTCGAGGGTCGCCTCAACGGCTTCTTCAAGGACGCCACCCTGCTCGGCCAGCCCTACGCCCTGGACAACAAGAAGTCCGTCCAGAAGGTGCTGGACGAGGCCGGTGTCGCCCTGAAGCGCTTCTCGCGCATCAAGGTCGGCATCTGAGTCCGTACCGCGACGGACGCTCGACCCCGGTAGGGTCGGCAGCAGCCGTCGGCGCCGTTCGCGCATGCCCTGGCGCACGCGCGCGTGGCGGCGGACGACAGCAGATCTGACGAGGAGGCCATTGCCGCGTACGGGATGCGAATCACGCCCCCACCGGCAGTGGCCTTCTTCGTGTGTGTGACCCACGTAAAAGAGGCGAGATCTCCATGACCACCAAGGCCGAGAAGAGCGACGACGGCAAAGTACGCGGCCGCTTCATGCTGAAGCTGTCCGGAGAGGCGTTCTCCGGCGGTGGTGGCCTGGGCGTCGACCCCGACGTGGTGCACGCCATCGCCCGTGAGATCGCGGCCGTCGTCCGGGACGGCGCGCAGATCGCGATCGTCATCGGCGGCGGCAACTTCTTCCGCGGCGCCGAGCTGCAGGTGCGTGGCATGGACCGCGCCCGTTCCGACTACATGGGCATGCTCGGCACCGTGATGAACTGCCTGGCCCTCCAGGACTTCCTGGAGAAGGAGGGCGTCGACTGCCGCGTGCAGACCGCCATCACCATGGGCCAGGTCGCCGAGCCCTACATCCCGCTGCGCGCCGTGCGCCACCTGGAGAAGGGCCGCGTGGTCATCTTCGGCGCTGGCATGGGCATGCCCTACTTCTCGACCGACACCACGGCCGCCCAGCGCGCCCTCGAGATCGACGCCGAGGCACTGCTCATGGGCAAGAACGGCGTGGACGGGGTCTACGACTCCGACCCGAAGACCAACCCGGACGCCGTGAAGTTCGACGCGCTCGGGTACGGCGAGGTCATCACCCGTGACCTGAAGGTCGCCGACGCGACGGCCGTCACGCTCTGCCGCGACAACAGCCTCCCGATCGTGGTCTTCGAGCTGCTGAAGGAGGGCAATATCGCCCGCGCCGTCAAGGGTGAGAAGATCGGCACGCTTGTGGGTGACCAAGGCAACCGGGACTGACCGGAGAAGCACCCCCTGTCCGCGGACGCCACCTGTCCGGGGGACGGACGGGACGGGACCGGGCCGGGGGATGGACAATGTCCCGCCGGTCGGGAACCGTGCAGGAAGAACGCGACGCAGCCGGCCGCCGCCCCGACAGGGAACCGCAGCCGGGCCTACTCAAGACACGCAGGAGCAAGTGGTGATCGAAGAGACCCTCCTCGAGGCCGAGGAGAAGATGGAGAAGGCCGTCGTGGTCGCCAAGGAGGACTTCGCCGCGATCCGCACCGGCCGTGCGCACCCGGCGATGTTCAACAAGATCGTGGCCGACTACTACGGCGCGCTGACGCCGATCAACCAGCTGGCCTCGTTCTCCGTGCCCGAGCCGCGCATGGCCGTGGTGACCCCCTTCGACAAGAGCGCCCTGCGCAACATCGAACAGGCGATCCGCGACTCCGACCTGGGCGTCAACCCCAGCAACGACGGCAACATCATCCGGGTGGTGTTCCCCGAGCTCACCGAGGAGCGCCGCCGCGACTACATCAAGGTCGCCAAGAGCAAGGGCGAGGACGCCAAGGTCTCGATCCGCTCCGTGCGCCGCAAGGCCAAGGACGCCATCGACAAGATGGTCAAGGACGGCGAGGTCGGCGAGGACGAGGGCCGTCGTGCCGAGAAGGAGCTCGACGACACCACCGCCAAGTACGTCGCCCAGGTGGACGAGCTCCTGAAGCACAAGGAAGCGGAGCTGCTCGAGGTCTGATGAACGACTCTTCCTGGGGAGCGCCGCCACAAGCCGGGTACTGGGGGCCGTCCGACCAGGGACCTGTCCAGGGCGCTGCCCCGGCGGGTCCCGCGTACGATGCGCACCACGCGCAGCAGACTCGCCCCATGCCCATCGTGCCCGACGTACCCGAACACGGCGGAGACCAGGATGACGACCGGGGGGCCGCTCGGCTGAGCGGTCCCCTGTTCCGGGACGAGCCGTTCCGCGACGAGCCGTATCGCGGCAGCACCCACCGCGACGAGAACCCGTCGGCGCAGCCGTACGGGGCGGTGCCGCAGAATCCGGAGCCCATGCCCGACGCCCCCCAGCCGGCGCAGCCTCAGCCGCAGAAGAAGACCGCGGGGCGTGACCTGGGTGCCGCCATAGGGGTTGGTGTCGGGCTCGGCGTGGTCATCATCGCGTCGCTGTTCGTCGTCAAGGCCGTCTTCGTCGGCGTGGTCGCGGTCGCCGTCGTGGTGGGCCTGTGGGAGCTGACCAAGCGGCTGGAGGAGCGCAAGGGCATCAAGGCGCCCCTCGTGCCGCTGGCGATCGGCGGCGCGGCGATGGTGGTCGCCGGGTATGTACGGGGTTCCGAGGGTGCGTGGGTCGCCATGGCTCTCACGGCGCTCGCGGTGCTGATGTGGCGGATGACCGAGCCGCCGGAGGGATATCTCAGGGACGTCACGGCGGGCCTGTTCGCGGCGTTCTACGTGCCGTTCCTGGCCACCTTCGTCGCGATGATGCTGATGGCGGACGACGGCGCGTGGCGTGTCCTGGTCTTCCTGCTGCTGACGGTCGTCAGCGACACCGGCGCCTACGCGGTCGGCTGGCGGTTCGGCCGGACCAAGCTCGCCCCGCGCATCAGCCCCGGCAAGACCCGCGAGGGCCTGCTGGGGGCGGTGGCGTTCGCGATGGTGGCGGGCGCGCTGTGCATGCAGTTCCTGATCGACGGCGGCGCCTGGTGGCAGGGCCTGCTGCTCGGCCTCGCGGTCGCCGTCAGCGCCACGCTGGGCGACCTCGGCGAGTCCATGATCAAGCGGGACCTCGGCATCAAGGACATGGGCACGCTGCTTCCGGGCCACGGCGGCATCATGGACCGCCTGGACTCGCTGCTGCCGACGGCGCCGGTGGTGTGGCTGCTGCTGGTGATCTTCGTCGGGTCCGGCTGACGGACCGCTCGTCTTTCCGGCGGCCGGTGCCCGCCGTCCCCCGGGACGGCGGGCACCGGCCGTCTCCGGGGGCAGGGGGAACCATGTTCGGGGTACGGCGGAACAGGACGCGCACGTGCGACTGGTGCGGAGCGCCGGTGACCCGGCCGCGGCGCTGGAGAAGACGCCAGTACTGCGCCCCCGCACACCGCCGCAGGAGCCGGCTCGTCCGGGCCGTCCTGAACCTCCTGGACGGCATCACGCCGTGAGACGCGTCCCGCTCCCGTCGGCGTGAAACGCCCCGGAGACGATCTGCGACACTGGTTGAGTCATGCCTAAGCCCGGAGAACTCACATTCGTCGCCCCGCGCGGAGTCAAGAAGCCGCCGCGGCACCTCGCCGACCTCACGCCCGCCGAGCGGAAGGAGGCCGTCGCCGCGATCGGCGAGAAGCCGTTCCGTGCCAAGCAGCTCTCGCAGCACTACTTCGCGCGGTACGCGCACGCCCCCGAGCAGTGGACGGACATCCCGGCCGGTTCGCGCCGCGGGCTCCAGGAGGCGCTGCTGCCCGAGCTGATGTCGGTCGTCCGGCATCTGTCGACCGACCAGGGCACCACGCGCAAGACGCTGTGGAAGCTGTTCGACGGGACGCTCGTCGAGTCGGTCCTCATGCGCTACCCGGACCGGGTGACCATGTGCATCAGCTCCCAGGCGGGCTGCGGCATGAACTGCCCGTTCTGCGCCACGGGGCAGGCGGGCCTGGACCGGAACCTGTCCACCGCCGAGATCGTGCACCAGATCGTGGACGGGATGCGGGCGCTCAGGGACGGGGAGGTCCCCGGGGGACCGGCCCGGCTCAGCAACATCGTGTTCATGGGCATGGGCGAGCCCCTCGCCAACTACAACCGCGTCGTCGGCTCCATCCGCCGGCTCACCGATCCCGAGCCCGACGGACTGGGCCTGTCCCAGCGCGGCATCACCGTCTCCACGGTCGGCCTCGTCCCGGCGATCCACCGTTTCGCCGACGAGGGCTTCAAGTGCCGTCTCGCCGTCTCCCTGCACGCGCCGGACGACGAGCTGCGCGACACCCTCGTCCCGGTCAACACGCGGTGGAAGGTGCGCGAGGTGCTGGACGCCGGGTTCGCGTACGCGGAGCGGTCGGGGCGCCGGCTGTCGATCGAGTACGCGCTGATCCGGGACATCAACGACCAGGCCTGGCGCGGTGACCGGCTCGGGCGGCTGCTCAAGGGCAGGCCCGTGCACGTCAACCTCATCCCGCTCAACCCCACGCCCGGCTCGAAGTGGACCGCCTCGCGGCCCGAGGACGAGAAGGCGTTCGTGGAGGCGATCGCGGCGCACGGTGTGCCGGTGACGATCCGGGACACCCGTGGCCAGGAGATCGACGGGGCGTGTGGTCAGCTCGCCGCCGGCGAGCGGTAACCTGACCGGCGTCGTACACCGTCGTACGGCGACTTCACACGGAAGTACATCTTCATATTCCGACAGGGGAGCGCCACAGCGCTGAGAGTGCGGCACCGGGCCGCAGACCCTCCGAACCTGGCCCAGGTCATTCTGGGTAGGGAGATCGGTCACCACTCGAGCTGTTGCGCCCTGCCCGGGACCCTCGCCAGGGGTTCCGGGCGGGGCCGCGTCTTCTCCTGGTCACCCAGGAGGAATGCAATGAGCATCACCAGGAAGGCCACCGCCCTGGCCCTCGGACTCGGCCTGGCCGGCGGCCTGACCGCGTGCGGATCGTCCGACGGCGACGCAGGGGGTTCCGGCGACTCCAGAACCGTCACCCTCGTCAGCCACGACTCGTGGGCCGCGTCCGAGGAGGTCGTCGCCGCCTTCGAGAAGAGTTCCGGCTACCAGGTCAGGGTGCTGAAGGACGGCGACGCCGGGCAGGCCGTCAACAAGGCCGTGCTCACCAAGGACAACCCCCAGGGCGACGTCCTCTTCGGTGTCGACAACACCCTGCTCTCCCGCGCGCTCGACAACGGGATCTTCCAGCCCTACGAGGCGAAGGGCTCCGACCTGGTCCTCCCCGAGTACCGGGCCGACCAGGACGAGCACCGGGTCACCCCCGTCGACACCGGTGACGTCTGCGTGAACTACGACAAGGCGTACTTCAGCGAGCGCGGGCTGACCCCGCCGGACTCCTTCGACGACCTGACCGAGCCCGCGTACAGGAACCTCCTCGTCACCGAGAACGCGGGCAGTTCTTCGCCCGGCCTCGGCTTCCTGCTCGGCACCGCCGCGAGGTACGGCGACGACGGCTGGCAGGACTACTGGAAGAAGCTGGAGGCGAACGGCGTCAAGGTCGTCGACAGCTGGGAGCAGGCGTACAACGAGGAGTTCTCCGGCTCGTCCGGCGGCAGGAAGGCCAAGGGCGACCGTCCGCTCGTCGTCTCCTACGCCTCGTCCCCGCCCGCCGAGGTGATCTACGCCGACCCGCAGCCGGCCACCGCGCCGACGGGCGTGGCCCGGGGCACCTGCTTCCGCCAGGTCGAGTACGCCGGTCTGCTGAGCAACGCCGGGAACCCGGAGGGCGGCAAGGCGCTCCTGGACTTCCTCATCAGCAAGCGGTTCCAGGACGACATGCCGCTGAACATGTTCGTCTACCCGGTGCGCGAGGGCGCGCGGATCCCCGAGGCGTTCCGGAAGTTCGGTCCGCAGGCCGAGGACCCCGAGACCATGGACGCGGCGAAGATCGCCGCCCACCGCGACCAGTGGGTCAAGTCGTGGACCTCGCTCGTACTGAAGTGAGCGAGGCGGCCGGCAGGGCGAGGGCGTCGCGCGGGGGCGCGGCGCGACTCGCCCTGATGACCGTGCCCGTCGCGTTCTTCGCGCTCTTCTTCGCCTACCCCGTCGCCGCGATCGTCGCGCGCGGGCTGGAGATCGACGGGTCCTGGCGGTTCGGGCGGCTCGTGGACGTGCTCGCGCAGCCCGACGTGCGGCACGTGCTGTGGTTCACCACCTGGCAGGCACTGGCCTCCACCGCGCTCACCCTGCTGATCGCCCTGCCCGGCGCGTACGTCTTCGCCCGCCTCGACTTCCCCGGCAAGCAGTTCCTGCGGGCCGTGGTGACCGTGCCCTTCGTGCTGCCGACGGTCGTCGTCGGCACGGCGTTCCTGGCGCTGGTCGGCCGGGGCGGGCTGCTCGACGAGCTGTGGGGCCTGCGGCTGGACACCACCGTGTGGGCGATCCTGCTCGCGCACGTCTTCTTCAACTACGCGGTCGTCGTACGCACCGTCGGCGGTCTGTGGTCGCAGCTCGACCCGCGGCAGGAGGAGGCGGCACGGATGCTCGGCGCGTCCCGCCTCACCGCCTGGCGGACGGTCGCGCTGCCGGCGCTCGCGCCCGCCGTGGCCGCCGCCGCGCTGATGGTGTTCCTGTTCACCTTCACCTCCTTCGGCGTCGTCCAGATCCTCGGCGGGCCCACCTTCTCCACCCTGGAGGTGGAGATCTACCGGCAGACCTCGCAGCTCTTCGACCTGTCCACGGCCGCCGTACTGACGATCATCCAGTTCGCGGCGGTCGCCGCCGTCCTCGCCGTGCACGCCTGGACGGTACGGCGGCGGGAGACGGCCCTGCGGCTGGTGGACGCCGCCGCGACCGCGCGCAGGCCGCGCGGGGCCGGGCAGTGGGCGCTGCTGGCCGGGGTGCTGGTCACCGTCGCCGGGCTCGTCCTGCTGCCGCTCGCCGTACTGGTGCGGCGCTCGCTGGGCGCGCCCGGCTTCGGCTACTACCGGGCACTGACCCGCGAGGACGGCGGTACCTTCCTCGTCCCGCCCATCGAGGCGGTCGGCAACTCCCTGCAGTACGCCGTCGCCGCCACCGCCGTCGCCGTGGTGATCGGCGCGCTGGCCGCGGCCGCGCTCACCCGGCGCGACGCGGGCCGTTTCGTGCGCGGTTTCGACGCGCTGCTGATGCTGCCGCTCGGGGTGTCCGCCGTGACGGTCGGCTTCGGCTTCCTGATCGCGCTGGACGAACCCCCGCTGGACCTCAGGTCGTCCTGGATCCTGGTGCCGCTCGCGCAGGCGCTGGTCGGCGTCCCCTTCGTCGTACGCACGATGCTGCCGGTGCTGCGGGCGGTGGACGTACGGCTGCGGGAGGCCGCGGCGGTGCTCGGGGCCTCGCCCTGGCGGGTGTGGCGGGAGGTGGACCTGCCGATGGTGCGCCGGGCCCTGCTGGTCGCGGCCGGGTTCGCCTTCGCGGTGTCGCTCGGGGAGTTCGGCGCGACCGTGTTCATCGCGCGGCCCGACCACCCGACGCTGCCGGTCGCCGTGGCCCGGCTGTTGGGACGGCCCGGGGACCTGAACTACGGCCAGGCCATGGCCCTTTCGACGATTCTGATGCTGGTGTGCGCCGTGGCCCTGGTGGTGCTGGAGCGGCTGCGGACCGACCGGAGCGGGGAGTTCTAGGGATGCTGCTGAGCCTTGCGGGCGCGACCGTCTCCTTCGGCGGACGGGCCGTGCTCGACGCCGTGGACCTGGAGGTGTCCGAGCACGAGGTGGTGTGCGTGCTCGGCCCCAGTGGGAGCGGCAAGTCGACGCTGCTGCGGGTGGTCGCCGGGCTCCAGCCGCTCGACGCCGGGAGGGTGATGCTGGACGGGCGGGACCAGTCCGGGGTGCCCGCGCACCGGCGCGAGGTCGGGCTGATGTTCCAGGACCACCAGTTGTTCCCGCAGCGGGACGTGGCCGGGAACATCGCCTTCGGACCCCGGATGCGCGGCGCCTCCCGGGCCGAACAGCGGGAACGGGTGGGCGAGTTGCTGGAGCTGGTCGGGCTGCCGGGTGCCGCCCGCCGGTCCGTCGCCGCGCTGTCCGGAGGCGAGCAGCAGCGGGTGGCGCTGGCCCGCGCGCTCGCGCCGAGCCCCCGGCTGCTGATGCTGGACGAGCCGCTCGGCCAGCTCGACCGCTCGTTGCGGGAGCGCCTGGTGGTGGAACTGCGGGAGCTGTTCGGCCGGTTGGGCACCACCGTGCTCGCCGTGACGCACGACCAGGGCGAGGCCTTCGCGCTCGCCGACCGGGTCGTGGTGATGCGGGACGGGCGGATCGCCCAGTCGGGGACGCCGCTCGAGGTGTGGCAGCGGCCGGCGGACGCGTTCGTGGCCCGTTTCCTCGGCTTCGACAACGTGGTCGGCGCCACCGTCACCGGGCAGGCGGCGCACACGCCGTGGGGCAAGGTGCCGGTCGCCGAGGACGCCCCGCAGGGGACGCGGGACCTGCTCGTCCGGCCCGCCGGGGTCCTTCTGGTGCCCGCCGGCGAGGGCCTGCGCTGCACGGTCACGGCCCGCACCTTCCGGGGCACCCACGTCAGCGTCCACCTCCAGCCCGAGGACGCGCCGCGTCTGGAGGCGGCGTGCGCGCTGCGGGCGGCACCCGAGGTGGGCGATCGGGTGGGCGTGGAGTTCGACGCGGCGGAAACCGTCGTGCTCGGGGGAGCGCCCCGATCGTAGGGTGACTCGACGAGTGGCTGGAGATCGTGCGGTTCGTGCAGCGGGTCCTCCCGGACGGGCCGGCGAAGGAGCTGCGGGCCCCGGGCCGGAGCATCCACCTGCACGCCACCGGCGCCCCCGCCGGGCTGAAAGCCGAATGGCTCGTCGAACTCCCCGACGAGGGCGTCACCTGGCGCCGCGGTCACGAGAAGGCGACCGTGGCGCTGCGGGGGCCGCTCACGGAGGTGCTGCTGGCCTTCTACCGCCGGCTGCCGCCGGAGTCCCCGGGGCTCCAGGTGCTCGGCGACCGGGAGCTGCTGGAACTCCGGCCGGCGAAGACGACCTTCGGCTGAGCACGACGGTGGCCCGCCCCCTGCCGGGGACGGGCCACCGTTGGTGCCTGTGCGCGTACCCGCGTACGGCGGTGCGGGACGTCAGCGGTTGCTGTTCGCTCCGCGACGGCGCAGGCCGAAGAAGACCGCGCCGCCACCGAGGGCGACCAGGGCCGCCGCGATGCCGGCGATCATGCCGGTGTTGGAGTTGGCACCGGTCTCGGCGAGGTTGGAGTCACCGGCCGCCGGGGACGGTGCGTTGCTCGGCGCGGACGCCGGAGCGGTGCTCTCGCTCTCCTCGGGAGCCGGGGCCGGGGCGGCCGGGGCGGACGTGGACGGCGCCGGGGCGGGCGTCTGCGTCTCCTCGGCCGGGGTGGAGGAGCTCTCCGACGGCGTCGGGGCCGGAGTGTCCTCCGTCGCGCAGGGGGTCGACGGGGTCACGAGGTTGGGCTTGATGTCCTCGTCGACGTACTTGTCGGCCTTGACGTGGATGCGGTACTCGGCGTTCGGCTTCCAGTCCGCGGCGAAGGTGACGGTGGTGCCCTCGCGCGAGCCCTTGACCACCTGCTCGCCGACCTTCTCCAGGTCGGCGCCGTTGTTCTGCAGGTGGACGGTGATGGTGGCGGGGATGCCGGCGGGGTCCACGTCGGTGACGGTGATGACGCCCTTGCCGCCCTCGCACTTGGCGGCGGCGGAGAACTCGCTGATGTCGCAGGCGAGGGCGTTGCCGGCGGCGCCGACTGCCAGGGCCACCGAGGCGGAGGCGACGCCGAGGGCGCGCACGCCGCGGCGTGACGCGGTGCGGCTGAGTATGGACAGGACTGCCACGTTTGTCCTTTACGGGAGCGCAGATGCGGGGGGTGAAGAGGGTGCCGACACTCGCCGGAGCGGCATCAGCACACCCATGAGCTTCACTGGTTTATAAGTGATGCATAAGCAGTGTCAACGCATATGCCCTTCAAGGGCGTTGGCTTTGCCGTCTTATTAACCGCCGAGACGTTTCAGCGCCCCGGGAGCCTCCTCGATCCGGTCGACCAGCGCGATCCGGGACTCCATCGTCCGGCCCCCGGCGAGCGAGGTGAGCAGCTGCCACGCAGGCAGCCGCTCCGTCCAGTGCGCCCGGTCCACCAGCACCATCGGCGTGGGCGCGCCCCGCGACTCGTAGTAGTTCGGCGTCGCGTTGTCGAAGATCTCCTGTACGGTGCCGGCGGCGCCCGGCAGGAAGACCACGCCCGCGTTCGAGCGGGCCAGCAGGCCGTCCTCGCGGGTGGCGTTGGCGAAGTACTTGGCGATGCGGGACGCGAAGGCGTTGGGCGGCTCGTGGCCGTAGAACCAGGTCGGGACGCCGACCGAGGTGCCGCCTCCGGGCCAGCGGTCACGCACCTCGAACGCGGACCGCGCCCAGTCGGTGACCGACGGCGTGAACGACGCGACCTCGGCGAGGAGCAGCAGGGCGTCGTCCAGCATCCCGTCGTCGAACGGGGCCGCGTAGGCGCCGAGGTTCGCCGCCTCCATCGCACCCGGCCCGCCGCCGGTGGCCACGGTGAACCCGGCGCGGGCCAGCTCGCGGCCCAGGCGCGCGGCGCCCGCGTACTCCTTGGTGCCGCGTGCCATGGCGTGACCGCCCATGACGCCCACCACCGGGTCGCCGGCGAGGAGTTCGTCGACCGCGTCGGAGACCGCGTCGTCGTGGATCGCGCGCAGCATGGAGGCGAAGACGTCGCCGTCCGTCCTGGTCCGCCGGAACCAGTCGTGGGCGAGCGCGTCCGGGGTCGCCTCGTACCCCTCGCCGAGACGGGCGTACAGCTCGTCGGGGGAGTAGACGCTGCCTCGGTACGGGTTGAAGGGCAGGCCCGGTATGGGCGGGAAGACCAGGGCGCCCGCGGCGCGCACCCGGGCGGCCGCCCCGGGGTCCATCGGGCAGCCGAGGAAGACGGCGCCCGTGGGATCCGCGGACATCAGGGCGTCCGTACGGGCCGTCAGGTCGACGGCCTGGACGCGGTAGTGGGCGAGCGTGCCGTGCGCCGAGACGACCCGGTCGAACTCGGCGAGGCTCTCGATCTCCCGGTCGTGCGACGCGTGGTGGGACTGGGGCTGGGACTGGGGCTGGGGCTGGGGCTGGGCGGGTGTCGTCGGATCCACCCGCCCATGCTAGGCGTGCGGTCCGCTCAGCCCTCGACGGCCGCCGGGTCCATCCAGACGACCTCGAAGGTGTGGCCGTCGACGTCGTCGAAGGCACGGCCGTACATGAACCCGTGGTCCTGGGTCTCGCCGGAGACCGAGCCGCCGGCCGCGACCGCCTTCTCCACCAGCTCGTCGACCTTCTCGCGGCTCTCGGCGCTCAGCGCGAGCAGCACCTCGCTGCTCTTCGTCGAGTCCACGATGTCCTTCTTCGTGAACTGGCGGTACTTCTCCGGGGTGTGCACCATCACGACGATGGTCTCGCTGAGCGGGATGGACGCCGTGCTGTCGTCGCTGAACTGAGCGTTGATCTCGTAGCCGAGCCCGGTGAAGAACCTCTTCGAGGCGTCGAGGTCGTTGGTCACCAGGTTCACGAAGATCATCTGCTGGTACATGGGGGGCCACTCCCGTCGGTGTCCTGCTCTTGTCGTGCCGTTCGAAGGGGTAGACGCGGGAGGCGCCCGGAACTCATCGCCGGTTCGCCCTTTTCTTCGAGTTCTTTCGAGAACTTCTCCGCGGAGTCAGTGGGCCAGGGGCAGCGAGGCCAGCTGCGCGACGATCAGGGTCAGCGGGCCGAACAGGGCGAGCAGGGCACCGGCGCGTACGACGGCGGCGGCGCGCAGGGTCGCCGGGGGTGCGCCCAGCCGCAGCAGGGCGTCGGTGGTGTCGGCGCGGGCGTGTCGGGCCTCGACGGCCGCGGTGAGGAGGGTGGCCACCGTGCAGCCGGCCACGAGCAGGCCGCCGAGGGTGCGCAGGGTGCCGAAGCCCGGTCCGCCCGCGTCGGACAGCGTGGCCGCCGCGTAGGCCGCGGAGGCCACGGCGCAGACGACACCGAGGGGGCGGCCGATGCGGTGCGACTCCTCCATCAGTACGCGGCCGGCCAGCAGCCGCAGGGCGCCGGGGCGGACGGCCTGGAGCAGCCGGCCGCACAGGTGGGTGAGGCCGGGGCCGGCCAGGGCGAGGCCCAGGGCGGTGAGGGCCCAGCCGGCGAGGACGCCGGCGGAGGGGGTGGTGCCGGCGGCCGTGATGCCGGCGTAGGTCTCGACGGCGAGGCCCGCGGTGAGTACGGCGACGCCCCAGGGGAGGGCGGCGGTGTCCCGGGGGAGGGCGGCGGTGCCCCGGGGCCGGGGGGTGTCCGCGGGAACGGCGTCCGGCGGTGGGGCGCCCGCTGCGGCCGGGAGGCCGGCGACGGCGACCTGCGCCTGCGGGGTGCTCCCGCCCAAGGCGGGGCCCTGGGCGTCCGCCCGTACCGTCCCGGAGCCGGGGCCGCCCGTGGGTGGGGTGGGGTGCGGCGCGCCGCCTCCCGCGGGGGCCGGCGCCGGGGCCCAGCGGGCACCGAAGCGGCCGTAGGCGCCGAAGGTCTCGCGGGCCGCGCCCCACCCGTACGCACCGAAGCGGCCGTAGCGGCGTGCGCCGGCGGCCGGCGCGGTGCGGGGGTCGCGGGGGCGCAGCGTCAAGGCGACCGCGGCCGACGCCGTGGCCGGTACCAGGGTCAGCAGGGTCAGCGCCGCCGGTACGGGGAGGGGCTGGCCGACGGCCAGGGCGCCGGTCAGGTCGCCGCCGACCGGGCTGCCGGTCAGGTCGCCGCGCAGCTGGAGGAAACAGAGCAGGGCCGCCACCGAGCCGAGCGCCGCCGACAGGGCCGTGGTCGCCGCCGAGACGGCCATCAGGCGGCCGGGGCCCAGGCCGATCGCCGAGAGCCCGGGGCGGGGCCGGGTGCCGGGGTCGGTGCGGGCCACGGCGGCGGCGAAGTGCACCGTGGCGGCCAGCGGCGCCGCGCACCAGGCCAGGCGGAGGGCGGCGGAGCCGGGGGTGCCGGGATGGGTCAGCGCGTGGCCGAGGGCGCACAGCAGCAGGAAGCCGGTGCCCGCCGAGGCCACCGCGACCAGCAGGCGGCGCAGGTGGACGGCGAGGTGGGCGGCGCGGGTCATGCGGAGAGTGAGCACGCCGCCCGGCCTTCCGTTCCGGAGGAGGCCCCGGAGGCCCCGGGGGCTTCCCGTGCACCCGTTGCCCCGTTTGCCCCGGTCGCCTCGGCGACCGGCGGCAGGTGCACGGTCCGCACCCGCCGTCCGTCCAGCAGTGAGACCGTGCGGTCCGCGAGGGCGGCGGTCTGCGCGTCGTGCGTGGCGAGCAGGACCGTGATGCCGTGCGAGCGGGCCGCCGTGGTGAGTGTCCGCAGGACGTGGGCGCGGTCGGCGCGGTGCAGGGGGGCCGTCGGTTCGTCGGCGAAGAGGACCGCCGGGGCGACGGCGAGCGCGCGGGCGATGCAGACGCGCTGCCGTTCGGCCTGCTGGAGTTCGTGCGGGCGACGGCGGGCCTTCGCGCCGACGTCGAGGCGTTCCAGCCACTCCAGGGCGGCGGTCCGGGCCCGGCGCCGGCCGGTGCCGCGCAGCATGAGGGGGAGGGCGGCGTTCTCCCAGGCGTTGAGTTCCGGGACGAGCACGGGGGCGGGGTCGATCCAGCCGAAGCGGTCGCGGCGCAGTCGCTCGCGCTTGAGCGGGCCCATGGTGTGCACCGGCGCGCTGTTGAACCACACCTCGCCGTCCTGCGGCCGGACCAGTCCGGACAGGCACCGCAGCAGCGTCGTCTTGCCGCTGCCGTGCGGGCCGCTCACGGCGAGGATCTCGCCCTCGCGGACGCCGAGCGACACGCCTTGCAGCGCGGGGGAGCCGTCGTGGTGCCTGAAGTGCAGGGCGCGGGCCCACAGCACGTCGTTGTCCGGCGGGGCCTCCATGGGCGTACACCTCGGTTCTGATCCGTGTTCCCCCGCTCGTGTCCCCCGTCCGGGCGAACGAAAGGCGGGGCCGATCGGTCACTGGGCACCGTAGGCAGTCGGCGGGAGGAGGCCGGACAGCACGCGGCCCCGGGCCGCCGTTTCTCACTCGAACGGGCGGCGCCGGGGCCGGAGCGGTCATCCGAAAGGATGATCATCCAAGGGCGGGCTCAGAGCTTGGTCCACGCCTCCGTCAGCGTGGCGCGCAGGATCTGCTCGATCTCGTCGAAGGTGTCCTGGTTGGAGATCAGCGGCGGGGCGAGCTGGATGACCGGGTCGCCGCGGTCGTCGGCACGGCAGTACAGGCCGTTGTCGAAGAGCGCCTTCGACAGGAAGCCGTACAGGATCCGCTCGGTCTCCTCGTCGTCGAAGGACTCCTTGGTGGCCTTGTCCTTCACCAGCTCGATGCCGTAGAAGAAGCCGTTGCCGCGGACGTCGCCGACGATCGGCAGGTCGAGGAGCTTCTCCAGGGTGGCGCGGAAGCTGCCCTCGTTGTCGAGCACGTGCTGGTTGAGGCCCTCGCGCTCGAACAGGTCGAGGTTGGCGATGCCCACCGCCGCGGAGACCGGGTGGCCGCCGAAGGTGTAGCCGTGCAGGAAGGTGTTGTCGCCCCGGTAGAACGGCTCGGCCAGGCGGTCGGAGATGACGCAGGCGCCGATCGGGGAGTAGCCCGAGGTCATGCCCTTGGCGCAGGTGATCATGTCCGGCACGTAGCCGAACTTGTCGCAGGCGAACGTCGTGCCCAGGCGGCCGAAGGCGCAGATGACCTCGTCGGAGACGAGCAGCACGTCGTACTGGTCGCAGATCTCGCGCACCCGCTGGAAGTAGCCGGGCGGGGGCGGGAAGCAGCCGCCGGCGTTCTGCACGGGTTCCAGGAAGACGGCCGCGACCGTCTCCGGGCCCTCGAACAGGATCTGCTGCTCGATCTGGTCGGCGGCCCAGCGGCCGAAGGCCTCGGGGTCGTCGCCGAACAGCGGGGCGCGGTAGATGTTGGTGTTCGGCACCTTGTGCGCGCCCGGCACGAGCGGCTCGAAGGGGGCCTTCAGGGCGGGCAGACCGGTGATCGACAGGGCGCCCTGCGGGGTGCCGTGGTAGGCGACCGCGCGGGAGATGACCTTGTACTTGGTCGGCTTGCCGGTCAGCTTGAAGTACTGCTTGGCGAGCTTCCAGGCGGTCTCGACCGCCTCGCCGCCACCGGTCGTGAAGAAGACCTTGTTGAGGTCGCCGGGGGCCTCGTGCGCGAGACGCTCCGCCAGCTCGACGGCCTTGGGGTGGGCGTAGGACCACACCGGGAAGAAGGCGAGCTCCTGCGCCTGCTTGGACGCGGTCTCGGCCAGCTCCGTACGGCCGTGTCCGGCCTGGACCACGAACAGGCCGGCGAGACCGTCGAGGTAGCGCTTGCCCTTGTCGTCGTAGATGTGGGTGCCCTCACCGCGGACGATGGTGGGGACGGGGGCGTTCTCGTACGACGACATGCGGGTGAAGTGCATCCACAGGTGGTCGTACGCGGTCCGGCTGAGGTCCTTGTCGGTGCTCACGATTATCGGGTTCCCCACATATAGGTCTGCTTCTTGAGCTTGAGGTAGACGAAGCTCTCGGTGGAGCGCACTCCGGGGACGGCCCGGATGCGGCGGTTGATGACCTCCAGGAGGTGGTCGTCGTCCTCGCAGACGACCTCCACCATGAGGTCGAAGGAGCCCGCGGTCATCACCACGTACTCGCACTCCGGCATGGCCGTCAGGGCGTCGGCGACCGACTCCACGTCGCCCTCGACGTTGACGCCGACCATCGCCTGGCGGCGGAAGCCCACGGTGAGCGGGTCCGTCACGGCGACGATCTGCATCACGCCCTGGTCGAGCAGCTTCTGGACGCGCTGGCGCACGGCCGCCTCGGACAGGCCCACGGCCTTGCCGATGGCGGCGTACGGCCGGCGGCCGTCCTCCTGGAGCTGCTCGATGATGGCGAGGGAGACGGCGTCCAGCTGGGGACCGCCGTTCCTGGACTCGCGGGAGTCCTTCTGGTCTGCGCTTCGACTGGCCACGGCCTCACTGTGCACGACGTCTCGACAGTTTCGCAAGGCCGGATCGATGAAATCCGTTGTCTACGAGGTCGCAGTCTGCGGATTTCGCAACCCAGGGGCGACCGGGGGTGTTGAAAACGTCGGGTCTGCGTCTAGGGTGGGTGTCTCAGTGTTTGGACACCAGCGGGGTCCGGACGCGAGAGACCCGAAGTAGACACCGAACTTGGAGGGCCGGCAGTGAGCACCGAGCTGCGTCGTCTGCGCAATCACATCGACGGTGAGTTCCGGGACGCCGCCGACGGACGGACCACGGAGGTGGTCAACCCCGCCACGGGCGAGGCCTACGCGACCGCCCCCCTGTCAGGCCGGGCGGACGTGGACGCCGCCATGGCCGCCGCCGCGGCCGCCTTCCCGGCCTGGCGCGACACCACCCCGGCCGAGCGGCAGAAGGCCCTGCTGAAGATCGCCGACGCGTTCGAGGAGCGGGCCGAGGAGCTGATCGCGGCCGAGGTGGAGAACACGGGCAAGCCCATCGGGCTGACCCGCTCCGAGGAGATCCCGCCGATGGTCGACCAGATCCGCTTCTTCGCGGGTGCGGCGCGGATGCTGGAGGGCCGCTCGGCCGGCGAGTACATGGAGGGCCTGACCTCCATGGTCCGCCGCGAGCCGATCGGCGTCTGCGCGCAGGTCGCGCCGTGGAACTACCCGATGATGATGGCCGTGTGGAAGTTCGCCCCGGCGCTCGCCGCGGGCAACACGGTCGTCCTCAAGCCCTCGGACACCACCCCCGCCTCCACGGTCCTGATGGCCGACATCATCGGCTCGATCCTGCCCAAGGGCGTCTTCAACGTCGTCTGCGGCGACCGCGACACCGGCCGCCTGATGGTCGAGCACCCGACCCCGGCGATGGCGTCCATCACCGGCTCGGTGCGGGCCGGCATGTCGGTCGCCGAGTCCGCCTCCAGGGACCTCAAGCGGGTCCACCTGGAGCTGGGCGGCAAGGCGCCGGTCGTGGTCTTCGAGGACACCGACGTCCCCAAGGCCGTCGAGGAGATCTCGACGGCGGGCTTCTTCAACGCGGGCCAGGACTGCACCGCGGCCGCCCGCGTGCTGGTCCACGAGGCGATCCACGACGAGTTCGTGAGCGCCCTCGCCAAGGCCGCGGCCGAGACCAGGACCGGCCGGCCGGACGACGAGGACGTCCTGTACGGCCCGCTCAACAACCCGAACCAGCTCAAGCAGGTCGCCGGGTTCATCGAGCGCCTGCCCGCCCACGCCAAGGTCGAGGCGGGCGGCCACCGGGTCGGCGACCAGGGCTACTTCTACGCCCCCACCGTGGTCTCGGGCCTCAAGCAGGACGACGAGATCGTCCAGAACGAGGTCTTCGGTCCCGTCATCACCGTCCAGGCCTTCCGGGACGAGGACCAGGCGGTCGAGTGGGCCAACGGCGTCGAGTACGCGCTGGCCTCCTCGGTGTGGACCAAGGATCACGGCCGCGCGATGCGGATGTCCAAGAAGCTGGACTTCGGCTGTGTGTGGATCAACACCCACATTCCGCTGGTCGCCGAGATGCCGCACGGCGGCTTCAAGAAGTCCGGCTACGGCAAGGACCTGTCGTCGTACGGCTTCGACGACTACACGCGGATCAAGCACGTCATGACGTCGCTGGACGCCTGACGAACCCCGTGCGCGCGGCCCCGGACGGGAACCCCCGTCCGGGGCCGCGGCGCGTGCGCGGGGACCCCGCCCCGGCCGACGGGGAGTCAGGTCCGTACGGGCGCGCTCGACGCGGCGTCGATCGTCCCGGTGGGTGCGGGTGTGGGTGTGGGTGCGGGTGCGGGTGCGGGCGCGGGATGCTCCGCCCTGCCCGCTCCCGAGGGCGCCCTCGCTCTCCCTCCGGGACCCGCTCCGCGCACGGAACCGGGGCCGGGGCCGGAGCCGCGGCCCCGCACGGCCCGTCCCGTCCTGGCCTGGGCAGGTCGCCTATCGGCGACGGGAGTCGCGCGGGACCGCCCCCGCGGAAGGGGGGCCACCGAGCTCCCGCAGGGCACACAGCACGTCGACGCGGTTGGTCGTGACCGAGTCGGCGCCCAGCGCGATCAGCCGGCGCATGGAGCGCCGGGTGTCGGGCGTCCACACGGACAGCAGGCAGCCGTCGCCGTGGACGCGTTCGGCCAGCGCCCGGTCCACCAGCCCGAACCGGTAGTTGAGCCACCGCGGCCGCACCGCCGCGAGCAGCGCGGGCCGGGGCGGCGCCGCCGTCGTCCAGGTCAGGGCGATCTCGGCGGCGGGGTCGGCGGCACGTACGGCGAGCATGGCCGAGGCCCCCGCGGTGTAGTACACGCGGTCCTCGGCCCCGCACTCGCGGACGACGTCCACGACGCGCCGGACCGCCCGCTCGTCCGGGCCGCCCGGCAGGTCGAGCATCAGCCGGCTGCCGCCGGTCGCGGCGAGCGCCTCCGCGAGCGTCGGCACCCCGCCCGCCGTCAGAGCGCGCACCTCGTCGGCCGACAGGGAGCGCAGCGGCCGGTCGTGCCGCCACAGCCGCTTGAGCGTCGCGTCGTGCAGCAGCACGGGCACGCCGTCCCGGGTGAGGCGTACGTCGGTCTCGACCGCGTCCGCGCCGCGGGCGAGCGCGGAGCGCAGTGAGCCGATCGTGTTCTCGCGGTACCGGTAAGGGTCGCCGCGGTGGGCCACGGCGGTCACGTCGCGCAGGGGGTTCATGGTGGTGGCCGCTCTCAGGAGGCGAGCCGGGCGGCGGTGTACGTGTCGATCTCGTCCCTGATCCGTGCCTTGCCCGGCGCGTCGAGGAACGACGCCTCGACCGCGTTCTTCGCCAGGTCGGCGATCCCTCGTTCGTCGAGGCCGAGGAGGCGGGCGGCGACGGCGTACTCGTTGTTGAGGTCGGTGCCGAACATCGGCGGGTCGTCGGAGTTGACGGTCACCAGGACCCCGGCGCGCGTGAACTCCCTGATCGGGTGCTCGTCCAGGGTGCGCACCGCGCGGGTGGCGATGTTCGAGGTCGGGCACACCTCCAGCGGGATGCGGTGCTCGGCGAGGTGCGCCAGCAGTTCCGGGTCCCGGGCGGAGCTGGTGCCGTGTCCGATGCGCTCGGCGCGCAGGTCGGTGAGGGCGTCCCACACCGTCCGGGGGCCGGTGGTCTCGCCGGCGTGCGGCACCGAGTGCAGCCCGGCGGCGATCGCCCGGTCGAAGTACGGCTTGAACTGCGGCCGTCCGACACCGATCTCGGGCCCGCCGAGTCCGAAGGAGACCAGGCCGTCGGGGCGCAGCCGGTCGTCGGTGGCGAGCCGCGTCGTCTCCTCGGCGGCCTCCAGGCCGGCCTCGCCCGGAATGTCGAAGCACCAGCGCAGCACGGTCCCGAACTCGGACTCTGCCGCCTTGCGGGCGTCCTCGATCGCGTCCATGAAGGCGTGCGCGTCGATGCCGCGCCGGGTGGAGGAGAACGGGGTGATGGTCAGCTCGGCGTACCGCACCTGCTGGCGGGCCATGTCCCGGGCCACCTCGTACGTCAGCAGCCGCACGTCCTCCGGGGTGCGAATCAGGTCGACGACGGACAGGTACACCTCGATGAAGTGCGCGAAGTCCGTGAACTGGAAGTAGTCGACCAGCGCAGCGGGATCGGCGGGGACCCTGGAGCCGGGGTGGCGCGCGGCGAGTTCGGAGACGATGCGCGGGGAGGCGGAACCGACGTGGTGGACGTGCAGTTCGGCCTTGGGCAGTCCGGAGATGAAGGCGCGCAGGTCGCGCGGGACGGCGGGGTCGACGAGGTGCTCGGTCAAGGGTTCCTCCCCGGAACGGCGTCCCGGGCCGCGCGGGGCGGTGGCGGGACGCGGGTGATCGGCTGATCGGTGGTTCGGGGATCATCGTAGGCCGGTCTCACGCCGGACGGCCCGGGACCGTACCATGGCGGGCACGAACGACCCAGGGGGACACGACATGACGGACGCGACACAGCCGGGCGGGGACGCCAACGGTGCCCACGACCCGTGGGCGCCCCCGGGGAGCAGGCCGTCGCTGGACAAGGGCCATGACGCCGCGTCGCCGGCACGACCCGCCGGCGCGGTACCGCCCTGGCAGCCGCCGCCGTCCGCCCCGCCCCCGTCCGTGCACGACCAGGCCACGATCGCCTCGATGCCGTCGCCCGTCTTCGGGGCGGCCGAGAACGCGGTGCCGCCTCCGCCGGTCGCGCCCGGCGGCCCCGGAGCCCCCGGCGGGTACGGCTACCCCGGGTACCCGCAGGGCTACGGCTGGCCCGGCGTTCCGGCGGCTCCGCAGAACGGCATGGGCACCGCGGCGATGGTGCTGGGCATCCTCGCCTGCTGCCTCTTCTGCCTGTACGGCGTGGTCTCCCTGGTGCTCGGCGTCCTCGCCGTGGTCTTCGGGATCAAGGGGCGCCGCAGGGCCGAGGAGGGCCTGGCGAGCAACCACGGGCAGGCGCAGGCCGGGTTCGTCATGGGCATCGTCGGCATCGTTCTCGGCATCGCGGTGATCGTGCTGCTCGCCGTCGGCATCGTCGCCGCGATCAACAGCGACTCGGACTACGAGGACCCCTACTACGGCATCTCGCGCCCGGTGCCGGTCTCCGTGCCGGCGCAGAGCTGAAACGACGTCCGCGGGGGACTGCCTCCCTGGGGCCCGCCTCCTTGAGGGCCGCCTGCGCGGGGGCTGCCCGCGCCGGACGTCCGCCCCTCGGGCCCTCCTCTACGATGTCAAGCTCCAACGAGGGGAGAGCAGTTCATGTCGCACACGAATCCCGGCCCCGGTGGTTTCGGGCCGCCGGCGCAGCCGCCCGCCGGGGGATACGCGTATCCGCAGCAGTCCGCGCCGGGGTACGGCTTCCCGCACCAGGGCCCGGCGTACCCGGCCGCCCCGCCGGCCGGCTACCCCCAGGCTCCCGGGTACGGCATGCCGATGCAGCCGCGCAACGGCATGGGAACCACGGGGCTGGTGCTGGGCATCATCGGCACGGTGTGCAGCCTGACCTTCTTCCTCTGGTTCTTCGGTGTGGTCCTGGGCATCCTGGCGATCATCTTCGGCGCGGTCGGCCGGGGAAGGGCGGTCCGGGGCGAGGCGACCAACAAGGGGGCCGCGACCGCCGGCCTGGTCCTCGGCATCACGGCCACCGTGATCCTGCCGCTGCTCGGCTTCCTTGCCTTCGCGAGCCTGATGAGCCTCGCCTGAGCGCGGCCATGGCGTAGCCGCCCGGCAGCCGGCGCCCGCGGAGCGACGCGGCCGGCAGTCGTCGAAGGGGCCGCCTCCGGGCCGCCCCTTCGAGCGCTGCGCCCCTCGACCGCTCCGTCTCGGCCGCCCGGTCTCGACCTCCCCGTCCCAACCCCTCCGTCCCGACCGCTCGGTATCGACGGCTTGGTACGGCTTGGTATTGACGGTTCCGTCTCGGCCGCTTGGTCTCGACGGCCCCCGTTTTGACGGCTGCGTCTCAACCACTCCGTCTCAACCGCTTTGTCTCAACGGCTCCGTCTCAACCGCTCCCGCGCCGCCATCAGCGCGAAGCCCAGCAGATTCGCCCCCCGCCACCGCTCCGGGTCCGTCGCCGCCGCGTCGTCCGCGGTGAGGCCGATGCCCCAGACCCGGTCCACGGGGCTGGCCTCCACCAGCACCCGTTCACCGGTGCCCAGCAGGAAGGCGCGCAGCGCCGGGTCCGAGGCGAACTTGTGGACGCTGCCCTCGACGACGATCCGGAACCGCTCCCGCTGCCAGACCGCCTCGTCGAAGCCGCGCACCAGCCGCCCGGCCTTCTTGGCCTCGGCGGGATGTGCCGCGGCCAGCGCCCGGCGCTCGGCCTCCGGGTCCCCGAAGAGCCGGGCCTTGCCGGCCATCATCCAGTGCTCGGCCGTCGCGTACTCCACCCCGGCCACGGTGAACGGGGACGGCCACCACTGGCTCAGACAGCTCGGCCCGATCCGGCCGTCCGGGAGCGGCCGGTGCCCCCAGAAGCAGAGATACTTCGTCCGCGCGCCCGCCCGGACCCGCCCGAGCAGCGCTTCCCTGTCACCGACGACCTCCACCGCTCCGCGCTCCCCCGCCCCCGTGAGCCTCTCCATACACGCGAGTCTGGCACGCGCCACGGACACTCCGTCCGTCCTTTTCCGTGGAGACTCGACACCTGGTCGACAGATTCCGTTGCGTAACCAAATGGCAACAACGGAATCACTTGTTGGAGGCCTAGTGCTCTGTCAGGATCGGCACTCACATCGAGCCTGAGCCACGCCGGCCCCCGTCACAGGGGAGACCGAGGAGAGCCGACATGCATCACCCGGGCAACGCCACCCCGGACCGATTCCCGGCGCGGGACCGCTTCGCGGACGGGGCCCAGTACATCGCGGGCCGTCTGACGAAGGGCACGTCCGGGCGCACCCACACCGTCGTCGACCCGGCGACCGGCGAGGACGTCCTGACGTACGACCTGGCCGGTCCCGACGACGTCGATGCGGCCGTCGCCGCCGCACGCCAGGCGTTCCCCGGCTGGTCCGGCGCCACGCCGGGCGAGCGCTCCGACGCGCTGCACCGCTTCGCCGAGGTGCTCGCCGACCGCGCCGAGGACTTCGCCCGCGCGGAGTCCCTGCAGTGCGGGAAGCCGCTGAAGCTGACCCGCGAGTTCGACGTGCCGGGCACCGTCGACAACGCGGCCTTCTTCGCCGGTGCCGCCCGGCATCTCCAGGGCCAGTCGGCGGGGGAGTACTCGGGCGACCACACCTCGTACGTCCGCCGCGAGCCGATCGGCGTCGTCGGGTCCGTCGCGCCCTGGAACTACCCCCTCCAGATGGCCGCCTGGAAGATCCTCCCGGCGATCGCCGCGGGCAACACCATCGTGCTGAAGCCCGCCGAGACCACCCCCCTGACCTCCCTGATGTTCGCCCGGGCGGCGACCGGCGCCGGCATCCCGGACGGCGTGATCAACATCGTCACCGGCACCGGACGGGAGGCCGGCGAGCACCTGGTCGGGCACCCGGACGTGGCGATGACCTCCTTCACCGGCTCCACCGCCGTCGGCAAGCGCGTCGCCGAGGTCGCCACGGCCACCGTCAAGCGCCTGCACCTGGAACTCGGCGGCAAGGCGCCCTTCCTCGTCTTCGACGACGCCGACCTGGACGCCGCCGTCAACGGCGCGGTCGCGGGCGCGCTCATCAACACCGGCCAGGACTGCACGGCCGCCACGCGCGCCTACGTACAGCGGCCCCTGTACGAGGCGTTCGTCGAGAGGACCGCCGCCCTCATGGACACCGTCCGGGTCGGCGACCCCTTCGCCCCGGGCACCGACCTCGGCCCCCTGGTCAGCCACGTCCAGCGCGACCGGGTCGCCGGCTTCGTCGACCGGGCGCGCTCCTACGCGCGCGTGGTGACCGGCGGTGAGGCACCCCGGGGCCGGCAGTTCGAGAGCGGCGCCTACTACCGGCCCACCCTCATCGCCGACGCCCCGCAGGACAGCGAGGTCGTCCAGTCCGAGATCTTCGGGCCGGTCCTGGTCGTGCTGCCCTTCGACAGCGACGACGAGGGCATCCGGCTCGCCAACGACACGCCGTACGGGCTCGCCGCCTCCGCCTGGAGCCGGGACGTGTACCGCGCCCACCGCGCCACCCGCGAGATCAAGGCGGGCTGCGTGTGGATCAACGACCACATCCCGATCATCAGCGAGATGCCGCACGGCGGATACCAGGCGTCCGGCTTCGGCAAGGACCTGTCCGCCTACTCCTTCGAGGAGTACACGCAGGTCAAACACGTCATGTTCGACAACACCGCGGTGGCGGCCAAGGACTGGCACCGCACCGTCTTCGGGGACCGGTAGTCATCACAGAAGGCCGCCGACCACGGCCGACCCACCCGAAAGGGCAACCACGCGCATGGAGCAGTACGAGCCCGACCGCCTGTCACCGGCCCGAGCGGCCGCCATGCGGCGCAGTTTCACCAGCGGCAGGGCCGCCCTCACCCGCCGCTCACTGCTGCGCGCCTCCACAGGCGGCGCGCTCGCGGCCGGCGGCCTCGGAACGCTGAGCGCCTGCGGCATCCCCCCGGCCGGCAAGAGCGGAGGCGGGGTCTCCTCCGAGGACCGGTCCGAGAGGGAGAAGGAGGTCTCCTTCTCCAACTGGACCGAGTACATGGACATCGACGACAGCGGCAAGCGGCACCCGACGCTGGACGCGTTCACCCGGCGGACCGGCATCAAGGTCACGTACACCGAGGACATCAACGACAACAACGAGTTCTTCGGCAAGATCCAGCCGCAGCTGACCGCGGGCCAGGAGACCGGCCGCGACATCATCGTCCTGACCGACTGGCTGGCCGCCCGCCTGATCCGCCTCGGCTGGGTCCAGAAGCTGGACCCGTCCCACCTGCCGCACGCCTTCGCCAACCTGTCCCCGCAGTTCCGCAACCCGGACTGGGACCCGGGCCGCGCCTACTCGTACCCGTGGCAGGGCATCTCGACCGTCATCGCCTACAACAGGAAGGCGCTGGACGGCGTCGAGGTGCGGACCGTCTCCGACCTGCTCGACAACCCGAAGCTCAAGGGCCGTGTCGGCTTCCTGACCGAAATGCGCGACACCGTCGGGACGGTGCTGCTCGACATGGGCAAGAGCCCGGAGCGCTTCACCGACGACGACTACGACGCCGCGATCGCCCGCCTCCAGAAGGGCGTCGACCGCGGCCAGATCCGCCGCTTCACCGGCAACGACTACACCTCCGACATCAGCAAGGGCGACTTCGCGGCCTGCCTCGCCTGGGCCGGGGACGTCGTCCAGCTCAAGGCGGACAACCCGGACGTCGACTTCCTCATCCCGGACAGCGGATACCTCACGTCCAGCGACAACATGCTGGTCCCCAACAGGGCCCGGCACAAGACCAACGCCGAGCGGCTCATGGACCACTACTACGAGCCGGGTCCGGCCGCGCAGCTCGCCGCCTACATCAACTACGTCTGTCCCGTGGACGGCGTGCGGGACGAACTCGCGAAGATCGACGAGGACGCGGCGAACAACCCGCTGATCATTCCCGACCAGGCCATGCAGGCCAAGTCCCACGCCTTCCGCTCACTGAGCCCGAAGGAAGAGACGGCCTACGAAGAGAAGTTCGCGAAGCTCACTGGGGCGTGACGACGATGCATACGACCAAGGCCCGGCCGGACGCGACGGAGCGCGGCGGCGACGTCCGCCTGTCCGGCATCAGCAAGACCTACGGCTCCTTCACCGCCGTGCACCCGCTCGACCTGACCGTGCCGCAGGGCTCCTTCTTCGCCCTGCTCGGCGCCTCCGGCTGCGGCAAGACCACCACCCTGCGCATGATCGCCGGACTGGAGGAGCCCAGCGCCGGCACCGTGCACCTCGGCGACCAGGACGTGACCGCGCTCCCGCCGTACAGGCGGCCGGTCAACACGGTCTTCCAGTCCTACGCCCTCTTCCCGCACCTCGACATCTTCGAGAACGTCGCCTTCGGTCTGCGCCGGCGCGGCATCAAGGGCGTGAAGAAGCAGGTCGGGGAGATGCTCGACCTCGTCCAGCTCGGTGAGCAGGCCCGCAGGAAACCGCACCAGCTCTCCGGCGGCCAGCAGCAGCGCGTCGCGGTCGCCCGCGCTCTGATCAACCACCCCAAGGTGCTGCTCCTCGACGAACCGCTCGGCGCCCTCGACCTCAAGCTGCGCCGCCAGATGCAGCTGGAGCTCAAGCGCATCCAGACCGAGGTCGGCATCACCTTCGTGCACGTCACGCACGACCAGGAGGAGGCCATGACGATGGCCGACCAGGTCGCCGTGATGAACGGGGGCCGCGTCGAGCAGCTCGGCGACCCCGCCGACCTGTACGAGAACCCGCGGACCACCTTCGTCGCCAACTTCCTGGGCACCTCCAACCTGATCGGGGCCGAGGTCGACACCCGCAGCGGTGACGACGTCGTGGTGAAGGCGGCCGGCGACAGGCTGGTCCTGCCCGGCGCCCGCTGCTCCGCCCCGGCCCGGCCCGGCGGCAGGGTCCTGGTCGGCGTGCGCCCGGAGAAGATCGGCATCGCCCACGCGGACGACGCCGGCTCCGTCCCCGAAGGCCGCAACCGCGTCACCGGCACGATCCGCAGCACCAGTTTCATCGGCGTCTCCACCCAGTACGTGGTCGACTGCGCGGCCTGCCCCGGGTTCGAGGTGTACGCCCAGAACATCGACCGCGACGCCCGACTCGCCCCCGGCGCCGACGTCGTCCTGCACTGGAACCCGGCGCACACCTTCGGTCTGGACGCGGCCCAGGCCATCGACGCGGGCGTGGCCGAGGGAGAGGCCGCCTGATGTCCACCCTCACCGAGGCGCCGCCACCGCTCTCCCCGCCCGCACCCGGGAAGAAGCCCCCGCGCAGGAGGGGCCGCTGGACGCCGTACTGGCTGCTGCTGCCCGGCCTGCTGTGGCTGCTCGTCTTCTTCGCGGCGCCGATGGTCTACCAGGCCTCCACGTCCGTGCAGACGGGCTCGCTGGAGGAGGGCTACAAGGTCACCTGGCACTTCATGACCTACTGGGAAGCGGTGGCCGAGTACTGGCCGCAGTTCCTGCGCTCGGTCGCCTACGCCGCCGCCGCGACCGTGCTGTGCCTGCTGCTCGGTTACCCGCTCGCCTACCTGATCGCCTTCCGGGCGGGCCGCTGGCGGAACCTGATCATGATCCTGGTGATCGCGCCGTTCTTCACCAGCTTCCTGATCCGCACCCTGGCCTGGAAGACGATCCTCGCGGACGGCGGCCCGGTCGTCGGCGCCCTGAACACGCTGCACGTCCTGGACGTCACCGGCTGGCTCGGCTGGACGGCCGGCGACCGCGTGCTGGCCACGCCGCTCGCCGTGGTCTGCGGTCTGACCTACAACTTCCTGCCCTTCATGATCCTGCCGCTGTACACGTCGCTGGAGCGCATCGACGGACGACTGCACGAGGCGGCGGGCGACCTGTACGCCACACCGTCCACGGTCTTCCGCAAGGTCACCTTCCCGCTGTCGATGCCCGGCGTCGTCTCCGGGACGCTGCTCACCTTCATCCCGGCGACCGGCGACTACGTCAACGCCTCCCTGCTCGGCTCGGCCGACACCGGAATGATCGGCAACGTGATCCAGTCCCAGTTCCTGCGGGTGCTGGACTACCCGACGGCGGCGGCGCTCTCCTTCGTCCTGATGGCCGCGATCCTCGCCATGGTCACCGTCTACATCCGCAAGTCCGGCACGGAGGATCTGGTCTGAATGACCTTCGTCAACTGGTTCAAGCGCAATCTGGTCGTGATCGCCGGACTGCTGACACTCGCCTACCTCCTGCTGCCCAACATCGTCGTCACGGTGTTCTCGTTCAACAGACCGAACGGGCGCTTCAACTACGCATGGCAGCAGTTCTCCACCGACGCCTGGGAGGACCCGTGCGGCGTCGCCGGGCTGTGCGGCTCCCTGTCGCTGAGCCTCCAGATCGCCTTCTGGGCGACGCTCGGCGCCACCGCGCTGGGCACGGCGATCGCCTTCGCGCTGGTCCGCTACCGCTTCCGCGCCCGCGGCGCCGTCAGCTCGCTGATCTTCCTGCCGATGGCGATGCCCGAGGTCGTGATGGCCGCCTCGCTGCTCACCCTGTTCCTCAACATGGGCGCCCGGCTGGGCTTCTGGACGGTCCTGATCGCCCACATCATGTTCTGCCTCAGCTTCGTCGTCACGGCCGTCAAGGCGCGCGTGATGTCGATGGACCCGAGGCTGGAACAGGCGGCACAGGACCTGTACGCCGGTCCCGTCCAGACCTTCGTCCGGGTCACCCTCCCCATCGCCGCCCCCGGGATCGCCGCCGGCGCGCTGCTCGCCTTCGCGCTCTCCTTCGACGACTTCATCATCACCAACTTCAACGCGGGTTCCACCGTCACCTTCCCCATGTTCGTCTGGGGGTCGGCCCAGCGCGGCACGCCCGTGCAGATCAACGTCGTCGGTACGGCCATGTTCGTCATCGCCGTGCTGTTCGTCCTGGCCTCCATGGCCGTCGGCAACCGCCGCAACCGCCGCAAGGCGTGACGCACTGAGCAAGGCATCCGTAGGGAGTTGAAATCATGGCCGCGAGCGCCATGAGCCGTAGCAACGACTGGACGAGATCCCTCTGCGACGCCCAGCCCGTCGCGTACTGGCTGGACGACCCCGGCCGCCCCCGTCCCGAGCCCGCCCTCACCGGCCCCGAGACCTGCGACCTGCTGGTCGTCGGCGGCGGTTACAGCGGACTGTGGACCGCGCTGATCGCCAAGGAGCGCGACCCGGGCCGGGACGTGGTGCTGCTGGAGGGCCGCGAGGTGGGCTGGGCCGCCTCCGGCCGCAACGGCGGTTTCTGCGCCGCCTCCCTCACCCACGGCCTGTCCAACGGCCTCACCCGCTGGCCGGACGAGATCCACCGGCTGGCGGAACTGGGCGCCCGCAACCTCGACGAGATCGAGGCGGCGGTCGCCCGGCACCGCCTCGACTGCGACTTCGAGCGCACCGGCGAGATCGACGTCGCGACCGAGGACTACCAGGCCCGGGAGCTGAAGGACTGGTACGAGGAGATCCGCGCCCGGGGCCTCGCCGACGGCGTCGAGTACCTGGACGCCGAGGCCGTCCGGGAGCAGGTCGACTCACCCACCTTCCGGGCGGGACTGCACGACCGCCGGGGCGTGGCCATGGTCAACCCCGCCAAGCTCGCCTGGGGCCTCAAGCGCGCCTGCCTGAAACTCGGCGTCCGCGTCTTCGAGCACACCCCGGCGCTCACCCTGCGGCCCCACGGCGCCGGCATGGCCGTGCGCACCCCGTACGGAGGGGTCCGGGCCCGCACGGTCGCGCTCGGCACCAACGTCTTCCCCAGCCTGGTCAAGCGGGTGCGCCCGTACACCGTCCCGGTCTACGACTACGCCCTGATGACCGAGCCGCTCACCCCGGAGCAACTGGCCTCGGTCGGCTGGAGGAACCGGCAGGGCCTCGGCGACAGCGCCAACCAGTTCCACTACTTCCGGCTGTCCGCCGACAACCGCGTCCTGTGGGGCGGCTACGACGCGGTCTACCCGTACGGCGGCCGGGTGCGCGCCGAGTACGACGACCGCCCCGAGACCTACGCCAAGCTCGCCGGGCACTTCTTCACCTGCTTCCCGCAGCTGGCGGGCGTCCGCTTCACGCACGCCTGGGGCGGTGCGATCGACACCTGCTCGCGCTTCTCGGCGTTCTTCGGCACCGCCCACCGGGGCAGGGTGGCCTACGCGGCCGGGTACACCGGCCTCGGCGTCGGGGCCACCCGGTTCGGCGCCGAGGTGATGCTCGACCTGCTGTCGGGGGAGCGTACCGAGCGCACCGTACTGGAGATGGTCCGCAGCAAGCCGCTGCCGTTCCCGCCCGAGCCCTTCGCCTGGACCGGCATCGCGCTCACCAAGTGGTCGCTGGCCCGCGCGGACGCGCACGGCGGCCGGCGCAACGCGTGGCTGCGGACGATGGACAGGCTGGGGCTCGGCTTCGACAGCTAGCGCGCAGCCGGCGCGGCGGTGCCACCGCCCGTATGGCCCGGTTCACCCCAACGAGTCGCCCGGACCCGCGTAATGCCCGCCGGGGTCCTCCCTCTCCCTCGTGACGCATCCGCGTCCACGAGTGAGAGGGAGGTCCCCACATGCCTGGGGCGAAGACGGCGGTCGCGTGGCTGGCATCCGCCGCACCGGATCCCGAGTCCTGTCTGAGCGAGTGGCGGCGCAACCCCCTGGGGGTGGCGCTGCTGCCCGCAGGCAAGGCCTGGGACGTGCTCATCCTGCCGAGCAGGCTCGGCCGCCCGACCCTCGACGTGCTCTCCCGCTTCCTGGGCCGGCCCGGCCCGGTGCTCGCCGACTTCGGCGACGCGCGCACGGGCTTCTTCGTGCCGGCCGGCACGGCGGCCCGCTGGGTGGGCACCGGCGTCCGGACGGCCGGGCCCGGCACCTGGATCGTGGTGCCGCACCCGGGAGGCCCGTCGTCCGGGGGAATCCGCTGGCTCGTCCCGCCCGACGGGGCCGGCACCCTCACCGATCCCGCGCTCCTCGAACTGGCGATGCACGAGGCGGCGGCTACTCTCGCGGACGAGGAGAGCGGGGGCTGAGCCCGAGCCGCGGCGGGCGCCGGCTCAGGCCGGCCGTCAGCGCGACCCCGGCCAGCAGCACCGCCCCCAGGCACCAGCCGGCCACCACGTCCAGCGGCCAGTGGTAGCCCCGCCGCACCAGCCCGTAGGAGGCGGCGAGGACGAGGACCGCGCAGAGCGCGACGAGGACACGGCGCAGGGCCGGCGAGCGCAGCGGCCCGAGGAGCAGCAGCGTCGCCGCGCCGTACGCGACGACCGCGGTGGCGGTGTGGCCGGAGGGGTAGTAGCCGACGGCCGGAGGAACGGCCGGGGTGCCGGGCCGGTCGGTCCACTCCTTCAGCGGGGCGACCAGCGCCGGCACCAGGACCATCGCCAGGGCCCCCGCCAGGGGCGGCCGCCACCAGCGGTCCGCGCCACCGGCACGCCCGTGCCACGCGACGTACGCCAGCGCGAGGACGAGGACGGGCACGGCCACCTGCACGTTGCCCAGGTCGGCCAGCAGTTCGGAGAGCCGGTCGGGGTGGACGAGGGCCCTGCTCAGCCGCTCGTCCACGCCGATCAGCGGGCCGTCGGCGAGGACCTGCCAGGTGATCAGGGCGAAGAGGAGGACGGGCAGTACGAGCAGCGGGGGCAGCGCGCGAGGGGGGAGGACCGGCATGACGCCCAGCTTCGCAGGCCCGCCGGAGGATGGTCTCGCCGCCCGTGCAGAGCACCCGAACGGCGCGGGAAGGCGGGCGCGGAAGACCCCCGCCCGGCTCTCCGCTCGGGCTGCGGCGACCGGACGCACCGAAGGGCCGGCGCAAGGGGGGGAGTGTGCCGGCCCTTCGGTGAACCACCGTCCCCGGTGCCGGGGCGGCCGTCCTGACCGGAACGCCGCGCGCCCCGGGGGGTGTGGGGCGGGCGGCCGTCCGATCGGTGAGGAGACCCGGAACCCGTGGGTTCCGGCTGTGTGCGCGAGGCACGACCAGGTCGAAGCTGGGGAGGCCTCGGCCTGAGATCCCGCCCACAGTCCCCTGTGGGCGGGTGTATCTCTCATCTGCCTAGAACCTACGACAGGGGAGGGGCTCAGGACAGGGGCATCGGTGTCCTGCCATCCACCCCGCACACCTTCTTCACACGCTCTGCGGGTCGCTCCGCCAGGCGTACGAAACGCAGCTCGGACGGGCGTTCGGGCGCTCGCGCGGGTGTCCGCTCACCCCTGCCCCCGCGGGCTCGCTCAGATGCGGGCGAAGCCCTGCTCGATGATGTCGAGGCCCTCGTTCAGCAGGTCCTCGCCGATCACCAGCGGCGGCAGGAAACGCAGCACGTTGCCGTAGGTTCCGCAGGTCAGGACCAGCAGGCCCTCGGCGTGGCAGGCCTTGGCGAGCGCGGCGGTCGCCTCCGGGGCCGGCTCCTTGGTGGCGCGGTCCTTGACCAGCTCGACGGCGATCATCGCGCCGCGGCCCCGGACGTCGCCGATGACCTCGAACTTCTCGGCCATGGCGGTGAGGCGGGACTTCATGACCGCCTCGATCCTCTTCGCCCGGGCGTTGAGGTCCAGCTCCTTCATCGTCTCGATGGCACCGAGCGCACCCGCGCACGCCACCGGGTTGCCGCCGTAGGTGCCGCCGAGGCCGCCGGAGTGCGCGGCGTCCATGATCTCGGCACGGCCGGTGACGGCGGCCAGCGGCAGACCGCCCGCGATGCCCTTGGCCGTGGTGATCAGGTCCGGGACGATGCCCTCGTCCTCGCAGGCGAACCACTGGCCCGTGCGGCAGAAGCCGGACTGGATCTCGTCGGCGACGAAGACGATGCCGTGGTCCGCGGCGAAGCGGCTGATCGCGGGCAGGAAGCCCTGGGCGGGCTCGATGAAGCCCCCCTCGCCGAGCAGCGGCTCGATGATGATCGCGGCCACGTTCTCCGCGCCGACCTGCTTGGTGATCTGGTCGATGGCCTGGGCGGCGGCCTCCGGACCCGCGTTCTCCGGGCCGGTGGGCCAGCGGTAGCCGTAGGCGACCGGGACGCGGTACACCTCGGGCGCGAAGGGACCGAAGCCGTGCTTGTACGGCATGTTCTTCGCGGTCAGCGCCATCGTCAGGTTGGTCCGGCCGTGGTAGCCGTGGTCGAAGACGACGACCGCCTGCCGCCCGGTGTGCGCACGGGCGATCTTCACGGCGTTCTCGACGGCCTCGGCGCCGCTGTTGAACAGGGCCGACTTCTTGGCGTGGTCGCCCGGGGTCAGCTCGGCCAGTGCCTCGGCGACGGCGACGTAGCTCTCGTAGGGCGTCACCATGAAGCAGGTGTGGGTGAAGTCGGCGAGCTGGGCGGACGCCTTGCGCACGACGGCCTCGGCGGAGGCGCCGACGGAGGTCACCGCGATGCCGGAGCCGAAGTCGATCAGGCGGTTGCCGTCGACGTCCTCGATGATGCCGCCCCCCGCGCGCGCGGTGAAGACGGGCAGGACGGAGCCCACACCCTGCGCGACCACGGCCGTGCGGCGGGCCTGCAGCTCCCGCGACTTCGGGCCGGGGATGGCGGTGACGACGCGGCGCTCCTGCGGAAGGGCGGTCATGGGGGCTCCTGGGGTCTTGCGGATCTTACGGATGCTTGCCTTCTTTTCTCGCAGGCTAGGACCGGGGCGGGGGAGCGGGCATGCTCCATGTGGGCGTTGTCCGGGGGGCCGGTTGTCCGCGGTGGACAGGTGATCCGCGGGACGGCATCCGGACAGTCGGCGCGGGCCCGGCCGTGTAAGCGGTGAACTCCCTCCGGGAGGGCGTTAGATTGGCTCGCTGACGGTGGACGGATCGGCTGGTCAGGGGGCAAGGGCGATGGACAGCGACGGGATGCGGGACGCACGGGGTACGCATGCGAGTCCTGTGCCGCGTCCGGCGGGGCCTCCCGAGGCGCCGTCGGTGCCGCCGCGCCCCCCGGCGCCCCCGGTGGCCCCGCCCCTGCCGGACGGCTCCGCCTTCGTGGCGTGGCTGCGGACCCCCCGGCCCGAGGCGCTGCCCGGCGTGTGGCGGTTCGGTCACCGGCCGCGCTCGGCACAGGAGCCGGAACAGATCCCCGCCAGGCAGCTGCTCAGCGGCGCGCTGATCGCGTTCCTCGTCGGGTGGCTCGTCTGGTCGCTCCTGGCCAACGGCTATCTGGGCGGCTGGTGGATCCTCCCCCTGGAACTGTTCACCCCGGACTCCTGGCGCACCAGCGACAGCCAGATCGTCAACCTCGTCGTCTGGGACGGCTACACCCTGCTCGTCGTGCTCGCGATCATGATCGGGGTCGGGCGGCTGGGCCGCTGGGACGAGGTCTGGCGCCGTTTCGTGCGGCCCCGGCTGCGGCGCCCCCAGCCGCAGCAGCCGCAGGCAGCCGCCGACGAGGACCCCGCCGCCTGGCCCGCACTGCGCGCAGCCGGTGCCCACGACGCCGCCGAGCGGCTCGCCGCCGAAGCGCGCCAGGGGCTCATGCGGGACGTCGACCACGCCCGCATCACCCGCGCGTGGCAGGGCGTACTGGGCGGCCGGCACAGCCTCGCCACCTTGACCGGCGCGGTGCTCAGCCACGGTGCCGGCGCCTGCCCGCACCCCTCCGGCGCCCGCGACCTGCCCGTCCGGCAGGCCCGGCACGACCTGGTCACCGGGCAGGTACGGCTCGGCACGGCCGCCGACGACGCCCGCAACCCCTACGCCTACCGCGGCACCGGCCTCGCCCTCGACCCCTCCCTGCTCGCCACCTCCCTGCTCGCCGTCGGGCCCGCGGGCTCCGGCAAGACCGGCAGCGTCGTGCGACCGCTCACCGAGTCGCTGTGCCTGCACGCGCTGGCCGGACGGGCCGCGGTCGTCGTGGTCGGCGCCGCGGGCGCGAACCTCGGCCCGGCCGACGCCTACGACGTCGTCGTACGGATCGGCAACCCGGACTCGGTGTACGACCTCGACCTGTACGGCGGCACCACCGACCCCGACGAGGCCGCGGTCGTGCTCGCCGAGGCCCTGGTCGGGGACCTCGCCGAACAGCACGCGGGCGGCGACACCCGTCGCTCCACCACCGTCCTCGCCCAGCTCCTCGGCCCCTTCCGCGCCGTCCACGGACGTTTCCCCGGCGTACCGGAGCTGCGGCAGCTGCTCGACGGGACGCCCGGGCCGCTGGCCGAGCTGCGCGAGGGGCTGCGGGCGTCCGGGCAGGAGTCCCTGCTGCGCGAGCTGGACGCGCGGGAGCGGCAGATGGCGCACCCCGGGGACGTGGGCGGCGTGCTGGCCGACCGGGTGGCCCTGCTGGACCGGCCCGCCTTCGCCTCCTTCTTCGACACCTCGGGACAGACCCGGCCGTTCTCCCTCAAGGCCCTCGACCACCCGGTGCGGGTCCGTATCGACCTGCCCGAGCGCGGGCACGCCGACGCCTCCCGCATGCTGGCGCGCCTGGTCCTCGCCCAGTTCACGGCGAGCGTCCCGACCCGCGAGGACCGGTCGCTGTTCGCCTGCCTGGTGCTGGACGACGCGAGCGGCGTGGTGACGCCGGAGGCGGTACGGGGGGTCCAGCGGCTGCGCTCCGCGGGCGCCGGGGTCGTCCTGACCCTGCGCACCCTGGACGACGTACCGCGCCCGTTGCGCGGGCCGCTGCTCGGGTCCATCGGGTGCCGGATGGCGCTGGCCGGGCTCACCCCCTGGGACGGGCAGGACTTCGCCGAGGTGTGGGGCAAGGAGTGGACCGAGGCCCGGGACGTCACCGACCGGCAGATCATCGCCGAGACCCCGGCGGGCAAGGCCGTGCACATGCTGCGCCGGGTGATCACCGGGAAGGCGCCCACCGCACGGGCGGTCACCGTGCGGCAGGTGGAACGGGAGCGCTGGTCCGCGTCCGAGCTGGCGCACGCCGTGCCCGCGGGCCACGCGGTGCTGTCGCTGACCAGCGCGAAGGGGGAGCACGCGCCGCCGCTGCTGGTGGACCTGCGCGGGTGATCCGCGAGGAGCGGACGCCCGGGACCGTACGGTGAGGCAGAATCGAACCAGGTCGTTCATACGCGGCGGCCAAAAGATCACCGATGTCGCGCGCCGCGGACACTCGCTCACCCCACGCGGAACCGAAGGCCCAGGCCCCATGCCCCCCACGCTCGCCTCGCTCGTCCACCACTCCGCGCTCAAGCTGACCGTGCGCGCGGGGGAGGACCGCCTCGACGTGCCGGTGCGCTGGGCGCACGTCAGCGAACTCGCCGACCCCGTGCCCTACATGGAGGGCGGGGAACTGCTGCTGGTCACCGCCCTGAAACTGGACGCCGAGGACCCGGCCGCGATGCACCGGTACGTGAAGCGCCTGGCGGGCGCCGGTGTGGTGGGGCTCGGTTTCGCCGTCGGGGTCAACTACGACGACATCCCCGAGCCGCTGGTCGAAGCGGCCCGGCAGGAGGGGCTGCCGCTGCTGGAGGTGCCCCGCCGCACCCCCTTCCTCGCCATCAGCAAGGCCGTGTCCGCCGCGATCGCCGCCGACCAGTACCGGGCGGTCACCGCGGGCTTCGCGGCCCAGCGCGAGCTGACCAGGCAGGCCCTGACCGGCGGTCCCGAGGGGCTGCTGGCCGCGCTCGCCGCACAGGTCGACGGCTGGGCGGCGCTGTACGACGCCTCGGGCGCCGTCGTCGCCGCGGCACCCGAGTGGGCCGGCCGCAGGGCCGCCAGGCTCACCGGCGACGTCCAGCGGCTGCGTGAGCGCCCCGCGCCGGCCTCGTCCGTCGTCGGCGGCGCCGAGAACGCGGAACAGCCCGGGAACGCCGACCGGGTCGAACTCCACTCCCTCGGCACCTCCCGCAGGCCCCGCTCCGCCCTCGCCGTCGGCACCGCCGCCGCGCCCGGCACCGCCGAGCGGTACGCCGTCCACTCCGCCATCGCCCTGCTGACCCTCACCACGGAGCGCTCGCGCTCCCTGCACGAGGCCGCACAGCGCATCGACAAGGCCGTACTGCGCATGCTGCTGGCCGGCGAACCCGACCACGCGCGCACGGTCGCCGGGGACCTGTACGGCGGTCTGCTGGACGCGCCCTTCCGGATCATCGTCGCCGAGTCGACGCCGGCGTCCGCCGCGCGGGCGCACGCCGGGCCGCACGCGCAGGTGCCCGCCGCCCGGACCAAGCCCTCCGCCGCCGCGCCGGCCGCCGCCGACACCGACGGCGACCCGCTCGGTGCGCTCGCAGAGGTCGTGGAGTCGGCCGCGGCCCGGTCCGGCGAGGCGGTGCTGGTCGTCCCCGAGGGCGAGCGGCTGGTGGTGCTGGCCACGGACGGGGGCGCGGCCGTCGCCGCCTGCGCCGAGTACGCCGCGGTGCTGGAGACCGGCCGTCCGGCGACCGGGCCGAGGGCGGGCGGCGACGAGGAGGGCCTGGTCGTCGGCCTGTCGGCGCCGTCCGGGCCGATCGCCGCGTCCACCGCCTACAAGCAGGCCGAACAGGCCCTGTCGGTGGCCCGCCGGCGCGGACGGGTCTGCGTGGAGCACGAACACCTCGCGGCCGGCTCCGTGCTGCCGCTGCTCGCCGACGACGCGGTGCGCGCGTTCGCCGACGGCCTGCTGCGGGCGCTGCGCGACCACGACGCGACCGGCCGGGGCGACCTGGTGGCCTCCCTGCGCGCCTGGCTCTCCCGCCACGGCCAGTGGGACGCGGCCGCCGCCGACCTCGGCGTCCACCGCCACACCCTGCGCTACCGCATGCGCCGCGTGGAGGAGATCCTCGGCCGCTCCCTGGACGACCCGGACGTCCGGATGGAGCTGTGGCTGGCCCTGAAGGCGACCTCGTCCGAGTAGGCGTCTCCCCGAGCGCCCTGCCGGCACGGCCGGCAGCCGCGGGGCCGAGGAGCGCGGCGCTCCGGGGCAGGGACACGGCCCCCCGGCGGGGTACGGCGCCCCCGAGCGGGGGTACGGCGCCCCGGGCGGGGGCACGGCACCCCCGGGCGGGAACGCGGCGCCCGGGGAGGACGCGCGGCGCCCCGGGCGGGAGAGCAGCGCCCGGGGCGCGGGCGCGGTGCCCAGTGCCGCGAAAGGGAGGCGCGGCGGGAGCGCGAGCACCACCGGCCACCGGCACCGAGCCAGCCGCCCCCCGTCCACCTGGCCCCCGCCCACCTGGTCACCGGCACCGAGCCACCCGCCCCACCGCGTCGAACAACCCGCCCGCACCACTCAGCCCCGGGACAAACGCCCCTCACCCCCCGCCCACCTGGCCACCGCGTCGAACAACCCGCTCCCACCACTACGCCCCGGACAAGCGCCCCTCACCGCCCCCCGCCCTACCGTGGACCCCGCACCCCCGTACACACCCCAACGCGGAAGGGCCGGGACTCGACATGACTTCCACCCACGCCTTCTGGCTCGCCGGCCGCCAGGCCACCGGCGAGGCCGGCTTCGACGTCACGTCCCCCTGGGACGGCAGCAAGGTAGGCACGGTGAGCCTGCCGACCGACGCCCAGGTCGAGGAGGCCGTGGCCGCCGCGTACGCCGTACGGGAGGAGTTCGCCGCCACCCCCGCCCACGTCCGCGCCGCCGCCCTGGACCACGTCAGCCGGTGCCTGGCCGAGCGCACCGAGGAGATCGCGCGGCTGATCTCGGCCGAGAACGGCAAGCCGATCAAGTGGGCCCGCGGCGAGGTCGGCCGAGCGGTGTCCGTCTTCCGCTTCGCGGCCGAGGAGGCCCGCCGCTTCAACGGCGGCGAGGCGCAGCGCCTGGACACCGACCCGGGCGGCCAGGGACGGCTCGCGCTCACCCGCCGCTTCCCCAAGGGCGTCGTGCTCGGCATCGCGCCGTTCAACTTCCCGCTGAACCTGTGCGCCCACAAAATCGCCCCCGCGATCGCCGCCGGCGCGCCGATCATCCTGAAGCCCGCGCCCGCCACCCCGCTCTCCGGCCTGGTCCTCGGCGAGCTGCTCGCGGAGAGCGAGCTGCCCGCCGGTTCCTGGAGCATCCTCCCGGTGCCCAACGACAGGATGCCCGCGCTCGTCCAGGACGAGCGGCTGCCGGTCATCTCCTTCACCGGGTCCGAGACGGTCGGCTACGCGATCATGGACTCGGTGCCGCGCAAGCACTGCACCCTGGAACTGGGCGGCAACGGCGCGGCCGTCGTCCTCGGCGACTGGGCGAGCGACGAGGACCTGGACCGGGCCGCGAACCGCATCGCGACCTTCTCCAACTACCAGGGCGGCCAGTCCTGCATCTCCGTGCAGCGCGTGATCGCCGACGCCGCCGTGTACGACCGTCTGCTGCCGCGTGTCGTCGCCGCCGTCGAGGCCCAGGTGACGGGCGACCCGGGCGACGACAGGACCGACGTCGGTCCGCTGGTCAGCGAGGACGCGGCCAAGCGCGTCGAGGCGTGGGTGCGGGAGGCCGTGGAGGCCGGCGCCACGCTGCGGACCGGCGGCCGGCGCGACGGCGCCACGTACGCGCCGACCGTGCTCACCGACCTCCCGGCCGGCACCACCCTCGCCCGTGAGGAGGTCTTCGGCCCCGTCCTCAGTGTCCAGAAGGCGGACGGCGAGGCCGAGGCCTTCGCGGCCGTCAACGACTCCAAGTACGGCCTCCAGGCGGGTGTCTTCACCCACGACCTCCAGGCCGCCTTCCGTGCCCACCGGGCCCTGGAGGTCGGCGGTGTCGTCGTCGGCGACGTGCCCTCCTACCGCGCCGACCAGATGCCCTACGGCGGCGCCAAGCAGTCCGGCGTGGGCCGCGAGGGCGTCAGGTTCGCGATGGAGGACTACACCTACGAGCGGGTGCTGGTCCTGACGGGCCTCGCCCTCTGACGCACCGTCGAGACCGGCGGCCCGAGCCCACTGTGCGGGGGCTCGGGCCGCCGGTGTTCCGGCCGCCGAAGGCCGGCCCTGCGGGGAGCGGGACCCGCTGCCTCCCCCGAGCAGGCCCCTCGGCCTCACGCGGGCGTGCTCCCCGCTCCGTTCGGCACGCGCCCGCGGCGGCCCGCCGCCCTGGCGCGGCGGGAAGCCGTCGATGACGATCGGGGCACGGGCGCGGGCACGGGCACGGGGAGGCACCCGCCGTGCGGGCGCCTCGGCACCGCGAGGGGCAGCGCGGTCAGGGTGCAGGCGCGCAGCCGGGCCCGCGCCGCAGCCCCGCGACACGCGAGCCGCGACGAACGCGCCGCCCGGCCACCAGCGGGTGTCCCGGGCAGGGGGCCGAAGAGCGCCGTCCCGGGCAGGTGGGGTACCGAGGACCCGACGCCGCTCCGCCGGCCCGGGACGCCGGCCCGGGACGCCGGCCCGGGGCCGGGCGCCGGCGGCCACCGGCGCCCGGCCCCTGCGTGCCGGCTTCTCCGGCCCCTCAACCGGAGAAGCCGGCGTGCGCGAGCCGCAGGGAGCCGCGCAGCCTGATGCGGAGATCGCGCACGCCCTCGGCGGTCAGCGCGCCACGGAGCTCCACGTAGTCGTACGGCCCCGGGGTGGGCGCCGGGGGTGACAGCACCACCGGCGCCGCCCCGCCGTCGAGGACGACCTCCGCGGTGCCCTCGCCCGCCACGGTCACGGTGACTTCGGTGACCCCGGCGCCGAAGTCGCAGTCCCGGTAGAGCAGTTCACCCGTGCGCCCGGCCACCGGCGTCACCGCGTCGCCCGCGGTCCTCGTCCGGTCGACGATCTCCGTGCCGCTCTGCTCGTCGAAGCCGGCCGCCTCCAGCCCGCGTGCGCGCACCGGACGCGGTGCGGCGGGCTCGCCCTCCAGGGTCACGGTCGCCGTCAGACGGACGTCCTCGCTGGACGCGCCCACCAGCAGGGCGTACGGCCCCGGCTCCACCCGCCAACGGTCGTGCGCCACGTCCCAGAACGCGAGCGCGGACAGCGGGACGTCGAAGGACACGTGCGCCGTGGCGCCCGGGGCGAGGGTGAGCCGGCGGTGGGCCAGCAGCTCGCGGCGCGGACGCGGGACCGACGGTGCCTCGGCCCGGACGTAGAACTGGGCCACCTCGTCGGCGGTGACGTCCCCCGTGTTGGTGACGGTGAAGGACACGGACACCTTCCCGTCCCCCACCCGCGCCGAGAGGTCCGCGTAGGAGAAGGAGGCGTACGACAGGCCGTGTCCGAAGGGGAACAGGGGCGTCCCCTCGAAGTACAGGTAGGTCTGCCGGCCGCCGATCACGTCGTAGTCGAGGAGGCCGGGCAGGTCGGCGTCGTCGGCGTACCAGGTCTGCGGAAGGCGCCCGGCCGGGGACACGTCGCCGGCGAGGACCCGGGCGAGCGCGGTGCCGGCCGCCTGGCCGCCGTGCGCGGTCCACAGCACCGCCGGGAGCGCCTGCGCATCGACGGCGTACGGATAGGCGGACGTCAGCGTCAGCACCGTGGCCGGGTTGGCGGCGCGGGCCGCGCGCAGCAGCCGTTCCTGGTGGGCGGGCAGCCGCAGCGTCGCACGGTCCTCGGTCTCCCGGCCGTTGATGTGCGGGTCGTTGCCCGCCACCACCACGACCACGTCCGCCCCGGCGGCCACCCGCGTCACCGCGTCCTCACCGCGCTCGGCGACGACCAGCTCGAAGACCTCGCAGTCCGCGTCGTCCGTGTCGTCCGCGGCAACCTTCACGCCGTCGGCGGCGACACGGACGGGACGACCCGTTCCCGTGTGCCGGAGGAGGTGCCCGCCCCCGTGCGGTTCCAGGCGGAACGTCTCCTGCACGACCCAGCCGCCGGGCTGGTCGGCGGAGGCGCGGACGAACCCGTCCTCGGCGACGGACAGGTACCGGCCGTCGGGCGCGCGCAGGGTGAGGACGCCCTCGCCCCAGTCCACCAGGGCGAGTTCGGTGCCGGTGGCGTCGGTGGTCAGCGGCGGCAGGTCGGTGCGGCCGGCCAGCAGGGCAGGATCGAGCGCGCCCTCGGCGCCGGGCGCCCGGTCGGGGGCGTCCTGCCCCGGGACGACGTGCAGGAAGGCACCGGCGGAGGTCCTCAGCCGCACCCGGTCCACGCCCTCCGCGAAGCTCACGCGCTCGGTGCCGAACCGCTCGTACAGGCCCTCCAGCGGAGTGGAGCGGTGCAGGAGCGTGCCGCTGTACCAGTCGAGCTTGCACTCGTCGGCGAGCAGGCCGACGACGGCGACGCGGGCGTCGGGGGCCAGCGGCAGCACGCCGTCGTTCTTCAGCAGGACGACCGCCTGCTCGGCCGCCTCCCGCGCGAGGGCCCGGTGCTCCGGCGTGTCGAAGCCGCCGGCGGTGTCGGCGTTGACGGCGTGCGGGTCCTGCTCCGGATCGAACTCGCCGAGCCGGAACCGGACCGACAGCTGCCGGCGCACGGCCGCGTCCACGTCGGCCTCGGTCAGCAGTCCCTGCTCCAGGGCGTCCCGGACGCGCGCGACGATCTTCGAGGAGTCCGTGCCGTGGTCGGTGAAGCTGTCCACCCCGGCCCGCAGCGCGGCGGCGGTCGCCTCCTCGTGGGTGGCGAAGTAGTGCTCGGAGTCGACCAGGTTGGAGGGGGCGCCCGCGTCCGAGCAGACCAGGAGGTCGTCCTCGGTCCAGGTGCGCAGGTGCTCGCGCAGATGGGGACTGACGTGGTTCGGGCGGCCGTTGACCAGGTTGTACGCCGGCATCACCCCGGCCACCGCGCCCGCCTCGACCGTCTCGCGGAAGGCGCGCAGGTCGTACTCGTTCAGGACGCGCGGGCGGACGGAGGCCGAGGACGTGTCCCGGTCGGTCTCGTTGTTGTGCGCGAGCCAGTGCTTGAGGACGGGGGCGGTGCGCCAGTACGTCGGATGTCCGCCGCGCAGGCCACGAGTGTAGGCGGTGGCGATGGCGGAGGTGAGCTTCGGGTCCTCGGAGTAGCCCTCCTCGTTCCGGCCCCACAGGGGGTGGCGCAGCAGGTTCACCGTCGGGGACCACACGTTGAGGCCGACCCGTTCGTCGCGGGCGCGCATCGCCCGGACCTCCCTGGACACGGCCTCGCCGACCCGGCGCACCAGGTCCTCGTTCCAGGTCGCCCCGAGGCCCACGGCCTGCGGGAACACGGTCGCCGGGCCCATCCAGGCCACGCCGTGCAGCGCCTCCTGGCCGGTGCGGAACGCGGCGACGCCGAGCCGTTCGACGGCCGGCGCGAACTGGTGCAGGAACGCGGTCCTCTCGTCGAGCGTGAGCCGCGACAACAGGTCGTCGACGCGCTGGGCGAACGGCAGGCGCGGGTCGCGGAAAGGCGGCGTGGGCGGCGTGGATGCGGTCACGTGGAGATCCCCTTGCAATGGAGCGGCCAGGCCTTTCGAAGCGCTTCGATGCTCAGTCGCGGCAGGGGCGGGTGTCAAGACGCTTCCGTGCACCGCCTCCGACTTCTCCCCGCACCTCAGATGCCACATGAGCTGGTTCGACCGGACCTGTCCCTCCCACACCTCGGAGGAATTCCGGCATCGACTCTTGTGCACCCCCAGGCGTTCACCTAACCTCGCAGCAACATCGAAGCGCTTCGACGCCGAGGCCCGCACTCGTGGACGCCCCTTGAGGTGCGACGGAAACCGGGCATTCCTCCGACGACCGCTTCGGCTCAGCCAGTTCCACTCGAGACACCGCAGCCGACGGCCACCGCCGGGTGTCCTGGTGCGCCACGAAGGGTTGACGCAATGACGCCGAACGCCGCCTCCGGCCCCAGCCGGAGAAAGTTCCTCGCCTCCACGGCGGTCGCCACCGCAGCGGTGGCCGGAGGGATGCCGCTGCTCTCCGCCTGCGGCGGGTCCGACGGCGGCTCGCGCGACGGCACCACGTCGGGCAAGGACGCCAAGAAGCTGCTGCCGGCGTACGTGGCCAGCAACGTGGTCACCCCCGACATCCCCAGCAAGAACGGTTCCGCGGTCGGCTTCACCAGCAAGCTCGACCTCGCGGACCTGAAGACCTCGGTGCCCGAGAAGCTCGGCAAGGGCGGCAAGGTCACCGTCATGTCGCCGTTCTGGGGGTCCCCGCCCAAGGACGGCAACGCCTACTACCGGGCGATGAACGACCTCATCGGCGTCGACGTGGCCTGGCAGAACCAGGACGGCAACACCTACGACCAGAAGCTCGGTGCGGTCCTCGCCTCCAGCGAGGTGCCCGACGTGGTGGTCGTGCCCGGCTGGAACATGACGGGCAAGATCCCCAGCGCCATCATCGGCAAGTTCGCCGACCTCGGCCCGTACCTGTCCGGCGACGCGGTCAAGGACTACCCGAACCTCGCGGCGATCCCCACCGACGCCTGGCAGCGGTCCATCTTCGGCGGCAAGCTGCGCGGCCTGCCGATGCCGTCCTCGTACGTGACCGGCATCGTGCCGCTCTACCGGCGGGACGTCTTCGAGAAGGAGGGGTACGAGGTCCCCCGCTCGTGCGACGAGTTCATGGCGCTGGCCAAGGACGCCACCAGTGCCCGGGCCAAGCGCTGGGCCTGCCTGGACATGAAGTGGACCGCCTTCAACGCCTTCGGGGTGCTCTCCGGGAACGAGAAGTCCCTCGGCTGGAACGAGACCGACGGCAAGCTGGTCTACCGCATCGAGACCGACGAGTACCTCGAAGCGCTGGAGTGGACCCGCAAGCTGTTCGCCGCCGGGGTCGTGCACCCCGACGCCGAGCTGGGCAAGAGCAACGCCACCGACCCCGGCCCCAAGTTCGCCGCCGGCGAGTTCCTCATCTACAACCAGGACTCCTCGCAGTGGTGGAGCCGCACCGCCGAACAGGCAACCCAGAACCCTGAGTTCCGGATCTGGGGCATGGACATCTTCGGCCACGACGGCGGCGACCCCACGCTGTGGGCGCAGAACCCGGCCGGCATCTTCGCCTTCGTCAACAAGAAGGCGTCCGAGGCCGTCATCCGGGACGTGCTGGCCGTCGCCAACGTCACCGCGGCGCCGTACGGCACCAAGGAGTACATGGCCACCAACTACGGCGTCGAAGGCACCCACTACACCGTCAAGGACGGCGTCCCCACCAAGACCGACCAGGGCAACATCGACGTGATGAACGCCTACGTGATGGTGGCGAGCCCCGCCGCGACCATCGCCCACCCCGACTTCCCCGAGGTCGCCAAGGGACAGGTCGAGTGGCAGCAGCGCATGGGCGCCTTCACCAGGAAGCCCACCTTCTACGGCATGCAGGTCACCGAACCCGCCCGCTACACCAACCTCTCCAACGACTTCGAGCAGCTGGAGGACGACATCGTCCGCGGCCGCAAGAAGATCGGCGACATGCAGCAGGCCGTCTCCGACTGGCGGAGCAAGGGCGGCGACGAGCTGCGCGACTGGTACAAGAAGCTGCTCGACGAGAACGGCACGGCGACGGGCTGACCGGTACCGAGGCAAGGAGAACGGCCGTGTCCCACAGCACGGTGCCCCGGACCGGTGCCGAGGCCGATGCGACGAAGAAGACCCCGGTGGCGCCCGCCGACGCCACCGGCTCCCCCGAGGGGAAGCCGCACACGGAAAGGGCGAGCTTCCGGCTGAGGCTGCGGCGGGACCGCGTACTGCTGCTGATGACGCTGCCGGCCGTGCTGCTGGTGCTGCTCTTCAACTACGTACCGATCCTCGGCAACGTCGTCGCCTTCCAGGAGTACGACCCCTACGTCAGCGACAACGGGATCGTCTCCATCCTGCACAGCCCCTGGGTGGGGCTGGAGAACTTCCAGCGGATCTTCGAGGACTCCGCGTTCTGGAACTCCGTGCGCAACACGCTCGTGCTGTTCCTGCTCCAGCTCGTCCTGTACTTCCCGGTGCCCATCCTGCTCGCGCTGCTCATCAACAGCGTGGTCCGGCCCCGGGTGCGGGCGCTCTCGCAGGCCATCCTCTACCTGCCGCACTTCTTCTCGTGGGTGCTGGTCATCGCCGTCTTCCAGCAGCTGTTCGGCGGGGCGGGACTGCTGTCCCAGCTGCTGCGCGACCACGGGTACGACGGGCTCAGTCTCATGACCGACCCGGACACCTTCAAGTTCCTGGTCACCGCGCAGAGCGTGTGGAAGGACGCCGGCTGGGGGATCATCGTCTTCCTCGCCGCGCTCGCCTCGGTCAGCCCCGACCTGTACGAGGCCGCCGCGATGGACGGCGCCAACCGCTGGCGCCGCATGTGGCACGTCACGCTGCCCGCGCTGCGCCCGGTCATCGCCCTGCTCTTGGTGCTGCGCGTCGGCGACGCGCTGACGGTCGGCTTCGAACAGATCCTGCTGCAACGCGACGCGGTCGGGCCGGGAGCCGCGGAGGTGCTCGACACCTTCGTGTGGTGGAACGGCGTGCGCAACCAGGACTTCGGCTACGCGGCCGCGGCGGGGCTCGTCAAGGGCGTCATCAGTCTCGGTCTGGTCCTCATAGCGAACAAGGTGGCCCACCTCATGGGCGAGCAGGGGGTGTACAAGAAGTGACCGCCGTGCAAGAGGCGACCGCGGCGCACCGGACGGCCGCCGTGACCGACCGACCTCCGCGCGGGCCCGGCCGGTGGGCGGCCCCGCCCCGGCCGGTGTGGGAGGAGAAGCCCAGCCGCGCCGGACTCGCCGCCAAGGGCCTGGTCCTGCTCCTGGCCTGCCTGGCGATCCTGTTCCCGCTGTGGATCGTCGTCGTCACCAGCATCTCCACGCGCAAGGCCATCGACGAGGCCGGCGGCCTGGTGATGATCCCGACGGACATCACCTTCGTCGCCTACCAGGAACTGCTCAGCGGCGGCCAGGTCACCCGCGCCGCGCTCGTCAGCATCGGCGTCACGCTGGTGGGCACCCTGTTCTCGATGGCGGTGTCCGTGCTGTGCGCCTACGGACTGTCCCGCAGCGGCTCCCTCGGCCACCGCTGGATCCTCATGCTGCTGCTCGCCACGATGTTCTTCAGCGCGGGCCTCATCCCCACCTACCTGCTGGTGCAGTCCCTGGGCCTGACCGACAGCTACCTCGCGCTGATCCTGCCCAGCGCGATCAGCGTGTTCAACATCCTCGTCCTGCGCGGCTTCTTCATGGGCATCTCGCAGGAACTCATCGACAGCGCCCGCATCGACGGCGCCGGGGACCTGCGCATCCTGTGGCAGATCGTGCTGCCGCTGTCCCGCGCGGTCGTCGCGGTGATCACGCTGTTCTACGCCGTCGGCTACTGGAGCGCCTGGTTCAACGCCTCCCTGTACCTGAACGACCAGGACATGCTGCCCCTGCAGAACGTCATGATCCAGCTGGTGCAGAAGCAGGAGGCACCGGTCGGCCTCGGCCAGGCGATCAAGACGGGTGAGCTGTCGGGCCTGGCCGTGCAGATGGCCGTGATGGTCATGGCCCTGCTGCCGGTGGCCGTGCTGTCCCCCTTCGTCCAGCGCCACTTCAAGAAGGGGATGCTCACCGGGGCGGTGAAGGGCTGATGCCGAACCTGTCGGACACCACCCGCCACCGCGTCCTCTACGGCGGCGACTACAACCCCGAGCAGTGGCCGGAGGAGACCTGGCACGAGGACGTCCGCCTGATGAGGGCCGCCGGCGTCAACTCCGTCACCCTCGGCGTCTTCTCCTGGTCGAAGCTCGAACCGCGCCCCGGCGCCCTCGACTTCGGCTGGCTGGACCGCCTGATGGACCTGATGCACACCCACGGCATCGGCGTCGTCCTCGCCACCCCCACCTCCTCGCCCCCGCCCTGGCTGGGCCACCTCCACCCGGACACCCTGCCCCGCGACGAGGACGGCCGCACGGAGTGGTGGGGCGGCCGGCAGCACTTCTCGCACTCCAGCACCACCTACCGCCACCACGCGGCCGCCGTCACCGAGGCCCTGGCCGCCCGCTACGCCGGCCACCCCGCGCTCACCATGTGGCACATCAACAACGAGTACTGCACGTACGACTACGGCGACGAGGCCGCCACCCGCTTCCGGCGCTGGCTCCAGCACCGGTACGGCACGCTCGACGCCCTCAACACCGCCTGGGGCACCGCCTTCTGGAGCCAGGGCTACGGCGACTGGGCGGAGGTCCTGCCGCCCCGCCGCGCCCACTACCTGAAGAACCCCACCCAGCTCCTCGACTTCCGGCGCTTCACCTCCGACATGCTCCTGGAGTGCTACGTCGCCGAACGCGACATCGTCCGCCGCCACACCCCGCACCTCCCGGTCACCACCAACTTCATGCCGCTGTGGTCCGGCCAGGACGCCTGGCGCTGGGCCGAGGAGGAGGACGTCGTCTCCGTCGACCTCTACCCCGACCCGCGCGACCCCCTCGGCGCCCAGCACGGCGCGCTGGTCCAGGACATGACCCGCTCCCAGGCACGCGGCCCGTGGATGCTCATGGAGCAGGCCGCCGGGCCCGTCAACTGGCGCGGCGCGAACCACCCCAAGCCGCGCGGCCTCAACCGCCTGTGGTCCCTGCAGGCCGTGGCCCGCGGCGCGGACGCCGTCTGCTACTTCCAGTGGCGCCAGTCGAGGCAGGGCGCGGAGAAGTTCCACTCCGGGATGGTCGGTCACGCGGGGGAGGAGGGCCGTACGTACCAGGAGGTCAAGCGGCTCGGCGCCGACCTCGCGAAGCTCGGCCCGCACGTGTCCGGCACCCGCGTCCCCGCCGACGTCGCCGTCCTGCACGACTGGCACGCCTGGTGGGCCGTCGCCCAGGACGGCCGCCCCTCCTCCCGCTTCGACTACCCCGACGTCCTCCACGCGTGGCACCGAGCCCTGTGGGAGGCCCACCTCACCACCGACTTCGCCCACCCCGAACACGACCTGACCCCCTACCGGGCGGTCGTCGTGCCCCAGCTCTACGCCCTCACGGACGCGGCGACCGACAACCTCCTCGCCTACGCCCGAGGCGGCGGCACCCTCGTCTGCGGCTTCCTCACCGGCGTCGCGGACCAGGACGACCGGATCAGGCCCGGCGGCATGGACGCCCGGCTGCGCGACCTCTTCGGCATCCGCACCCTGCACGAGTGGTGGCCGCTGGAGACGGGTGAGACGGCCGCCTGCGACGGCTTCCGCGGCACCCTGTGGTCCGAGGAGATCGAACCCGACGGCACCGCCACCGAGACCGTCCCCTACCGGGGCGGCGAACTGGACGGGCTGCCGGCCGTCCTGCGCAAGGGCCGCGCCTGGTACCTGTCGACCCTGCCGGAACCGGAGGCGCTGCGCGACCTGCTCGCCCGCGCCGCCGCCGGCGCGGGGGCCCGGCCCGTGCTCGACGGACTCCCCGCGGGCGTGGAGGCCGTACGCCGCGGCGCGCTGCTGTTCCTTCTCCACCACGGCCGCGACGAGGTCACCGTCGACGTCCCGGGCACCCACCGCGACCTGCTGACCGACGCGACCGTCACCGACCGCGTCACCCTCGGCCGCTACGGCGTCGCGGTCCTCGCGGAGCCGGCCCCGTGAGCGGCACGCCCGAGGGCGGCCCCGCGCACGGCACCTGGGAACCCGAGCCCGCCGCCCGCTGGGAGGACGCCTTCCTGACCGGCAACGGCCACCACGGCGCCCTCGTGTTCGGCGACCCGAACGCCGACCGGGTCGTCGTCACCCACCACACCCTCGTCCGTCCGGACGGCGACGACGAGCACCGCCGCCCGCCCCGGCTCGCCCCCGGGCTCCCCGCCCTCCAGGACCGCCTGACGGCAGGCGACACGACGGCCGCCGAGGAGTTCACCGACGGCCGCCCGCTGCAATGGGTGCGCCCCTTCCACCCGGCCTTCCAACTGCGCCTGGACAGACCGTCCGGCGAGGCCCGGGCCCCCTACCGCCGCTCCGTCGACTTCACCACGGGCGAGACGACCGCCACCCGCGGCACGTGGACCAGCCGCGTCTTCGTCTCCCGCGCCGACGACGTGATCGTCCAGCGCGTCACCGCCCCGCACCTCACCCTCGACCTGTCCCTCGACCCCCGCCTGGCCGGCGCCCCCACCGGGCTCGCCGTCGGCCACGGCGCCGTCCTCACCCCCGAGGGCGCCCTGCTCAGCCTGCGGGCCCGCTACCCCGGCAGCGACCTGGCCTACACCGGCGTCACCCTGCTCGCCGTCACCGGCGGCACCACGAGACTGGTCCCCCCGGGCGTACGCGTCGAGGGCGCCACGGAGGCCCTGCTCCTCACCCGGGTGCGCCGGCACACCGGCGAGGCGGACGTCATCGCCGAGGGCCGCGCCCTGCGCGACCTGACGGAGGGCACGTCGTACGACGGCCTCCTCGACCGCCACCTGGCCCTGCACCGCACCGCCTACGACCGCGTCACCCTCGACCTCGCCGCCGACCCCGCCGAACGGGCCCTGCCGGGCTCGGCCCTGCTGACCCGCCCCGGCGGCGCGGCCCTCCTGGAGCGGCTCTTCGCCGCCGGCCGCTACCATCTGCTGTCCTCCAGCGGCCTGCTCCCGCCCCGGCTGACCGGCCTGTGGACCGGCGACTGGAACACCGCCTGGTCCGGGGCGTTCACCACCAACGCCAACCTCAACCTCCAGACCGCGTCCGCCACTGCCGCCGCCCTGCCCGAGGTCACGGAGGCCCACGCGGCCCTGGTCCACCGGCAGTTGCCGCACTGGCGGGACAATGCCCGCGCCATCTTCGGCGCCCGGGGCGTCGTGGCGCCCTCGCACACCGACGGCGAGTCCGGCCACACGTACCACTTCAGCCGCGAGTACCCGCTCCACCTGTGGACGGCGGGCGCCGACTGGCTGCTCAAGCCCCTCGTGGACCACGACGAGACCCGCGGCGCCCACGACCCCCGCACCACCGCCGCCCTCGCCGAAGTCGCCCTCTTCTACGAGGACTTCCTCACCCGGACCGACCAGGCGGGCCGGGTGGTGGTCGTCCCCTCCTACTCGCCCGAGAACCGCCCCGCCAACGCCGGCTGGGGCAGCGTCAACGCGGCCATGGACCTCTCCGCCGCCCGGCACGCCCTGCTGACCGCCGCCGACCGCCACCCCGAGCACGCCGACCGCTGGCGAGCCCTGGCCGACCGCCTCCCACCGCACCGGACCAACGCCGACGGCGCCCTCGCCGAATGGGCGTGGCCCGGCCTGGAGGACACCTACGACCACCGCCACCTGAGCCACCTCTACGGCGTCTGGCCCCTCGACGAGATCAACCCCTACGACACCCCCGGCCTCGCCGCAGCCGCCCACCGGGCCCTCGAACTGCGCGGCGCCGAGAACGACTCGGCCCACGGACACCTCCACCACGCCCTGGTCGCCGCCCGCCTCCGGGACGCCGAACGGGTCGCCCACGCCCTCGCCCGGGTGCTCGACGGCGACTACTTCCACACGTCCCTGATGAGCGCGCACTACCCCCACCGCGACGTCTACAACGCGGACGCCGCGCACGCGCTCCCGGCCGTGCTCGTCGAGATGCTCGTGCAGTCCACACCCGGCCGGCTGGTCCTGCTGCCGGCCCTCCCCGCGTCCTGCCCGCGGGGCGGACTCACCGGCGTCCGCACCCGCTTCGGGGCGGAACTCGACCTGACCTGGACTCCCGACGGGGAGGCGAGGGCCGTCCTGCGCCCCGGCCGCACGCTCCGCGTCGAACTCCGGACCCCCTCCGGCGCCGAACCGCTCGACCTGGTCGCCGGAGAGGACCGCGTCGTCACCGTCACCCGAGCGGGTGCCGCGGCGCGGTAGCCCCGCACCTCCCCCCACCCATGGAAGGAACCCCATGGCACCACGCACCCGCACCCCGCGCACCCTGGCCGCTCTGCTCGCCCCGGCCCTCGCCCTCGGCGCCACCGTCGGCCTCGCCGCCGCCCCCGCCCAGGCCGCGGTCTGGAACTCCTGCGACCAGTGGGGCAACACGAGCCTGAACGGCTACACCCTCTACAACAACATCTGGGGCTCCGGCGCCGGCAGCCAGTGCGTCTGGGCCGACTCCGGCACCCGCTGGGGCGTGTGGGCCAACCACCCGAACACCGGCGGCATCAAGTCCTACCCGAACGCCAAGAAGGTGATCAACAAGCCGATCACCTCCATCGGCTCGCTCACCAGCTCCTACAACGTCACGGTCCCGTCGTCCGGCGCGTACAACACGTCGTACGACATCTGGGACACGGACTACGACTACGAGATCATGCTCTGGGTCAACCACAACGGCGCCGTGGGCCCGCTCGGCAGCCCTCAGGGGACGGCCACCCTCGGCGGCCACACCTGGAACGTCTTCAAGGGCAGCAACGGGGCCAACGAGGTCTTCTCGTTCCAGCGCACCTCGGACTCGAACTCCGGCACCGTCGACATCCTGCCCGTCCTGAAGTGGATCAAGGACACCAAGGGCTGGATGGGCAACGAGACCATCGGTGACGTGCAGTTCGGCTACGAGATCACCTCGTCCGCCGGCGGCCTGGACTTCCGCACCAACGACCTGACGGTCAGCGGCGGCTGATCCGGCGCGCGCCACGGCCCGGGGGCCGGCCCCGCCCGGGACCGGCCCCTTCGCCTACCGCGCCGCGACAATGGGCAGCCGTGCCCCGTCCCGCAGGAACAGCGGGATGCGGTCCAGGGGCGCGTCGACCGTCACGGCCGCCCCGCCCTCGTACGTCTCACCCGTCCACGCGTCCGTCCACCGCGCGCCCGCCGGAAGGTACGCGGTCCGGACCGTGGCGCCCGCCGTCAGCACCGGTGCGACCAGCAGGTCCCGGCCGAAGAGGTACGCGTCGTCCACCTGCCAGGCCGCCTGGTCGTCGGGGAACTCCAGGAACAGCGGCCGCATCACCGGCAGCCCCTCCTCGTGCGCCTCGCGCATGACGCCGAGGACGTACGGCTTCAGCCGCTCGCGCAGCCGCAGGTACTTCTCGAGGACGGGGTACGCCTCCTCCCCGTACGACCACACCTCGTTCGGGCCGCCGGTCATGTCCGGGCCCAGTGGCATGCCCGGGTCGCGGAAGCCGTGCAGGCGCATCAGCGGGGACAGCGCGCCGAACTGGAACCAGCGGACCATCACCTCGCGGTACGCCGGATCGTCCGGGTCCCCGCCGTGGAAGCCGCCGATGTCCGTGTTCCACCAGGGGATGCCGGAGAGCGCGGTGTTCAGGCCGGCCGCGATCTGGCGGCGCAGGGTCGCGAAGTCGGTGCCGATGTCGCCGGACCACAGGGCCGCGCCGTGGCGCTGACTGCCCGCCCACGCCGAGCGGTTGAGGGTGATCACCTCGTCCACGCCGGCGGCGCGCAGACCTTCGTCGAAGGTGCGGGAGTTCTCCGCCGGGTAGAGGTTGCCGACCTCCAGGCCCGGGCCCGCCCAGTAGCGCAGGTTCTCCGGGAAGCCGGGCTTCAGCTCGGGCTCGCAGGCGTCCAGCCAGAAGGCCGTGATGCCGTACGGGTCGAGGTAGTTCTCCTTGACCTTCGACCACACGAAGGCGCGGGCCTCGGGGTTGGTGGCGTCGTAGAAGGCCACCTGGACCGTCGACGCCACCTCCTTGTCCGGCCAGTCCGCGTGCGCCAGTGGGCCGTACTGCGTGCCGATGAAGTGGCCGCGCTGCTCCATCACCGGGTGGTTCTCGCTCAGCGGGGACACCGACGGCCAGACGCTGACCACCAGTCTGACGCCCAGCTCGTCCAGCTCGCGGACCATCGCCGCCGGGTCCGGCCACTCGGCCGGGTCGAACTTCCACTCGCCCAGGTGCGTCCAGTGGAAGAAGTCGCAGACGATCGCGTCGATCGGCAGCCCGCGCCGCCTGTACTCCCGGGCCACGGCGAGGAGTTCGTCCTGCGTGCGGTAGCGCAGCTTGCACTGCCAGAAGCCCGCCGCCCACGCGGGCAGCATCGGCGTGCGGCCGGTCACCGCGCTGTAGCGGCGCTGCGTGTCGGCCGGGGTGCCGGCGGTGATCCAGTAGTCGATCTGGCGGGCCGAGTCGGCGACCCAGCGGGTGCCGTTGTGCGCCAGCTCCACGCGGCCGATCGCCGGGTTGTTCCACAGCAGCGTGTAGCCGCGGCTGGAGGTGAGGACGGGGATGGACACCTCGGCGTTGCGCTGGACCAGGTCCACGACCAGGCCCTTCTGGTCGAAGCGGCCGTGCTGGTGCTGGCCGAGGCCGTACAGCTTCTCGTCGTCGTAGGCGGCGAACCGCTGCTCCAGCCGGTGGTGGCCGTTGCCGACCGCCGTGTACAGGCGGGGGCCGGGCCACCAGAAGTGGGCGCGCTCCTCGGCCAGCAGCTCACCGCCGTCGGCGGTGCGCACGAAACGCACCTGTCCCTCGGGACCGACCTCCACGGTCAGCGCCCCCACGGTCAGCGACCCGTGCCCGTCCTCGATCTTGACGGTGCTCCCGGTCGCCGGGGCCTCGGGCAGCAGGGCGCCCGGCAGCCCCTCCAGCACCGGCCCGCCGAGCCGGGCGCGGACCCGTACCGCGTCCGGCCCCCACGCCTCGATCCGGAGAGTTTCCTGACGTCCGCTCCACTCCAGCGCGCCGTCCCGCTCACGGAACGTGCCGACGGTGGGGGAGGACTGGGCGAGGCCGACCTTGGGCTGTTTCTCGGCAGGCTGGTTCACGAGGCAGGCTCCAGGGAGTGCGGGAGAACGCGGACATGGCGGTGCCCTGACAGGGGCCGAACGTCTGGTGGGCAGCGGCGAGGAGGTGAGGTGGAGGGCCGGGCCGGAGGGTGGCGGAGTGAGGGGCTGTCGAGAGGCGGGACGCCGGGAGAACAGGACAGGGCGGGACCGGGCAGGCCTACGGGCGGACGGGCGCCGGACCCGAGCTGGCGCGCACCGTCAGCTCGGGCGCGAGCAGCACGACCTCGTCGCTTCCCCGCCCGGCGAGCTTGGCGAGCAGCTGCTCCACCGCATGCCGCCCCATCTCCTGCGCGGGCACGGCGACCGACGTGAGCCGCACCGAGGCCTGGGCGGCGACCTGCTCCGGGCAGACCGCCACCACCGACACGTCCTCGGGCACCGCCCGGCCCTGCTGGCGCAGCAGGGCGAGCAGCGGCTCGACCGCCGACTCGTTCTGGACGACGAACCCCGTGGTGCCGGGGCGTTCGTCGAAGACACGGGCGAGGGTCGCGGCCATCGCGTCGTAGCCGCCCTCGCAGGGGCGGTGCAGCAGCCGCAGGTCCAGCTCCCGGGCGCGGGTGCGCAGCCCGTCGAGGGTGCGTTCGGCGAAGCCCGTGTGCCGTTCGTAGACCGCGGGAGCCTCGCCGATGACGGCGATGTCGCGGTGCCCGAGGCCCGCCAGGTGCTCGACGCACAGCGCGCCGGTGGCCCGGAAGTCGAGGTCGACGCAGGTGAGCCCGGCGGTGTCCGCGGGCAGCCCGATGAGCACGGACGGCTGGTCCGTGCCCCGCAGCAGGGGCAGCCGCTCGTCGTCGAGTTCGACGTCCATCAGGATCATCGCGTCGGCCAGTCCGCTGCCGGTGACGCGGCGCACCGCGTCGGGGCCCTCCTCGCCGGTGAGCAGCAGGATGTCGTACCCGTGGGTGCGCGCGCTGGTGGCGACCGCGATGGCGATCTCCATCATCACCGGCACGTACATGTCCGTGCGCAGCGGGATCATCAGGGCGATGATGTTCGACCTGCTGCTGGCCAGGGCGCGGGCGCCGGCGTTCGGGTGGTAGCCGAGTTTCCGGATGCTCTCCTCGACACGCTGCCGGGTGGTGAGGGAGATGGACCGCTTGCCGCTGAGGACATAGCTCACCGTGCTTGCCGAGACTCCGGCGTGCTGGGCGACCTCGGCGAGGGTGACCATCCAGCTCTCCAAGCATTGTGAAGCGCTTCGACAGCGCGCGGGGCGGACGAGGGTCGGTGAAAGTGGTTCGACAGTAGCCTCAGCGACGGTGGGTGTCCATAGTTCGTCGAAGCGCTTCGACGGCTTTCTCGCCCGCCCTTCCGCCTGCGGGACTCACGGCGGGGCCTCGGCCGAACGGACGCACGAAGGGTGGCGGGGCCACCCGGGATCGGGTACATACGATCGGGTAGCACCGATCAGTAACGTACGTCCGCGACTGCGCGCAGGACGAACCGCGGCGGTCTTCTCGGACGTACCGTCCCCCGATGCCGATTCGCGGCGAGGTGAGCCTCATGTCCGCCCCCACCACCCCCTCCTCCCGACCCACCGTCACCGAACGTGAGGCCCGCCAGGTCGCCGAGGCGGCCCGGGAACAGGACTGGCGCAAGCCCAGCTTCGCCAAGGAGTTGTTCCTCGGCCGCTTCCGCCTCGACCTTCTCCACCCCCACCCCGTCCCCGCCGACGAGGACGTCCGGCGCGGCGAGGAGTTCCTCGCCAGGCTGCGCGACTTCTGCGAGACGAAGGTCGACGGCTCCGTGATCGAGCGCGACGCGCGGATCCCGGACGAGGTGATCACCGGACTGAAGGAGCTGGGCGCCTTCGGCATGAAGATCGGCACCGAGTACGGCGGCCTCGGCCTCACCCAGGTCTACTACAACAAGGCCCTCGCCCTGGTCGGATCCGCCAATCCCGCGATCGGCGCGCTGCTCTCCGCCCACCAGTCGATCGGTGTGCCGCAGCCGCTGAAGATGTTCGGCACGCGGGAGCAGAAGGACACCTTCCTGCCGCGCTGCGCCCGCACCGACATCTCGGCGTTCCTGCTCACCGAACCGGACGTCGGCTCGGACCCGGCGCGCCTGGCGACCACGGCCGTGCCGGACGGGGACGACTACGTCCTCGACGGCGTGAAGCTGTGGACGACCAACGGCGTCGTCGCCGACCTGCTCGTCGTCATGGCCCGCGTACCGAAGTCCGAGGGCCACCCGGGCGGCATCACCGCGTTCGTCGTGGAGGCCGCCTCCGAGGGCATCACGGTCGAGAACCGCAACGCCTTCATGGGCCTGCGCGGCCTGGAGAACGGCGTCACCCGCTTCCACCGGGTGCGGGTCCCGGCCGCGCACCGCATCGGCCCCGAGGGCGCGGGGCTGAAGATCGCCCTGACCACGCTCAACACCGGCCGCCTCTCGCTGCCCGCCATGTGCGTCGGCGCGGGCAAGTGGTGCCTGAAGATCGCCCGCGAGTGGACGGCGGTGCGCGAGCAGTGGGGCAGGCCGGTCGCGCTGCACGAGGCGGTCGGCTCGAAGATCTCCTTCATCGCGGCGACGACCTTCGCCCTGGAAGCGGTCCTCGACCTCTCCTCCCAGATGGCCGACGAGGACCGCAACGACATCCGCATCGAGGCCGCCCTGGCCAAGCTCTACGGCTCCGAGATGGCCTGCCTGATGGCCGACCACCTGGTCCAGATCCGCGGCGGCCGCGGCTTCGAGACCGCCGCCTCCCTGGAAGCCCGCGGCGAGCGCGCGGTGCCGGCCGAGCAGATCCTGCGCGACCTGCGCATCAACCGGATCTTCGAGGGTTCCACCGAGATCATGCACCTGCTGATCGCGCGCGAGGCCGTCGACGCCCACCTCTCGGTCGCGGGCGACCTGATCGACCCCGACAAGACCCTGTCCGACAAGGCCCGGGCGGGCGCGCAGGCGGGCGTCTTCTACGCCAAGTGGCTGCCGAAGCTGGTCGCCGGGCCGGGCCGGCTCCCGCACGCGTACTCCGACTTCCACCCGTCCGGCCACCGGGACCTGTCCGGACACCTGCGCTACGTCGAACGCACCGCCCGCAAGCTCGCCCGCTCCACCTTCTACGCCATGTCCCGCTGGCAGGGCCGGATGGAGACCAAGCAGGGGTTCCTGGGCCGGATCGTCGACATCGGCGCGGAACTGTTCGCGATGAGCGCCGCCTGCGTCCGCGCCGAGCACCTGCGGGCCGGGGACGACCACGGCCGCGAGGCCTACCAGCTCGCGGACGCCTTCTGCCGCCAGGCCCGCATCCGCGTCGAGGAACTCTTCGGCCGCCTGTGGACCAACACCGACGACCTCGACCGCAAGGTCGTCCAGGGCGTGCTGGGCGGCACCTACGCGTGGCTGGAACAGGGCGTCGTCGACCCGTCCGGAGACGGTCCGTGGATCGCGGACGCGTCGCCCGGCGCCTCCCGGCGGGAGAACGTGCACCGCCCCATCAGGTGACCCCGCCGGCCCCGGCTGCACGGCGAGGTCCCGCCCGGGGCCGTGGGCGCCCCTCCCGACCGGACACCGGCCCCAGGGGGGCGGGGGCGTAGGTGTGTCCGGGCGGGGGCGCCTTGGCACTCGGCCGGGGTCGCTGGTGTGTCCGGGCGGGGGCGCTTTGGCACCCGGCCGGGAACGCCGAGTCCGGGCGGGTGACGCCCCCGCACCCGCGCGGGCGCAGCCGGGACGACCCGGTGGAGGACGCCTCGCACCCGGGCGGGGAACGACCGTCGTCCGAGGGGAGACGGTCCCGCACGCCGCCTCCGCCGGACCTCGCGCCACCCGTGCGAGGGACGCGCTGTCCCCCCGCAGGGCGCTTGCGGCAACAATGGGGGGATGACCGACAGTCCAGCCCCCCTCGCCGACCCCCACCTCGTGTACGACCCGGTGGCGGGCGACGGCCCGAAGGACGTGGTGATCCTCGGGTCCACCGGCTCGATCGGAACCCAGGCCATCGACCTCGTGCTGCGCAACCCGGACCGCTTCCGGGTCACCGGCCTGTCCGCCAACGGCGGCCGGGTCGCCCTCCTGGCCGAGCAGGCGTACCGGCTGAGGGTGCGGACCGTCGCCGTCGCCCGCGAGGACGTCGTCCCCGCGCTGCGGGAGGCGCTGAGCGCCCGGTACGGCAGCGGGGAGCCGCTCCCCGAGATCCTCGCCGGTCCCGAGGCGGCCACCCGGGTCGCCGCCTCCGCATGCCACACCGTCCTCAACGGCATCACCGGCTCCATCGGGCTGGCCCCGACCCTGGCCGCCCTGGAGGCGGGCCGCACCCTCGCGCTGGCCAACAAGGAATCGCTCATCGTCGGCGGTCCACTGGTCAAGGGCCTCGCCAAGCCGGGGCAGATCATCCCGGTCGACTCGGAGCACGCCGCCCTCTTCCAGGCGCTCGCCGCCGGTACCCGCGCCGATGTGCGCAAGCTGGTCGTCACCGCCTCCGGCGGCCCGTTCCGGGGCCGTACGAAGGAGCAGCTGGCGGGCGTCACCGTCGAGGACGCCCTCGCGCACCCCACCTGGGCCATGGGCCCGGTGATCACGATCAACTCCGCCACCCTCGTCAACAAGGGCCTGGAGGTGATCGAGGCCCACCTGCTCTACGACATTCCCTTCGACCGCATTGAGGTGGTCGTGCACCCGCAGTCGTATGTCCACTCGATGGTGGAGTTCACGGACGGATCGACCCTGGCCCAGGCGACGCCCCCCGACATGCGCGGGCCCATCGCCATCGGGCTCGGCTGGCCCGAACGCGTCCCCGACGCCGCCCCGGCCTTCGACTGGAGCAAGGCCTCGGCCTGGGAGTTCTTCCCGCTCGACGACGAGGCCTTCCCGTCGGTGAGCCTGGCCCGGCACGTCGGGGAGCTCGCGGGCACGGCCCCGGCGGTGTTCAATGCCGCCAACGAGGAGTGCGTCGAGGCGTTCCGCTCCGGCGCGCTGCCGTATCTCGGGATCATGGAGACCGTCACGCGGGTGGTCGAGGAGCACGGCACCCCCCGTACGGGAACCTCGCTCACCGTCGCGGACGTCCTCGAAGCGGAGACCTGGGCGCGGACCCGGGCCCGGGAACTGGCGGCACAGACGGCGGAGGCCCGTGCATGACGACCCTGATGTTCATCCTCGGCATAGTCCTCTTCGCGGTCGGCCTGCTGTTCTCGATCGCCTGGCACGAGCTGGGGCACCTGTCCACCGCCAAGCTCTTCGGCATCCGCGTGCCGCAGTACATGGTCGGCTTCGGGCCGACGCTCTTCTCGCGCAGGAGGGGCGAGACCGAGTACGGCGTCAAGGCCATCCCGTTCGGCGGCTACATCCGCATGATCGGCATGTTCCCGCCCGGCGCCGACGGCCGGCTGGAGGCCCGCTCCACCTCGCCCTGGCGCGGCATGATCGAGGACGCCCGCTCGGCCGCCTTCGAGGAACTGCAGCCGGGTGACGAGAAGCGCCTGTTCTACACGCGCAAGCCCTGGAAACGGGTCGTCGTGATGTTCGCGGGCCCGTTCATGAACCTGGTCCTCGCGGTGGTGCTGTTCCTCGTCGTCCTGATGGGCTTCGGCATCTCGCAGCAGACCACCACCGTCAGCTCCGTCTCCCAGTGCGTCATCTCGCAGACCGAGAACCGCGACGACTGCACCCGGTCCGACCCGGCCTCCCCGGCCGCCGCGGCCGGCCTCCGCGCGGGCGACAGGATCGTCGCCTTCGACGGCGTACGGACCGACGACTGGGACCGGCTGTCCAACATGATCCGCGCCAACCCCGGCGAGAAGGTGCCGGTCGTCGTCGAGCGCGACGGCCAGGAGGTCACCCTCCAGGCGACCATCGCCACCAACAAGGTCGCCAAGAAGGACTCCAACGGCCAGATCGTCGAGGGTGAGTACGTCACCGCCGGCTTCCTCGGCTTCAGCGCCGCCACCGGCGTGGTGAAACAGGACTTCGGCCAGTCCGTGACCTGGATGGGCGACCGCATCGGCGACGCCGTCGACTCCCTCGCCGCCCTGCCCGCCAAGATCCCCGCCCTGTGGGACGCGGCCTTCGGCGACGGTCCCCGCGAGGCCGACTCCCCGATGGGTGTCGTCGGCGCCGCACGGGTCGGCGGCGAGATCGCCACCCTCGACATCCCGCCCACCCAGCAGCTGGCCATGTTCGTGATGCTGGTGGCCGGCTTCAACCTCTCCCTGTTCCTGTTCAACATGCTCCCGCTGCTGCCGCTCGACGGCGGCCACATCGCGGGCGCGCTGTGGGAGTCGCTGCGCCGCAACGCGGCCAAGGTGCTGCGCCGCCCGGACCCGGGCCCCTTCGACGTGGCGAAGCTGATGCCGGTGGCCTACGTGGTGGCGGGCATCTTCGTCTGCTTCACGCTGCTCGTCCTGGTGGCGGACGTCGTCAATCCGGTACGGATCAGCTGAGGGGCGCAGGGTTCGGCTGTTCCAGTCGTTCGGGATGTTCCAGATGTTCCGGACCATCAGAACGATCCGACGAGAAGCCCGATCCGGGGAGCATGTCCCTCCGGATCGGGCTTCACGCCGGTCGCCCGCCAGATGGACGCCAAAGGGTGTATCTCCCGTACGCCGCGTGCCCGGCGTTCACGTCGGTGCCGTAATCTCGAAGGCCGGAGCCCGCCGCTGAACGGGGCCGGACCTTGATCCACGACTTGGGGTTGCACAGCAGATGACTGCGATTTCTCTCGGCATGCCGTCCGTTCCGACCAGGCTCGCCGAGCGCCGCAAGAGCCGGCAGATCCAGGTCGGGTCCGTGGCCGTGGGCGGCGACGCCCCCGTGTCGGTGCAGTCGATGACCACGACCCGCACGTCCGACATCGGGGCGACGCTCCAGCAGATCGCCGAGCTGACGGCGTCCGGCTGCCAGATCGTGCGGGTGGCCTGCCCGACGCAGGACGACGCCGACGCGCTGGCGGTGATCGCGAGGAAGTCGCAGATCCCGGTGATCGCCGACATCCACTTCCAGCCCAAGTACGTCTTCGCCGCGATCGAGGCGGGCTGCGCGGCGGTCCGCGTCAACCCGGGCAACATCAAGCAGTTCGACGACAAGGTCAAGGAGATCGCCAAGGCGGCCAAGGACCACGGCACCCCGATCCGCATCGGCGTGAACGCGGGCTCGCTGGACCGCCGCCTGCTGCAGAAATACGGCAAGGCGACCCCGGAGGCGCTGGCGGAGTCCGCGCTGTGGGAGGCCTCCCTCTTCGAGGAGCACGACTTCCGGGACATCAAGATCTCCGTCAAGCACAACGACCCGGTCGTCATGGTCGAGGCCTACCGGCAGCTCGCCGCCCAGTGCGACTACCCGCTGCACCTCGGCGTCACCGAGGCCGGCCCCGCCTTCCAGGGCACCATCAAGTCGGCCGTCGCCTTCGGTGCGCTGCTCTCCCAGGGCATCGGCGACACCATCCGCGTCTCCCTGTCGGCCCCGCCGGTCGAGGAGATCAAGGTCGGCATCCAGATCCTGGAGTCGCTCAACCTGCGTCAGCGGGGCCTGGAGATCGTCTCCTGCCCGTCCTGCGGCCGCGCCCAGGTCGACGTCTACAAGCTGGCCGAGGAGGTCACCGCCGGGCTGACCGGCATGGAGGTGCCGCTGCGGGTCGCCGTCATGGGCTGTGTCGTCAACGGTCCGGGCGAGGCCCGCGAGGCCGACCTCGGCGTCGCCTCCGGGAACGGCAAGGGCCAGATCTTCGTCAAGGGCGAGGTCATCAAGACCGTCCCCGAGTCCAAGATCGTGGAGACGCTCATCGAGGAGGCCATGAAGATCGCCGAGCAGATGGAGAAGGACGGCGTGACCTCCGGCGAGCCCTCCGTCTCGATCGCGGGCTGAACTTCCGCTCCGGCCGCGTCCCCCTCGGGGGCGGCGCGGCATATTCACGGCAGGTACAGTGCGGGAACCAGCAGAACTCAGGGTGAGGCCCCCGCACGTGTTGACGCAGACCACCTCCCGCGTGCTCGAACCGAGCGACCTGGACGCCGCGCTGGCCGTCCTCGACCGCGAGCCGGTCGCGAACGCCTTCGTGGCCGCCCGCGTCCAGATCGCCGGCCTCGACCCGTGGCGCCTCGGCGGCGAGATGTGGGGCTGGTACGCGGACGGCATGCTGACGTCCCTGTGCTACGCGGGGGCCAACCTCGTCCCCGTCTGCGCCACCCCGCGCGCCGTCCGCGCCTTCGCCGACCGCGCCCGGCGGGCCGGCCGCCGCTGCTCCTCGATCGTCGGCCCCGCCGACACGACGGCCCTGCTGTGGCGGCTGCTCGAGCCGGGCTGGGGGCCGGCCCGCGAGATCCGCACCCGGCAGCCCCTCATGGTCACCGACCGCATGCCGGCGGACATCGCGCCCGACCCCTGCGTCCGCCGCGTCCGCAAGGACGAGATGGAGCGGATCATGCCGGCGTGCGTGGCGATGTTCACCGAGGAGGTCGGCGTCTCCCCGATGGCCGGCGACGGCGGTCTGCTCTACCAGGCCCGGGTCGCCGAACTCGTCGGCTCCGGCCGCTCGTTCGCCCGCTTCGACCCCGACGGCAAGGTCGTCTTCAAGGCCGAGATCGGCGCCGCCACCGACCGAGCCTGCCAGATCCAGGGCGTCTGGGTGGCCCCCGAGTACCGGGGCAAGGGCCTCGCCGCCCCGGGCATGGCGGCGGTCCTGCGCTACGCCCTGGCGGACGTCGCACCGGTGGCGAGCCTGTACGTCAACGACTTCAACACGGCCGCGCGACGGACGTACACACGGGTGGGGTTCCAGGAGGTCGGCGCCTTCATGAGCGTGCTGTTCTGACGGACCCGCGAGGGCGACCGTACGCCGTGCTGAACCGGTCCGGGACGCGAGGGCGACCGCGTGCCGTACGTCGCGCTGAACCGGCCTGGAACGCGAGGGCGACCGTACGCCGTGCTGAACCGGTCCGGGACGCGAGGGCGACCGTACGCCGCACGTCGAACCGACCGCCCCGGGACGCCGCCCCGGGCACCACCCCGCGAACGCCCCGCGAACCGGACGTGATCCGGTGGACCGCCCGGGTAGGCTCCCCGCCATGGAGCTCGTGATCGGCCCCTTGGACCTCGCCGCGCACGTGGACGAGGCCCTCGCGGTCCAAGCCGCCGCGTTCGGACTCGGCCCCGACGAGGTGGCGGTCCGCCGCCAGATCGTCCTGCGCCACCTGACCCACCCGGGCGCCAGGGCCCTCGGCGCCACCGCCGGAGGCGACCTGGTCGGCTTCGTCTACGGCATGCCCAACGACCGCGCCCACTGGTGGTCCACCGTGGTGGAGCCCCACCTCCGCGCGGAGGGCAACGACGGCTGGCTCGACGACTCCTTCGTCATCACCGAACTCCACGTCCACCCGGCCCACCAGCACCGAGGCGCGGGCCGCACCCTGATCACCACGCTCACCGACGGCGCCGCCGAACCCCGCTCGATCCTCTCCGCGATCGACACCGAGAGCCCCGCCCGCGGCCTCTACCGCTCCCTCGGCTACCAGGACCTCGCCCGCCGGGTCCTCTTCCCCAGCGCCCCCAAGCCGTACGCCGTGATGGGCGCCCCGCTGCCGCTGCGCAGGCCGTAACCGATTTCCGCGTCACGGGAGGGCCCGGCTAACCTCGTTCGTCATCACCCTCACGCAGCAGGAGACACGAGAACCATGGCGAACGCACCGGTCCAGCGCATGTCGAAGTTGTTGGCGAAGACGCTGCGCGACGACCCGGCGGACGCCGAGGTCCTCAGCCACAAACTGCTGGTCCGCGCCGGCTACGTCCGCCGCACCGCCGCCGGCCTCTGGAGCTGGCTGCCGCTCGGCAAGAAGGTGCTCTCCAACGTGGAGCGGATCGTCCGCGAGGAGATGGACGCCATCGGCGCCCAGGAGGTGACCCTCCCCGCCCTGCTGCCCCGCGAGCCCTACGAGGCCACCGGCCGCTGGGACGAGTACGGACCCGAGCTGTTCCGCCTCCAGGACCGCAAGGGCGGCGACTACCTCCTCGGCCCCACCCACGAGGAGATCTTCACCCTGCTGGTGAAGGACCAGGCGTCCTCCTACAAGGACCTGCCGGTCATCCTCTACCAGATCCAGAACAAGTACCGCGACGAGGCCCGCCCCCGGGCCGGCATCCTGCGCGGCCGCGAGTTCCTGATGAAGGACTCCTACTCCTTCGACGTCGCCGACGAGGGCCTCGCCGAGTCCTACGCCCTGCACCGCGCCGCCTACCAGCGCGTCTTCGAGCGCCTCGGCCTCGACTACCGCATCTGCGCGGCCACCGCCGGCGCCATGGGCGGCTCCCGGTCCGAGGAGTTCCTCGCCCCGGCCGAGGCCGGCGAGGACACCTTCGCGGACTGCCCGAACTGCGACTTCGCCGCCAACACCGAGGCGATCACCTACGCGCTCCGGCCCGTGGACGCCGCGGACGCGCCCGCCGCCGAGGACATCCCCACCCCGGACACCCCCACCATCGAGACCCTCGCCGCCTCCCTCGGCGTCCCGGCCTCCGCCACCCTGAAGAACCTGCTCGTCAAGGTCGACGGCGCGATCGTCGCCGTGGGCGTCCCCGGCGACCGCGAGGTCGACATGGACAAGGTCGAGGCGCACTTCGCCCCGGCCGCCGTCGAGCTGGTCACCGCCGAGGACTTCGTGGGCCGCCCCGACCTGGTGCGCGGCTACGTCGGCCCGCAGGGCCTGGGCGAGAAGGTGAAGTACATCGCCGACCCGCGCGTGGCGCCGGGCACGGCGTGGATCACCGGCGCCAACAGGGAACACACCCACGCCAGGAATGTCGTGGCGGGCCGTGACTTCGAGGTCGACGCGTACGTCGACGTCGTCGTGGTCCGGGAGGGCGACCCCTGCCCCACGTGCGGCACCGGCCTCAAGCTGGACCGCGCCATCGAGATCGGTCACATCTTCCAGCTGGGCCGCAAGTACACCGACGCCCTCAAGCTCGACGTCCTCGGCCAGAACGGCAAGCCGGCCCGCGTCACCATGGGCTCCTACGGCATCGGCGTCTCCCGCGCGGTGGCCGCCCTCGCCGAGCAGCACGCCGACGAGAAGGGCCTCGTCTGGTCCAAGGAGGTCGCCCCGGCCGACGTCCACGTCGTCGCCGCAGGCAAGGCCCTCCAGACCGAGCTGGCCCTCGAGGTCTCCGACAAGCTGGCGGCCGCCGGTGTCCGCGTCCTGGTGGACGACCGGGCCGGCGTCTCCCCGGGCGTCAAGTTCACCGACGCCGAGCTGATCGGCGTCCCCCACATCCTGGTCGCCGGGCGCCGCTCCGCCGAGGGCGTGGTCGAACTGAAGGACCGCCGCACCGGCGAGCGCGAGGAACTCACGGTCGAGGAAGCGATCGCCCGCCTCACGGCCTGACACACCGGCCCACACAGGGGGCGCCCCCACCAGGCGGGCGCCCCCTGTGGCCTGCCCGCTCCCGCGCACACGCTCTCCGTCCGGGCCGCGCAGCGGGACCGTACCCCCCACCGGGGCGCCCGCCACCCGAACACGCCGGGGGCGGCTGACGCTCCCCTGCTCCGGGTCCGGCCGTCACCAGGCGTCCCGCGCCCCGGTTCCGGCCGTCACCAGGCGTCCCGCGCCCCGGTTCCGCCCGGCGGCGGCTGACGCCCACTCTGCTCCGCGTCCGGTTCCGAACGGCCTGTGGCCGGCGGACGCGCGGGGAGGGCGCGGGCCGACTCGCGGGACACCGGCGGCGGCCGTGAGGGCCCGCGCCCGCGGGCATCCCGTACCGGCGTGCGCACGGCCGGCCGGCGTGCCCCGCTCCGGCCCGCGACGCGCGCCCCGGCGGCCTACAGCCAGCTCGCGAACTCCAGCAGCAGCTCCGCGTCCTGCTCCCGTCCCACCCGCCGGGCCCGCACACCCGACTCGACCGCGCGGAACAGCGCCCAGCCGCGCAGCCGCTCCTGGTCGACCTCCAGCGACTCCGCGAGCCGCTTCACGCGGCGCCGGGTCGTCGAGGCGCCCGACGGCTGGGCGACGAGGTCCTCCACCCGGTCCCGCACCAACCGCGCGAGGTCGAAGGCGGTCTCGCCCACCACCGGGTCGGGACCCACGGCCAGCCACGGCATCCGCTCCCCGGCGAGGACCTTGCTCTGCCGGAACGTGCCGTGCAGCAACCTCGGCTCCGGCGGCGCGGCCAGCAGTTCCTCACGGGCCGCGAGCGCCGCCTCGACCAGCGGCGCCACCACGGGATCGGCCCCCGCGCCCGCCCGCATCGCGTCGGCCTGCCGTCCGGTCCGCTGCGCCACGGTCTCGAAGGGGTGGCCGGCGGGCGGCTGGACCCACAGCCGCCGCAGCGTGCCCGCCGCCTCCAGCAACGCCTTCGCCTCCGGCAGCGACCGCACCGAGACGTCCGGATGCAACCGCTCCAGCAGCAGGACGCCCTCCGTGGCGTCCTCGTCGAGCACCTGCACGGCACCCAGCCCGCCCCAGTGGGCCAGCGCCGCCCGCTCGCTCTGCGGACGCGCCCGGCGCGGGGCCAGCTTGAGCACCGCGAGCGTCCCGCCGGCCGTCCGCACCAGGACCACCAGGCTGCTGCGCCCGCCGGGCACCTGCACCCGCTCCACGGCCAGCTCACGCAGCGCCACGGCCCGCTCCGCCGCCTCGGGCAGCTTCTCCAGCCAGTCGTCACCGTCCGGTGCCGTCTCACCGAACGCCTTGACCAGACGCCGCGGCGGTTCGAAAGCCATGCGCGAGCCGTTCCCTTCCCGTACGGGCAGCCGTACGTGTTACGCGGTCGGAGCCGCCGGGGAGGCGGCCGGGTCCGAAGGCGGGCCCGACGCCGTGTCCGGCACCGCCGGCCCGCCGGCCCGCTCCGCGAGCCCAGGGAAGGCTACGCTCCCGCCCCGCCAGCGCACCGCCCGGACCGCAGCCTCCCGCAGGGCCGCCGCCGCGGTCGTCCGCCGGCCGCCCCCGGCGGCCCGCACCAGGTCGGAGTAGACCCCGGCCACCCGGTCCTCCAGCTCGGCCGCCAGCCGCACCGCCGTCGCCGGGTCCGGCACCGCGAAGGGCAGTGCGTACCCGGCCGCCGCGGCGACCGGCTCGCCACCGAGGCCGCGCACCTCGCGCGCCAGCGCGTCCCGCCGTGCCCGGTGCGCGTCGTACGCGGTGCGCGCCTCGGTGCGCCGTTCCTCGCCGATCCGCCCGCCGACGACCCCGTAGCCGTACACGGCGGCGTGCTCCGCCGCCAGCGCCGCCTGGAGGGCGTCCAGCTCCCGGTCCTCCGCCTCGCTCACCCGTCAGCCTCCGTCAGCAGATACACGTGCGCGGCGCCGGCCGCCGCCACCGAGGCCAGCAACCGTGCCAGCTCGCCCGGTACCCCGGGCAACGCCGCCGCCCGCCGGTCCGCCAGCTCCCGCTCGGCGGCGGCGAGCAGGGCCAGGGCGTCCTGCGCGGCGGCCGGAACCGCATCGGCTCCGTCCTGCGGCCCGGCGGCCCGCGCCGAGACCGACGGCGACGCCTTCGGCGAGGCGGTGCGGACGGCACCGAACGCCTCCGCGTGCCGTACGACCTCCGCGCGCAGCGGGCGCAGCCGCTCGGCCAGCCCCGGGTGCGCGGCCAGGACCGCCGTGTACCGCCCGGCCAGCTCCTCGCTGTCCCGGGCCGCCCGCGCGCGTGCCCGGTCGGCGGCGGACGGGTCGGTGTCCGCGCCGCCGGAACCCGGGCCGCCGGTGCAGCCGGCCAGCAGGGCGGCCCCGGCGGCCGACGCGAGCACACTCCTTCGGCTCGGCCCCGGGGCCGAGCGCGGCGATGAGGGAAACGACACGGCAGACGTCCTCGACAGGCTCGTACGGAAACGACGGCAAAGCGGCGGTGGCGCAAGGGGTGAAGCGACGGGAGGAGAACCGGGGGCGGCGGTGCGGAGGAACAGCGGCGGGGGCCGGGGCCGGTGGCCGGCCTGCCCGTGATCACGGTACCCGGGCCGCGGCCGGGCACCCGTCATCGGCACCGCCGGGCCGGGGTGGACGGCAACACCCCCCTGGACCGGATACCCTTTGACCAGACACGCGCCCCATCCCACAACAGCACACGCGGCCGAGGAGTCACCCGGATGAGCACCACCCAGAGCGAGAGGCTGCGAGAGCTGCTGGAGCCGCTCGTCGCCTCCCAGGGACTGGACCTCGAGGAGATCGCGGTGGACTCGGTCGGCCGCAAGCGTGTGCTGCGTGTCGTCGTCGACTCGGACACCGGAGCGGATCTGGACCGGATCGCCGATGTGAGCCGCGCGCTCTCGGCGAAGCTCGACGAGACCGACGCGATGGGCGACGGGGAGTACACCCTCGAGGTCGGCACCCCGGGTGCGGAGCGCTCCCTCACCGAGCACCGCCACTACGTACGCGCCACGGACCGCCTGGTGCGGTTCCAGCTCCGGGAGGGCGGCGAGCTCGTCGCCCGCATCCTCGGCGTGGACGAGGAGGGACTCGACCTCGAGGTGCCCGGCGTGAAGGGCCGCAGGGCCACCACCCGCAGACTCGCCTTCGGCGACATCGACAGGGCACGCGTCCAGGTCGAGTTCAACCGCAAGGACGGCGCCGGCGACGGCAGCGGCAGCACCAGCGACAACAGCAAGAACGACGAGAACACGACGGAAGAGGAGGAGGCGTAGCCGTGGACATCGACATGAGCGCCCTGCGGGGCTTGGTACGGGAGAAGGAGATCTCCTTCGACCTGCTGGTCGGAGCGATCGAGTCGGCCCTCCTCATCGCCTACCACCGCACCGAGGGAAGCCGCCGGCACGCGCGCGTGGAGCTCAACCGGGACACCGGGCATGTGACCGTGTGGGCGAAGGAGGACCCGGACGACCTCGAGGAGGGCCAGGCGCCCCGCGAGTTCGACGACACCCCGTCCGACTTCGGCCGTATCGCCGCCACCACCGCCAAGCAGGTCATCCTGCAGCGGCTGCGCGACGCCGAGGACGACGCGACGCTCGGTGAGTACGCCGGCCGCGAGGGCGACATCGTCACGGGCGTGGTCCAGCAGGGCCGCGACCCGAAGAACGTGCTGGTCGACATCGGCAAGCTGGAGGCCATCCTGCCGGTGCAGGAGCAGGTGCCGGGCGAGACCTACCCGCACGGCATGCGGCTGCGGTCGTACGTCGTCCGGGTGGCCAAGGGCGTGCGCGGTCCCTCCGTGACGCTGTCCCGTACGCACCCCAACCTGGTGAAGAAGCTGTTCGCCCTGGAGGTGCCGGAGATCGCAGACGGGTCCGTCGAGATCTCCGCGATCGCCCGCGAGGCCGGCCACCGCACGAAGATCGCCGTCCGCTCCACCCGCTCGGGCCTGAACGCCAAGGGTGCCTGCATCGGCCCCATGGGCGGCCGGGTGCGCAACGTCATGGGCGAGCTGAACGGCGAGAAGATCGACATCGTCGACTGGTCGGACGACCCGGCCGAGATGGTGGCGCACGCGCTCTCCCCGGCCCGCGTCTCCAAGGTGGAGGTCGTGGACCTGGCGGCCCGCTCCGCACGCGTGATCGTGCCCGACTACCAGCTGTCGCTGGCGATCGGCAAGGAAGGCCAGAACGCCCGGCTCGCGGCCCGGCTGACCGGCTGGCGGATCGACATCCGGCCGGACACCGAGCAGCCGTCCGACCAGCCGTCGGGCGCGCGCGGGGAATAGATCCAAGCCGCGCGGCGCTGAGATCACGACAGACTTGCGCGCGGCATGTGTTCGATTCTTGCCCCGCAGGGGTGAGGTCGGTCCGGGGAGGTAGACTAAGAAGTGTCTGGCCGGACACGTGCCCGAGCCTGCCCTGAGCGCACCTGCGTGGGGTGCCGGGAGCGAGCGGTCAAGAGCGAGCTGCTGCGCACCGTGGCGGTCGAGGGTGCATGCGCCCCTGATCCACGCGGTACGCTGCCCGGCCGGGGTGCTTACGTACACCCCGCGCCGGTCTGTGTCGACCAGGCAGTGCGCCGCAAGGCGTTCCCGCGGGCGCTCCGCGTCCCGGGTCCGCTCGACGTAAAGGCGTTGCGCCGCTACGTCGAGCAGGCACAAAGTTGCTGAAAGCAGCACGTAAGCAACGTGGTAAGGAAGACATGCCGCGCGGAAAACCCCGTGCGGCCTGGTACCTCGCGAGTCGAAAGCAGGTCGAGATTGCGATGAGCACTCGATGAGTACGCGATGAGTACGCCCATGAACTAGCGACGGTCCGGACGCAACCCGGACCTCAGAGGAGCGAAGTGGCTAAGGTCCGGGTCTACGAACTCGCCAAGGAGTTCGGTGTCGAGAGCAAGGTCGTCATGGCCAAGCTCCAGGAACTCGGTGAGTTCGTCCGTTCGGCGTCTTCGACGATCGAAGCGCCCGTAGTACGCAAGCTGACAGACGCCTTCCAGCAGGGCGGTGGCAACGGTCGGTCCGCCGGCCGCCCCGCGGCCCCGAAGAAGGCCGCCCCCAGGCCCGCCGCGCCGTCCCCGGCGCAGGCGGCCCGTCCGGCCGCTCCGCGGCCGCCGGCGGCACCCAAGCCCGCGGCTGCCCAGCAGCCCGAGGCCCCGTCGGCCCCCGCGCCGTCCGCCGGCCAGCCCCAGGGCCAGCGTCCGACGCCGGGCCCGAGGCCCGCGCCGCGTCCGGCTCCGGCCGCCCCGGAGTTCACCGCTCCGCCGGCCGCCCCGTCCGCACCGGCCGCCTCGACCCCGGCTCCGGCCGGCCCGAAGCCCGGCGGCGCGCGTCCCGGTGCTCCCAAGCCCGGTGGCGGTCGTCCGTCCGGTCCGGGTCAGGACCGCGGTCAGCAGGGCGGCCAGGGCCGTACCGGTGGCCAGCGTCCCGGTGCCCCGGCGCAGCGTCCCGGAGGCCGCCCCGGCGGCCCGCGTCCGGGCAACAACCCCTTCACCTCCGGCGGCAACGCCGGCATGGCGCGTCCGCAGGCGCCCCGTCCGCAGGGCGCCCCGCGTCCGGGCGGCCCCGGTGCCCCCGGCGCCGGCCCGCGTCCGCAGGCTCCCGGTGGCCAGGGCGGCGGCCCCCGTCCCCAGGCTCCGGGCGGCAACCGTCCGAACCCGGGCTCGATGCCCCGCCCGCAGGGCGGCCAGGGCGGTCCCCGTCCCGGCGGCCCGCGTCCGAACCCCGGCATGATGCCGCAGCGTCCCGCTGCCGGCCCGCGTCCCGGCCCCGGCGGCGGCGGCGGTCGCGGTCCCGGCGGTGCCGGTCGTCCCGGCGGCGGCGGTCGTCCCGGTGGCGGCGGCTTCGCCGGTCGTCCCGCCGGTCCCGGTGGCGGCGGTCGTCCCGGTGGCGGCGGCGGTTTCGCCGGTCGTCCCGGTGGTGGCGGCGGCTTCGGCGGCGGCGGTGGCCGTCCCGGCTTCGGCGGTCGTCCCGGTGGTCCCGGTGGCCGTGGAGGCACGCAGGGCGCCTTCGGCCGTCCCGGCGGTCCCGCGCGTCGAGGCCGCAAGTCGAAGCGGCAGAGGCGCCAGGAGTACGAGGCCATGCAGGCCCCGTCGGTCGGCGGCGTGATGCTGCCTCGCGGCAACGGCGAAGCCATTCGCCTGTCGCGCGGTGCGTCGCTCACCGACTTCGCGGAGAAGATCAACGCCAACCCGGCCTCCCTCGTCGCGGTCATGATGAACCTCGGCGAGATGGTCACCGCGACGCAGTCCGTCTCCGACGAGACGCTCCACCTCCTCGCCGGCGAGATGAACTACACGGTTCAGATCGTCAGCCCGGAGGAGGAGGACCGCGAGCTGCTCGAGTCCTTCGACCTGGAGTTCGGCGAGGACGAGGGCTCCGAGGAGGACCTGGTCGTCCGTCCGCCGGTCGTGACCGTCATGGGTCACGTCGACCACGGCAAGACCCGGCTGCTCGACGCCATCCGCAAGACGAACGTCATCGCGGGCGAGGCCGGCGGCATCACCCAGCACATCGGTGCCTACCAGGTCGCGACCGAGGTCAACGAAGAAGAGCGCAAGATCACCTTCATCGACACCCCGGGTCACGAGGCGTTCACCGCCATGCGTGCCCGTGGTGCGCGGTCGACCGACATCGCGATCCTGGTCGTCGCGGCCAACGACGGCGTCATGCCGCAGACGGTCGAGGCGCTCAACCACGCCAAGGCGGCCGAGGTCCCGATCGTCGTCGCGGTCAACAAGATCGACGTCGAGGGTGCCGACCCGACCAAGGTGCGCGGTCAGCTGACCGAGTACGGTCTGGTGGCCGAGGAGTACGGCGGCGACACGATGTTCGTCGACATCTCCGCCAAGCAGGGTCTGCACATCGACTCGCTGCTGGAGGCCGTGGTCCTCACCGCGGACGCCTCGCTCGACCTGCGGGCCAACCCGAACCAGGACGCGCAGGGCATCTCCATCGAGTCCCGTCTCGACCGCGGCCGCGGTGCCGTGGCGACGGTTCTCGTGCAGCGAGGCACCCTGCGGGTCGGCGACACGATGGTGGTGGGCGACGCCTACGGCCGCGTCCGCGCCATGCTCGACGACAACGGCAACAACGTCGCCGAGGCCGGTCCGTCGACGCCGGTCCAGGTCCTGGGCCTGACCAACGTTCCGGGCGCCGGTGACAACTTCATCGTGGTCGAGGAGGACCGTACGGCCCGCCAGATCGCGGAGAAGCGCGCCGCCCGCGAGCGGAACGCCGCGTTCGCCAAGCGCACGCGCCGCGTGTCGCTGGAGGACCTGGACAAGGTGCTGAAGGCCGGCGAGGTCCAGCAGCTGAACCTGATCATCAAGGGCGACGCGTCCGGATCGGTCGAGGCGCTGGAATCCTCCCTGCTCCAGCTGGACGTCGGCGAAGAGGTCGACATCCGCGTCCTGCACCGCGGCGTCGGTGCGGTCACGGAGTCCGACATCGACCTGGCGATGGGCTCCGACGCCATCGTGATCGGCTTCAACGTGCGCGCCGCCGGGCGGGCCCAGCAGATGGCCGAGCGCGAGGGTGTGGACGTCCGGTACTACTCGGTCATCTACCAGGCGATCGAGGAGATCGAGGCGGCCCTCAAGGGCATGCTCAAGCCGGAGTACGAAGAGGTCGAGCTGGGTACGGCGGAGATCCGCGAGGTCTTCCGCTCGTCCAAGCTGGGCAACATCGCGGGTGTCCTCATCCGCTCCGGCGAGGTCAAGCGCAACACCAAGGCGCGCCTCCTGCGCGACGGCAAGGTCATCGCGGAGAACCTCAACATCGAGGGTCTGCGTCGCTTCAAGGACGACGTCACCGAGATCCGCGAAGGCTTCGAGGGCGGTATCAACCTCGGAAACTTCAACGACATCAAGGTCGACGACGTCATCGCGACGTACGAGATGCGCGAGAAGCCGCGGGTGTGACACACCCCGGCTCCGGCCGGCCGACGGGATCCGTCCCGTCGGCCGGCCGGCCGCTGTCTGCGGCACCGCGCCGCGGGCGCAGAAACCCCGTCGAGCCACCGGCGGGATCGCGGTACCGTTCCTGGTGTCCCTGCCCATACCGATGGCAGGGCCATCGATCCCGTACCGGCGGGTCATCCGGATACACATGTACGTGGGGACACTGTCCTTCGACCTCCTCCTCGGCGACGTGCGGTCGCTGAAGGAGAAGCGCTCCGTCGTCCGCCCGATCGTCGCCGAGCTCCAGCGGAAGTACGCGGTGAGCGCGGCCGAGGTGGAGCACATGGACCTCCACCGGCGGGCGGTCGTCGGCCTGGCCCTGGTGTCCGGCGACGCGGGGCACCTCACCGACGTCCTCGACCGGTGCGAGCGTCTGGTGGCCGGCCGCCCCGAGGTGGAGCTGCTGTCCGTCAGACGGCGCTTCCACGGCGAAGACGACTGACCAAGAACGAGAAGAAGAAAGAACGGGAGACGGACCAGTGGCCGACAACGCGCGGGCGAAAAGGCTGGCGGACCTCATCCGAGAGGTGGTGGCCCAGAAGCTGCAGCGCGGGATCAAGGACCCGCGGCTCGGCTCGCACGTCACCATCACGGACACCCGGGTCACGGGTGACCTGCGGGAGGCGACCGTCTTCTACACGGTGTACGGAGACGACGAGGAGCGCCAGGCCGCCACGGCGGGCCTGGAGAGCGCCAAGGGAATCCTGCGTTCCGAGGTCGGCAAGGCCGCGGGCGTGAAGTTCACGCCGACCCTGACCTTCGTCATGGACGCCCTCCCGGACACCGCCCGCACCATCGAGGACCTGCTCGACAAGGCGCGTCAGTCCGACGAGAAGGTGCGGGAGGCGTCCGCGGGCGCCGCGTACGCGGGTGAGGCGGACCCGTACCGCAAGCCGGGCGAAGAAGACGAGGCCGACGAGGCCGCCGAGGCCGCCGAGGCCGTCGAGACAGCCGAGGCCGACGAGACGGACGACACCGCTAAATGACCGAGAAGCACACCACGCCCGACGGCCTCGTCATCGTCGACAAGCCGTCGGGCTTCACTTCGCACGACGTCGTCGCCAAGATGCGGGGCATCGCCCGGACGCGGCGCGTCGGGCACGCCGGAACGCTCGACCCCATGGCGACGGGCGTCCTGGTTCTCGGTGTGGAGCGCGCCACCAAGCTCCTCGGGCACCTCGCCCTCACCGAGAAGGAGTACCTGGGCACCGTCAGGCTCGGGCAGACGACGCCGACCGACGACGCCGAGGGCGAGATCACGAGGTCGGTCGACGCCTCGAAGGTCACCCGGGAGTCCGTCGACGAGGCCGTCGCCAAGCTGACCGGGGACATCATGCAGGTGCCGTCCAAGGTCAGTGCGATCAAGATCAACGGTGTGCGGTCCTACAAGCGGGCGCGCGAGGGCGAGGAGTTCGAGATCCCGGCCCGCCCCGTGACCGTCTCCTCCTTCGCGGTGCACGACGTCCGGGAGGCCGTCGCCGAGGACGGCACCCCGGTGCTGGACCTGGTGGTCTCGGTGGCCTGCTCCTCCGGGACGTACATCCGCGCCCTGGCCCGCGACCTGGGGGCCGGCCTCGGAGTCGGCGGCCACCTCACCGCGCTGCGCCGTACCCGCGTGGGGCCGTACAAGCTGGACGCCGCGAAGACCCTGGACCAGCTCCAGCAGGAGCTCACCGTCATGCCGATCGCGGAGGCGGCGACAGCGGCCTTCCCCCGCTGGGACGTGGACACCAGGCGGGCCCGGCTGCTCCTCAACGGGGTGCGGCTGGAGATGCCCGACGGGTACGCGGGTGCCGGTGCCGTCGCCGTCTTCGCACCCGAGGGACGCTTCCTCGCGCTCGTGGAGGAGCACCGGGGCAAGGCGAAGAGCCTGGCCGTCTTCGGCTGAGCCGGCCCGCCGGCACTCCGCCCGTGGAGCGACGGCCACAGGGACTTCCACTGCCGCCGCTCCACGGTCCCCCCTCGGTTCCCCCACCCTCTAGGGTGTATCCAACGCTTCCCTCCTGTTCACCCGTCCGGGCAGGCGCTCGGAGTGAACCGGGGGGTGCGAGGGGGCGCGTTCGTCACGTGATCTGTCCCGCTGATCATCACCGGCCTACCGTCGAACACACGGCACGGGTGTATGGCGGGGAGGTTCGACGATGGCGTCGCGGAACCGGTCCCGGGAGGCGGGCGGCGGCAGGGCGGCACGGCGGTCCCGGGAGGGCTTCCAGGACACGCGCGGCGGTTCGCCCGGCCTCGCCGCCCCGGAGGCCGAGGCGAGGCGGTGCCCGCCCGACGACGTCCTGGTCCAGCTCCACGACCTCGCCGGCCGCCCCCGCGGCACGGGGTTCGTCGCCGACCACCGCGGCACACTGATCACCAGCCACGAAGCGGTCGACGGTCTGTCCCGGCTCGTGCTGAGCACCGCCGGTGGCCGCCGCCGTGTCGTGGCCGCCGCCGACGTGACCCCGCTGCCCGCCCTCGGCCTGGCCCTCGTACGCGCGGAGGGCCTCGGCGTCGAACCGCTGCCGGTCGGCGCGCGGAGCCGGGTCGACGCCGGCACGTACGTCCGGATCGCCGCCGCCGGCTGGCGCGAGGCCCGCGTCCTGGGCACCACCGACGTCCACTACGCGGCCACCGACCGCTTCCACGTCCTGCGCGACGCCCTGGAACTCGCGGTCGGCACCTCGGGAAGGGACGCGCTGCGCCTCGGCGGGGGCGCGGCGGGCGGCCCGGTGCTCGACCTCACGACCGGTGCCGTCCTCGGCGTCCTCGGCACCGCCCTGTGCTCCGGACACAGCGACGTCGGCTTCGCCGTACCGCTGCCGCCCGCTCCCGGGCCCCTCGCCGACCTGCTCGCCGAGAACGCGGCGACGGTCCCGGCCTACGGCACCGACCTCAACCTGGCCGGCGTGCTCGCGCTCACGGCGACCTCGGTGGGGCAGGACGGCCCGCCCGGGGTGGTCGTCGGGGGCGGGGGCGGGTTCGGCATGGGGGGCCGTGGAGGTGGCGGTGGCCGTGCGGGTTCCGGCACCGGCACCGGTGCGGCGGCCGTGGAACCGGTCGAGCGGGTCGCCGTCGCGCGGGAGCTCACCGCCTTCACGGGGAGCGGCGCCCGTGTCCTCGGGCTGGTCGGCGCGCCGGGCAGTGGCCGTACGACCGAGCTGGCGAGGCTCGCCGCCCACCGCTCCCGGGGCACGGAACCGGCGCCCACCCTGTGGCTGCGGGGCGCCGATCTTCGCGACGACGACAGGTCGGTGGCCGACGCGGCACGCAGGACGCTGGCCCGGGCCGCCCGCATCGTGGCCGCCTCCGACCGCTCACGTCCCGCCGGCCTCGGCGACATCACCCCGGAGCGCCTCGCCCACCTCGCCCGCGCCGCCGGGCGCCCCCTCCTGCTCCTCCTCGACGGCCCCGAGGAGATGCCGCCCGTCCTCGCCCACCGCCTCCCCGAGTGGACCGAGGGCACGGCGGCCTGGCTGCGGGAGACGGGGACACGGCTCGTCGTGGCCTGCCGGGGGGAGTACTGGGAACGGGCGGGGGCGGAGTTCCCGCCGGAGCTGTTGCACGGGGCGCCGACGCGCGCGCCGGCGGCCGTGGGGGACCGGCCGGCCGGACGGGCCGTACCCGTGCCGGCGCCTCGCGTCCGCGCCGCCGGCGGCACCGGTGCCGCCGGCGGCGCGCGGGAGCCGTGGGCGGGGGCGGTCTCCGGCAACGGCAACGGCGATGTCAGCGGTACCGGCGGTCGCGGCGCCCGGCCGGTCGTCCCCGGGGAGCCGGAGGCCGGGGCAGCCGCCGCGGGGCCGTCGTCCGGAACGGCATCCGCCGAACCGGCCTCCGGAGTGGTCGGCGCGGGACGTCCGCCCTGCGTCCGCCTCGGCGACCTGGGCGACGACGAGGCCCGTGAGGCGCGCGCCCGCTACCGCCTGCCGGAAGGCGCCCTCGCCGGCCCGGACGGCCGGCACCCGCTGACCCTCCGTCTGCTCGCGGAGGTCCACGCGGCCCTCCCCGGCTCCCCGCCCCCCGCCCGCGTCGACCGGGACGCGGTCTTCGCGGCCTACCTGGACCTGATGTGCCTGCGCGTCGCGACCCGTCTGGCCGGCCAGAACGGCCTGCGCGGCACCGCCGTACGCCGGCTCGCGGCGAAGGTCTCCGGGCAGGTGCACGAGGCCGCCCGGCGCAGTCTCGGCCCCGGGCAGGGGGAGCTGGACCGGGAGTCGTTCGAGGCCGTCTTCCCGTGGGGACAGGCGCCTGCCCGGCTCGGCGGGGTCACCGGCTGGGCGGCCGCCGTGCTCGCCGAGGGCCTCCTCGTACCGGCGGGCGGCGGCTACCGCTTCGCGCACGAGGAACTCGCCGACTGGATCCAGGGCACACACCTCGACCTCGACGAGGCCCTGCGCGCCCTCGTCCACCGCCGCGCGGCCCCGCACGGCACCCACGCCCCGCCCGTGCCGCACCACCGCATCGGCCCCGTCGCCGAGGCCGTGCTGCTCCTCGGCCGCCAGCACGGCATCCCCCAACTCGCGCTGACCCTCGAAGAGCTGGTCACCGCCCTCGACGCCGACCCGCACTCCTGGTGGGCGGCCCGGCTGCTCGCCGAGGTGCTGACCAGGGTGCCCGACGCGACGCCGTACACGGAGGTGCTGCGGCTGCTCGCCGACGGCGTCGCGGAACGGAGCGGCGAGGGGCGGGCGGCAGCCGGGGAGTTCGGGCCCGCCTTCTGGACCGCCCTGCGGCTCCCGGAGGCCACCCGCCTGGACCTGTTGCGCCGGCTCGTCCTCGCCGACGGGCCTCCGCACGCGCCCGGCCCCCGCCACCTCGACACCGTCGCCGGACTGCTCGCCGCCGACCCCGCGGCCGTACAACCGCTCCTCGTCCGCTGGTTCGACGACGAGAGGCCGCTGCCCGCCACCCCGCACGCGACCGTCGCGACCGCCGCGCAGGCCCTGCTGCACACCCACCGTCACCGTGGCCTGGACGGCCTCACCGAGGCACTCGTCGACAGCGCGCACCGGCGGGCCGACGAACTCCTCGCCGTCCTCGCGGAGGAGGAACCGTCCGCCCTCTGCCGGGCCGTCGAGCGGTGGGCCCGCGACGAGCGCCCGGCACGGCGGACCGCGGCGGTGACCCACGGTCTGCGCACCGCCCCGCACGCCCGGACCGACGCCGACCGCACCCTGCTGCGCCACGCCGCCCTGGTGCTGCTCGCCGGCCCGGCCGGCGATCCGCTGCACGGCGGCGCGCTCGCCCTGCTCGTACAGGACCCCGGCAGCCGCGACCGCCACCTCCCCACGGCGCTCGGCCACTTCGCGGCCGGCGACCCGTACCTTCCGCCGAGCGCGGTGGCCGCCGCCCTGCCGACCCACCCGGAGCCCGTCCTGGAAGCCTTCCGGGCCCGGCTGCGCGGCCCCGACGCGGGGGAGGCGCTGCGCAGGCTCGCCGACGCCACCACGCCCGCGCTGGCGCGCCGGGTGGCCGCGCTCCTCGGGGAGGCGGTGGCGGAGCGCCCGGAGACCGCCGGCCACGTGGCGGCGTACGTCGACCGGCGGCTCGACGCGGACCCCACGGCCCGCTCCGTACTCCACCCCCTGGTCACCGCCCTGCTGGAGGACGGCCCCGAGCCGGTACGGGCCGCGCTCGCCGGCGTCCTGGCCACCGACGGCGCCCCCGGCCGCGGCCCGCTCCGCGGTGAGCTGCGCGCCCACCTCCTGGCCCACGAGCGGGAGCCGGCGGTCCTGGAGGCGCTGCTGCACGCGGCCGTCCGGGGCGGCGGCGAGGAGCCGCGCGCCCTCGTCCACCGCACCGGTCTGCTCCTCCTGCGCACCCCGGAGGGAGCCACCCGCTTCGACCGCGCCCTCGTCGGCCTGGGACGCCGCCTTCCGGGCTTCGCCGCGCTGGTGACCGGCTGGCTGGCCGACGCGCCGCAGGAGTGGGCCGCGCTGGTGGGCCCCAGCGCGCGCCGCACGCTGGAGAATCTGGCGGACGCCCGGGTTCCCGCGTGACCCGGGACCGCTCCGCACGGCGTGCACCCGGTCACAGGGCGACACCGATGCGGGCGGGAGGCGCACGGCATGGCACTCTTAGAGCTGCGTAAGAGGCATCGACTCCGACGAGTTTGCGACAAGGAGCAGACACAGTGCAGCGCTGGCGTGGCTTGGAGGACATCCCCGAGGACTGGGGACGCAGCGTCGTCACCATCGGCTCCTACGACGGTGTCCACCGCGGACACCAGCTCATCATCAAGCACGCCGTGGACCGTGCCCGCGAGCTGGGCGTGCCCGCCGTCGTCGTCACCTTCGACCCGCACCCCAGCGAGGTGGTCCGCCCCGGCAGCCACCCGCCGCTGCTCGCCCCGCACCACCGCCGCGCCGAACTGATGGCGGAGCTGGGCGTGGACGCGGTGCTGATCCTGCCGTTCACGACGGAGTTCTCGAAGCTGTCCGCGGCCGACTTCGTGGTGAAGGTCCTGGTCGACCGGCTGCGCGCCAAGGCGGTCGTCGAAGGTCCCAACTTCCGCTTCGGCCACAAGGCGGCCGGAGACGTGGACTTCCTGGTCGAGCAGGGCAAGATCTACGACTTCGAGGTCGAGGCCGTGGACCTGTACGTGACCGGTGACGCGGGCGGCGGCGAGCCGTTCTCCTCCACCCTCACCCGCCGCCTGGTCGCCGAGGGCGCCGTCGAGGGCGCAGCGGAGATCCTCGGCCGGCCGCACCGCGTCGAGGGCGTCGTCGTCCGGGGCGCCCAGCGCGGCCGCGAACTCGGCTTCCCCACCGCCAACGTGGAGACGCTCCCGCACACCGCCATCCCGGCCGACGGCGTCTACGCCGGCTGGCTGCACGCGCAGGGCGAGGTGATGCCGGCCGCGATCTCCGTCGGCACCAACCCGCAGTTCGAGGGCACCGAGCGCACGGTGGAGGCGTACGCCATCGACCGCGTGGACCTCGACCTGTACGGCCTGCACGTCGCCGTGGACTTCCTGGCCTTCGTACGCGGCCAGGCGAGGTTCGAGACGCTGGACGCGCTCCTGGAGCAGATGGCCGCGGACGTGGAGCGCTGCCGGAACCTGGTCGCGGCGGCGTCCTAGGTCTTCCGTCCGGAGTCTCGTACGCGGACGACGCCGGAGGGCGGCCGGTGCTGGTGAGCGCCGGCCGCCCTCCGGCGTCGGGGGTCACTGCTGCGGCGGCGGGGGAGGCGCCTGCCCCGGCTGCGGGTATCCGTAACCGGGCTGCGGATACGGCTGTCCGGGCTGGTACGGGTACGGCTGTCCGGGCTGCTGGGCGTGGGGCTGATCCGGTGGGGGCTGATCGGGCCTGGCCTGGCCGGGGTGGGGGTGTCCGTATGCGGCGTACTGGCCCGGGTGACCGGGGGTGCCGGGCCCGCCCTGCACCGGGTGCTGACCGGGCATGGGTTGGCCGGGCACGGGTTGGCCGGGCATCGGCTGGCCCTGGTGCTCCTGGCCCGGCATCGGCGGAGCGGCCACCGGGGGCGGGTTGCCGTTGGACGTCCACAGGCCGTGCGACTGCTGATGGCGGACGAAGTCCTCGGCGACCAACGCCGAGAGGTTGAAGTACGCCTCCCGGACCTTCGGCCGCATCATGTCGAGGTCGACCTCGGCACCGGCGGCCAGGTGCTCGTCGAACGGCACCACGACGACGCCCCGGCACCGCGTCTGGAAATGCCCGACGATGTCGTCGACCTTGATCATCTTTCCGGTCTCGCGGACCCCGGAGATGACGGTGAGGGACCGGGAGACGAGATCGGCGTACCCGTGCGCGGACAGCCAGTCCAGCGTCGTACTGGCACTGCTCGCACCGTCCACGGACGGCGTCGAGATGATGATGAGCTGGTCGGCGAGGTCGAGGACGCCGCGCATGGCGCTGTAGAGCAGGCCGGTGCCGGAGTCGGTGAGGATGATCGGGTACTGCCTGCCCAGCACGTCGATCGCGCGCCGGTAGTCCTCGTCGTTGAAGGTCGTGGACACGGCCGGGTCGACGTCGTTGGCGATGATCTCCAGCCCGGAGGAGGCCTGGGAGGTGAACCGCCGGATGTCCATGTACGAGTTGAGGTACGGGATCGCCTGGACGAGGTCGCGGATGGTGGCGCCCGTCTCGCGGCGCACGCGGCGGCCGAGCGTGCCGGCGTCCGGGTTGGCGTCGATCGCGAGGATCTTGTCCTGCCGCTCGGTGGCGAGCGTGGAGCCGAGGGCGGTGGTGGTCGTCGTCTTGCCGACGCCGCCCTTGAGGCTGATGACGGCGATGCGGTAGCAGGACAGCACCGGGGTGCGGATCAGCTCCAGCTTGCGCTGCCGCTCGGCCTCCTCCTTCTTGCCGCCCAGCTTGAACCGGGAGCCGCCGGCTGCCGGGCGGCTGCTCTTCGCCTTCTGCTTCCTGTTGTTGAGCAGCCGGTCGGACGACAGCTCCACAGCCGCCGTGTAACCGAGCGGCGCGGCACCCGGGTTGGTGGGCTGACGCTGGTCGTGCTGGATGGCCTGGGGCCAGGCGGCACCGAGACGCGGGTCGGCGGGGGGCTGCTGAGGCTGGGAGGGCTGGTGAGGCGGCTGGGGGTGCTGATACTGGCCCGGCTGGCCCGGCTGGCCCGGCTGGCCCGGCTGGCCCGGCTGGGGGGCGGGGGGCGGTGTCTGGGCGAACGGGGGGTGCGGGGCGGGGGCGTGGTGAGGCTGCTGGGCGAAGCCCTGCTGCGCCGCCTGCGGCGCGACCGGCGGGGTCTGCGCGTCACCCTGCGGCTGACCCTGCTGCGGCACGCCGGCATACGGCGGTCGCTGCGGCTGCTGCGGCTGCTGCGACTGGTCGTGCGGCGCGGGTGCCTGTGGGAAGCCGTAACCACCGGGCTGCGACGGAGGGTGGGGCCGGTGGGCCGACGCGTCGGCCTGCGGGAACCCGTAGCCCGACGCGGCGCCGACCGCGGGAGCAGGTGCGCCGCCCGCCTGCTGGACGGGGGGCTGTGGTGCCCCCGGGGGCGTGGCGGTCGGCTGCGGGAACCCGTAACCGGCCTGCGGAGCGGGCTGCGCGGGCGGCTGGTTCGGCGGCATCGGCGCGGCGGCCGGCGGGTTCCACGCGGCGGGCGCGGGCTGCGGAGCCTGCGGCTGGAACGGAGGATGCTGGGCCGGCACACCGGGGTGCTCCGGAGCGGCGGGGGCCGGCTGCGGCTGCGTGGGCCACTGCTGCGCCGGAGCGGGGGCAGCGGGAGGGTACGACGGGGGCAGCGGCGGCACCCCGCCCCGAACCGCGGGAGGGGCCTCGGCCGGAAGGGCCTCGGGGGGTGCCGCGACGGGCGTCACGCCTTCCGGGGCGGGCTGCTGGGCGACCCGAGGACCGACCGTCGCGTTCCCGGCCCCGCCCACCGTGCCCTCACCGGCCCCGGGTCCGGGCACGGCCACCGGAGCGACCCGCTCCGGCTCGACGTCCGGAGCCGGACCGGCGTGCTGCGACGCCTCCGAGGCGCCGGGCCCCTGGGGCGGATCTGATGCCTCGGACCCGTGGGACCCGTGGGACCTGTCGGACCCGCCAGGGGCACCGGCGGTGTCGGCCGCGTCGGCCGTGTCGTTCTCGGCCCTGTCGTCCCGGCTCGTGGCGTCCTCGCCCGTCACGTTGTCCTGCTCACCGGCATCGGTGCGTTCCGGGCCGACAGCGGGTCCGGGCGCGTCGAGGCGCTCGGACCCCATGGAGTGGTCCGCCACGGCGGGGGACTCGTCCGGCGTGCCCCCCTCGCCGCCCGTACTGCCGGAGGACGGGTCCACCTCGTTCTCGGAGGCGACCTCCGACGCATCGGCTGCGGAACCCGGCCGGTCCTCCTCCCCGGCGTCCCCCGAGGCGCGCTCGGCGATCTCCCGCTTCAGGGCGGCCGCGGAGAAGCGCATGGTGGCGCCGCTCTCCAGATCACCGTGGTCGGACCGGGGCTCCTCGGCGGGCGGGGGAGTGGGCGTCCCACCCTGCGTCTGCTGCGGCTCGAAGCCACTCCCGACCGGCAGACCGGGCACTCCGACCGGCGGCGCGGGTGGCGCGAACGGGGCGCTCGGAGCGGGCGGCGGAGGCGGAGCGAAGGGTGCCGGCGCAGCCGGACCCGGGGTGGAGGAGGGACCGTCGGAGGCGAACGCCCGGGGCGGCGGCACCGACCCCGCCAACGGAGGAACCGGCCCTTCAGAAGAGGGCGGAGCGGGCGGAGCGGCGGGAGCGGGTGCGGCACCCTGCCCGTGCCCCTGCCCCGAGTCGCCCGACGCGTTCTGGGTGTACCAGGCGGGTGGCGCGTAGTCGATGGTGAACTCGCCCGTCGCCTCGATGGCGGACTCCGCGTCGGGCTGGTCATCGCCGGGCGTCGCCCAGCCCCCGCGCATCCCGTCCCGATCGCTGCTCACAGTTCCTCCTGGTGTGGTCGAGCACCCTCATGCCGTGCTGGGGCGACCCGTGCTTGTCATTCGCAGTTGTCCGCGGCCGTACGAGGTCGCCCGAGTCACGGACTCTCCCCCTGGGACGCCGATGCCCGGTCCACGGGTTCTCGCGTCGCGCCGAGACCCAGCCTAATCACCACGGGCGCTGCCCCGGCAGCCCTGCCCGGCACTCGGCAGCCGCCGATTTCCGGGAACCGCCGCGGCGAAGGCACACGCGTGTCGTCACCGTAAGACGGCAAACCGGTCGATAAGCAGTCGGTCAGTCCATCCGGCGCGGCGTACCCAGCAACCCGACCTCGGCATCCGTCGGCTGGGTCATCACGTACTGCCGGTCGCGGTCCGTACACCACAGGGTGACCCCGTCGGCGAGGGTGGGCAGCGCCTCGTACTCGGCGCGGGGCAGCCGTGCCGCACGGCCGATCTCCACCGCCTCGTCCGGCGAGACGCGCTGGACCCCCACCAGACGCGCCTGCCGCATCAAGCGCGGTGCCACCGGGCTCAGATACGGCAGCAGGGTGAGCACCGACTGCCAGGGCGCCGACGCCACCCGCCCACGCGGCGGCCGCATGCCGCAGTCCCGGATCACCAGGACGGGCCCCATCGCCGAGGCACCCTGCGGGGGCACCCGGCCCACATCGTGCACCGTCATCCCCGACTGGCCACCGCCGACCGCCTGGACGACCTGCGCCCAGTGCCCGGGCCTGCCGGTCTCCACCGTGACCCGCGCACCCGTCGCCGCCGCGCGCAGCGCCAGCACCTGTGCCGTCCACAGGCCGCCGATGAACAGGATGTCGAACGGCGTCGGGCGATTCACCCCGAGCACCGCGGGATGCCCCTCGGCGTCCACTCCCACGACGACACCGTCGTCCCCGACGGGCAGGGCCAGCGTGTCGATCTGGGAGAGGGACAGCGTGTGCCGCGGATGCCGCGGCCCCAACAGCCCGAAACCGGTGCGCAGCCGCTCCCGCGGACCGCCGTCCGGCCGGCCGCCGTCAGCGGGGCCGGCGGGCGAGGTCGACGTGGTCGTGGCCGTCAACGGGCACCTCCGAGCGGCAGCGTGGCGAGCACACCGGGCAGTTGCTCACGGTCGAGGCGGACGAGTCCCGTGCGTGACTGACGCGCGGCGCGCTCCAGGGCCCGGCGCGCGTCGGACAGCTCGGTGCTGCTGCGGCCGGTGACCCGCACGTGCCCGGTGACCGCGACGTCCTGCTGCCCGCTGCGGGCCAGCGTCAGACTGAACGTCGTCGCCAGCGCGGGAACCGCCGTCAACTGGGCCACCAGCTGCGGCAGCCCGACGCCGGAGCCGCCGAGCGGGGGCCAGCGCCGTACCCAGTAGGTGGTGTGCCGCCGGTTGTCGCAGCGCCAACTCCGGCTGGACTCCTCGGTCCGGCGCCGGGGGGCGTCGCCCTGGTCGGCCTGGGTGGTCACCATCGGGTTGGCGCACGCCGAGGTGGCGACGGCGGCGGCCAGTTCCTCCTCCGTCAGTACGTTGACCCTGAACCCGGCGCCGGTCAGCCGGCTGGACAGGTGCTCGGCCGAACGCACCAGGCACTTCTGCGCCCCGAGGAGTCCACCGCCCCGTGCGGCCACCGCCTCCGGGCACAGCTCGGGATCGAGCTTCAGCGCGATCCACGTGATGCGGACCGCAGGGGAGGACGTCTGCGCCTGGAGCTGCGCGTAGTTCCTCACCACGACCGACTCCTGCGGCAGGTGAGGAGCGGGCGCGGGCTGCGTGTGCACGGTGACCTGGGCCGACTCCAGCCGGATGCCGTCCACGTCGAGCACGTCCCGCACCAGGGCCAGGGGGAGCGGCGTGCGCCCGCGCTCGGCGCGCAGGGCACCGGCGTCGGCCTCCACCTGGAGAACCGCGGTGAGGAACCCCCCGTCACCCACCATGCCCACCGGACGCCGGTCGTGGTCGTCCCGGTGGCTGTACTGGTACGTCCGCAGATTCGGCTCGCACTCCACGGCCGGAACCAGGCTGGAGTCCACCCCGGAGGGCGGGGGCGTGTCCGGGGCTCTGCGCAGGCGGGCACGGAGAGCCAGCTGACTGCCCAGCCACTCCGGCAGGGAGCGCCCCCGACGGCGTACGACGGCGAGCAGCGCCAGGACGCAGGCGGCCACCCCCGCCGGTACCAGGGCGGACGTTCCGACGAGCCAACCGCACACCACCAGCGCGGCGGCCAGTTCCAGCATCACCAGCCGTTGCAACGCGAAGGAGCCGCCACGCCCCGAACGCGTCCGCAGGTGCGGCGTGACGGGACCACGAGCGGCCGATGAACCGCGTGCGGCCGACCCGCGGGACGTGGCGGACTCCCCGGCGGCCGACGCCGCGTCGGCCCGTCGCGCCGCGGATCGCGATCGCGACCGGGTTCGCGGTGCGGAAGCCATCACTGCAAAACCCCCGAACTGTCCCGAATAACACCGCACTCCGCAGTGGCGAGGCTTCAGCACCCTACCCGTGCCGCGCGCACCACCGTGCAACAGGCATAGTAGGTGCCGGGTCCGACAGCCGGGGTTCCGGAGGCGACCGGGACGGGACGTACGCCGGTCGTCCGCACCGCCGCTCCGCCGGTCTCCATGACGTCGTACGTCGTACGGGGAGAGAACGAACACAGATGGCATCACGGCGCGATGAACTGAACGCCTACACCTTCGCGAAGCGCCGCACTCTCGCGTCCTTCCTGCAGCCCTCCCCGACGGGCTCGGAGGAGGGGGCCCCCAAGCCGCTCAGAGCGGTCGTGCCGAGCCTCGTCGTCGGCGTGGTCGTCCTCGCCGTGTTCGGCGCGATCGGCATGTTCAGCCCCACGGCCCCGAAGGGGTGGAACGAGCCGGGGGCGCACGTGATCGTGGCAAGCAAGTCCACGACCCGGTACGTCGTCCTGAAGACGGGCGGGGACAAGCAGCTGCACCCGGTCCTCAACATGGCGTCCGCCAAACTCCTCCTGGACCCCGACAAGGACAGCGTCATCACGGTCGCCGAGGACGTACTGGACAGCGGCGAGCCCCCGCACGGAGCCACCATCGGGATCCCCTACGCACCCGACCGCCTGCCCTCGCCCGAGGAGGCCGAGAAGGCCATGCGGTGGGCGGTCTGCGAGCGCCCGGGGCCGGGCGGCCGGGCCATCCAGAAGGCCGCGTTCGTCCTCGCTGAGAAGCAGTGGGGCAAGACCGAGGGTGCGAACAGACTCGTCGGCGGAGAGCTGATGTACGTGGTCGGCCCGGACGGCGAGAGCCAGTACGTGGTCGACTCGCGCGGCTACGCGTACCCGCTGGCGGACCCCACCGACAAGGAACTCCTCAAGGCCCTCGACACCCAGGGACGCGCCCCCCAGCGCGTCTCCCAGGACTGGCTGGACACCCTCCACAAGGGCGACCCGATCGCCATCCCCGACATCGAGGGCACGCCGGGCGCGGACGCGGGAGCCTCCGGCATGCTCCGGCAGTACGACAGGGTCGGCATGGTCATCAAGGCCTACGACGGCCGGCGCATGCAGTACTACGTGGTCCTGAGCGGCGGCGTGGCGCGCATCTCGGAGTTCACCGCCACCCTGCTGCTCAACAGCGGCGACCTCGTGGGTGTCGGACAGGCCGGTGAGGCGCAGCAGGTCAGTCCCGGTGCGGTCGTCGACAGCACCGTCTTCGAAGGACAGCGGAACTGGCCGTCGTACCAGCCCAGGACGGTCAACGACAGCTCCTCCGCCACCACCGGCCGCAACACCGTCTGCAACGTCCTGCGTTCGGTGAACGCCGGGAACGGCGTGACCACCCTGTCCACCTGGTCGGGCAAGGACTTTCCCGCCCAGCTGCCCACCGGCTCCTCCAGCGCGTACGTCACCCCGGGCTCCGGCCAGCTCTACCGCCAGTTCCAGGGCAGCGAGACCGACGCGGGCGGGGTCTTCCTCGTCACCGACACGGGACTGCGGTACGCCCTGCAGTCCAACAACGACAGCGCCACGGACGACAAGGGCATCGGCACCTCCGACAAACAGCGCGAGCAGCAGCTCAACGAAGCCCGCATCGCACAGACCCGCCTCGGATACGAGAAGGTGAAGCCGTCCCCCGTTCCGGTGAACTGGTCCACGTTCCTGCCCACCGGCCCCCGACTGTCGGAAGCGGCGGCGCGGCAGCCGCAGGGCTCGTAGCGGTGGCATCCCAGGAGAACGACGAAGACATGTCGCAGGCAAGCCGCTTCACCAGGATCCCCCGTACGGCGACGGCCGCCCTCGCGGCGACGCTCCTCGCGGGGACGGCGGTGTGCGCCCTCCCGGCACCCGAGGCGAAGGCCGACGACGGCGGGCAGTGCACTTTCCCGTCAAAGGCGTACGAGGGCCGGCCGTGGTCGCTGCAACGCGTCAACCTGGACGAACTCTGGCAGCAGTCGAAGGGCGCCGGCGTCCGGGTCGCGGTGATCGACACGGGCGTGGACGTCAAGAACCCGCAACTCACCGGTGCCGTCGACGCGTCCAAGGGCAAGAACTACCTGCCGGCCAAGAACTCCGAGGGCGAGGAGATCGAGCGGGGCAACGCCCAGGGCACCACGGACACCGTCGGCCACGGCACCCGGGTGGCCGGCATCATCGCCGCCCGCCCCGCCCGGGGAACCGGATTCGTGGGCCTGGCCCCCGAGGCCACCATCATCCCGGTCAAGCAGAACGACGCGGAGGGCAACGGCACCGCGAAGACCCTCGCGCAGTCGATCCGGTACGCCGTCGACGCGGGCGCCGACGTCATCAACATCTCCCAGGACACGGCCAACGCCGTCGAACCCGACCAGAGCCTGAAGGACGCGGTGGACCACGCCCTGGCCCAGCGGGTCGTGGTCGTCGCCTCCGCGGGCAACGACGGCCTCGGCGGCAACGTCAAGGTCACCTACCCGGCGTCCTACGACGGCGTCCTGGCCGTGGCGTCCTCCGACCGCAACAACGAACGCGCGCCGTTCTCCCAGTCGGGCGAGTTCGTCGGCGTGGCGGCTCCCGGCGTCGACATGATCTCCACGGTCCCCGGCGGCGGCCACTGCTCGGACAACGGCACGAGCTTCTCCGCGCCGTACGTGGCCGGGGTGGCGGCCCTCCTGAAGGCCACGTACCCCAAGTGGACGGCCGCCCAGATCGTCGCCCAGATCGAGCAGACGGCCGAACGCTCCATCCCCGGCCACGACCGCCTCGTCGGCTGGGGCGTCATCGACCCGGTCAAGGCCCTCACGGCCGTCGACCCGGCCCACCCCGTCGAATCCCCGGCCCCCGACAAGGGCGTCCTCCCGGCCGAGGCCCCCTCCGTCCCCCCGGTCCACTTCGGCGAGACGGCCCAGGAACGCAACACCCGCGTGGGCACGTACGTGGTGGTCGGCGGCCTGGTCCTCGCAACGGGCCTCGTCGGCACATCAGTGGCCACACGAGACGCACGCCGGAGGCGCGGGGGGCGGTGAGGTTGCACGGGGTGTGGCTGTCAGCGCTGGCCCTGTGCGCGCCTGCCGTGCACTCAGGTCCTCGTGCGGACGAAGACGTGCTCGACGCGGGCAGGGCGCTGCTTGTGGGATCTATTGCGCACTTCCTTCCATTCGGGCAGTTCTTCGCCTGTGCGTCGAGGATGTGGGATGACGAGCCCGCCCCGGCGATCCCGTTGTCGCGATCGTGAAAGTGCTGCCGACGGCGGCCTTGACGCCGCATTCCTTCCACGGCTTGTAACCGGCGCGTCTCCCGAGCAGCGATCGGCCGACGACGACGATGAGCCGGGCGTCCGCGTCGATCACGACCTGATGATTGGGGGAGTAGCGGTAGTTCTCGCGCTCCACCTTCGCGTAGAAGATCGGTTGTCCGGGCAGCCTGGGCGGTAGCGTATGCCAGTTGGCCGTCAGCCGAAGATAGTCGTAACGCAGTGGACATCCCTGTCTTCAAGCGGCTTGCTCACGCACAACTCGACACATGGAGTTGGCCTGCACTCCCGGCCCATCACCTGCATGCCAGGGAGTCCTCAGCCGATCGTGTATAGGTGGTGATCATCCTTTCCATCGCAGTCGGATCGTTCACCCCATCCGCATACACCTGAACGGTCAGGAAAAGGTCGTGCCCGGGATTCCCTTCGCTGGAGCACTGTGCCTTCCTCGCGGCACCCTTGCCCGTCAATAGATAGCTGTCGTCATTTGTCAACTTCGCTGACTTCAGCTGAGGAATGCCCTTGGCCACATCGACGACGTTCGCGCCTTCTTCCCACCACTCCTGGCTCGCCATAAGGGCTGCCTTTTCATCGATGTTCACCTGGCAGCGGTCTCGGGTGGGCACTGGGTTCTTCTCTTCGATCGTGATCTTTCCGCCTGGTGGAAGCAGCTGAGAAAGCGCTTCCCGATCCACTGAAATGCCGCAGAGTGACTTAGGGACGTCGTACTCCTGATTCTGATCGGCTTCAGTGCAGCCACCAAGGCAGCCCAAGACCGCGAGCGTCATCCAGGCCCGTGTGAAATGTCGAGTGTGCAAGTGGACGCGCTCCTCAGCTTGTGCCCCATCGGCAGTACACGGCGGTCTGGATATGCGGCTGGCTTTATCAAATCTCGGTGAGTAGCTCAGGTGCCACGCGTCCCATGTAGTCGCCAGCAGAGAGGTATCCCTTGGAAGACTCGTTCTCTGCCCATGTGGCAACATCGCCTGGATGGGGGTGGCTGTGTGCCCGTGCGGCTTCCGAAGCGGCTCGCCTGGTGTACGCCATATTGGAGTCCTGGCCATTCTCCCAGTGTTCGCCCATCTTCGGTCCAGCGCCATCCTTTGCGTTTCCCTCCGCATCCTTGAACATCTGCTCCAGAGTCACGCTGGTCACGGTACCCGCCGCGGCGCCTACGCCGGCGCCGACGGCAGGTGAGGCGATGAATGACGTGCCGACACCAACGCCGAGCCCGACGGTTCCTGAAATGACGTTCTTCCATTGAGCGACGGAATGGTCGTAGTCGGAATCGCTTGAAACGGCGCCGGATACAACGGCTTCGTTCCGTCCCATGGCAATTGTTCCGGATACCTCCCCTGAATGACCCGCGATAGCGCGAACTGTGAGTTCTTGATCGTGATCGGGCCTCCGGCTTTCCGGCAGGTCGGGGTTCAGGTGGTAGTCCATCAGATGGGACATGTAGCTCTTCTGCCCCACCTCGACGGCAGCATACCCTTCAGGGTTCTGGCCGACGGCGAAGAGGAACTTGGAAACGTCACGATGATTCATCTCAGCGAAAGAGCCGGATACCGGGTACAGGTTCTCAATTCGCTTCCATGCCTGCTGTGCGTCTACGTCACCCGTGTCGGGGTGCGGATTCACATCGGATGCCGCGCGGTTGATGTCGGGCAGATACTCGGACGCGATCTGTCCGATGCTGTCTGACATGTACGAGCGGCCGGTGAGCCGCTCACTGTCGTCCGAGACGGAAGCCACGAGGCTCTCGAAGAGCTTGGTCTGCCCTTCGTTGTGTGCCGGGGTGTCTTCCGTGGGCATCTCACCTGCCGGGTGACCAGTGGTGGCGGCCTCAAGCGCCAACGCCAGGTTGTTCTGCCCCGTGTGCAGGTCGTTGCCCTTGGAGTCCGACTCCTGCGGCCAGTCCCGCTCCTCGAAGAGGTACTGGAAGTTGGACAGGGAGACCTTTTCGTTCTTTCCGTTGCCGTCCGGGTCCCGTTCGAACGGGTTGTCCGGGTCGCCCTTGGACACGAACTGTTCGTTGAAAAAGTCGGTAGCAGCATCCGGGCTGTTGGACAGGCCCTTCAGGTAGCCCGTGAGCGGGTCCGACCCGCTGTCATCCCCGATCCGGTTCAGCAATGAATTCACCGGCCCTTGGCGCCATGCCATGTTCGGACGCTCCCCGTTGCCGGTCAACTGGCGCTCGGTGGCCATGAGCTTCGTGCCGTAGTCCGTGAGGAACCGGTCGTCGTAGTCACCGGTCCGCATGAGGTTGCTCATGACCTGGAAGCCCATCGGTCCGCTGTGGTTGCCGTACAGCGGCTTGTCACCGATGTCCACCATCGTGCGCTTCCAGTCGGCCATCGCCGACGAGTCGCTCTGTGTGGCGTTGGCCAGCGTCAGGCCCAGACTGCGTTGCAGGTCGTCGAACTGCTCGCGACGCTCACGATCCAAGTCCCAGTTGCCGCGCTGCGGATCGGCGATCCCGGCCCAGAACTCCAGCGTCTTCTCCGGTCCCGTCGCCGTGGCGAACCGCTCGGCGAACAGCATGTCACCGGAGTACTTCCTCAGCCCCGCGTTGAGCCTGTCGAAGTCCTTGACGCTCAGGTCGTCGGGGTTCTTCTTCGCGAGGGCGGCCAGTGCGTCGGCCTGCTTGATCGCGTCGGCGGCGGTGTCCCGGTCCTGGTATCCGGCGTCGGAGAAGCCCAGCTTGCTCTGGTCGGCGATGGCCTGCAGGACGGTCTTGGCGGAGTTGTCGCTCTCGGTGGCCTTGTTGAGAATCCCCTGGATCTCGTCACGGAGTGCGGTGATGGCGGCCTCGTTGTCCTGGTCCATCGTGCCGCGGGCTTCGGGAGGAACGTCCGTCGTGACGGTGAAACCCCCTTCGTGCCCGGTCACCTTGAGGCTCTTCTTCCGCCCGCCGTCGATGGCCTCGACGAGTTGCCGGTGGTAGCCCTTCAGCTCACCCATCGTGTCTCTCAGGATCTTGTGAATCGTGTCGGCCTGGGCATGGGCGTCCGCGAACTCACCGGCGGTCTTGCCGATGAACTCCTTGGACACCGTGGCGTTCACACCGGCCCACTCGGCTTTGTTGGCGCCCTTGTGCAGGTTGTCCTCGGCGTCCTTCTTCAGTGTCGCGAGGTTCCTGACCAGGGTCGACCAGTCCTTTACGGCGTCGTCAAGCAGCTTGAAGTCGGCGTCGCGGAGGGTGTCGAGTCGCATGGTTACGTCCTTGGCGTGGCACGAGACCGGATGGGGCGAGCGGCGTGCAGCGCCTCTCACTCCTTCTTCTTCTCGACCGGCTCCCCGTAGATCTGGTTCTTCTCACCCGGCGCTCCGACCCGCTCGTCGAAGCCGGCGTCCAGCGTGGCGATGCTGCTCATCTGCCGCTGGATGTAGCCCTCGTCCCCGTCATGGACCTTCTTGGTGACCCGCATGTGGTTCGAGATGTGGGCGCACGCGTCCATCAGTGATCTCAGCTGCTCGTCCCAGCGGGCCGACACGTGCTTGAGTCCCGCGCCGAGTGCGAAGCCCTGCTTCGCCAGGTCCGCGGCCGCGGAGTCACTCGTGGGCACGGCCACCCGTGCCTTGTCCCAACACTGGTTGTAGAGCTCGAACGCGGCTGTGCCGATCTTCGTGAGTCCGTCGTTGGCGACCGCGAGGTCCCCGTAGGAGTTCGGTCTGGGGGGCGCGCCACCGTCCACCTGGTTCAACTGCATGTGCGTCGACCCCTGCCGGCGCTGCAGCGCGTCGGCCTTGAGCTGTTCCCACTCGTTCCATGCCATGAACGGCGACCCCTCCCCGTGTGCACCCCGTATGCAGGACTTCTGCCGTCATCGTGGCGGCCGACGGGCGTCCTGCGATGTCCGGCCTCCGCAGCAAACCAGCAACTGCCACCGGAAGGCCAACCGGCAACGCCGGACGCGGAGTGATTGCGGAGGTGAAGGTTTCGAGTGGATGCGCCCGCCGGCGGAGCGTGCCGCAGGGACGAGCCTCGCAAGTGCCGCATCGGGCACGCGCTCCCCGCACGTACCGACGGAAGCGTCAGTGCGAAACCACCCGGGTCCCGGGCGACACCGTGGGGGTGCACCACTTCGAGTGACGCGGCGACCCGTGACGCTCCGACGCCCGACACGGTGACGAGTTGTTTGCCTTTTAACCATGTGGTCGCAGTTGCGGTGCGATCGACCGGTGTCGATCTGCCGAGATTCGCCCGCATCGCGCGTCACTGACTGCCAGACTGGTCCAAGTGTCATGTCCGGGGCGGCTTTGTAACTTGACTAGCACACATCACGATTGGCCCTGTCGTACCCGTTGACTACAGTGTTGATCGCAAAACGCCCGCAGCTCGCTTTGCGATCGCGGGCGCGAGTGGCCGATCGGCCACAGTGATGAAGCTACGGGGAACGGGGAGGGAGCGACGTGCTTCCAGCGGGCATGGTGGGGGGCGTGTCGGCAGCCAGGGCGGCGAACCTGGAGGTCACCGGCGAGGCACTGAGCGCGTTCGTGAAACGGGTGGACGGGGTTCTGAGCGGCCTGGAGGCATCCCCCGGCAACCCGACGCGGGTCGGCGCCCAGACGATCAGGCCCGGGTCGCTGGCGGGAAACCCGTCTGCTTTCCCCGAGGCACACGACCTGTACCTGCGGTACAACCAGGTGCACGAGAAGCTCACCTCGTTGTCCAAGGCACTCCACCTGCAGATCGAGGCGATCGGCATCGCCGTCCGGGGCGCGCATGTGGGCTTCGACAACCTCGAAGAGGAACAGCGTCGTCGCTTCTGGGCGATTCAAACGCAGATCAAGGGCGTCCAGGACGCGGCGGATGACAAGCAGCGCACTCGGGGCGACAACACCACCGGGGGCCTGTGATGACCGACAAGCAGCATGAGCAGGATCTGGAGCGGGTCTCCGGGCAGAACACGTTCACGGACCTCACGCGGCACGCGGAGGAGAACCCGAGCAGTGGCTTCATCCGCGGAGCCATCGACAGCATGGTCCGTTCGGCGGCCGAGGGCACGCCGTACGGACGGGCGATGCACGGGCGCACCAACTTCGACGGGCACCGCCTGAACGACATGATCGACCTGGTCGAGCAGACCAACCCGGAGGACCTGGAGTCGTCGGGGAAGGCCCTCTGGGACGCACGGGACGCCATCACGGATGCCGCCAAGGAACTGGACGGCCACATCGAAAAGGTGCACTGGGTCGGAGAGTCGGGCGAGGCCTTTCGCACGTGGGGACGTTCACTCGTCACCAGCACGTACGGGCTGGGCGACTTCGCCGGCGGGGCGGGGGACCAGATCACCGCAGCCGCCGTGGGGTTGTCGGCGGTACAGAAGGCCATGCCGCTCCGCGATACGAGGCCGGAGAGCAAGGCGCTGCGGCCGGAACAGGTGGCGGTGCCCAAGCAGGTGGAGGGCAACGCCGAGTACGCCGAAGCGGTCCGGGTGGAGAAGGACCGCCAAGAGGCGATCAACCAGATGAACCGGTTGTCCTCCTACTATGCGGTGGCCAGCGAGCAACTCATCGCACTGGAGCCCCCGAAGTTCACGACCATGCCGGATGTGGGCGTTCCGAAGCCCGCAGGTGGCTATGAGGAGTGGCCTCGCAGCACGCCTGCGCCTCCCTCTCAGGGGGTGGAGACAGCGGGTAGCGCGAGAGCCCAGATGGTCAGTTCCGGCACCAGTAACGCAGATACACATGGGGTACTGGACCCGAGGTCGCCTCACTCGCAGGCCGACGACAAAATCTCCTATCCGGACGCTCCCGAGGTCCCGAGCGTGGGTACGAGCATCGACAGTGTCGGTACTTTGCCTTCCTCCACCACACCGCCGATGACTGGTCACACTCCGCCTGTTACCACTACTTCGGCGGCGGGCGGTACCACCAACTTCCTGGGCGGCGGCTACGGACTCCCGGTGCCCCATGCGGCTGCATCGACGAGCGGGCGTACACCTGCAGGTGTACGGGCTCCCGCATCCGCTCCAGGGCCGGTCGGCAAAACAGGGACGAGTGGCTCGGTTCCCGGTCGTGCTGGCGGAGCTGGACAAGGGCTACTCAGGCACCTGGGTCAGTCGGGGCAGACTGGGCAGCCGGCTGCCAGAGGCAGCGCTGGCGGAACCAGGTCACTTCCAATGGCACCCGGAGTGACCGGTGGCACGCCACGGGCGGCTGGCGCAGGCGCACCGTGGGCGGCTGGTGGACCGGCTACCGGTGCAGGCCGGTCCAATGGAGTAGTCGGGGGGCGGCCCGCAGCAGCCCCCGCTGCGTCCGCGGGCGCCGGGCGGCAGATTCCTCATGGCACGGTCGTCGGAGCCGGTAAGTCAGCAACTTCTCAAGGTCCGGCCAGTCGACCGCCGCAGAGAGGCGTCGTCGGGGCACCTCAGCCCTCGGCGGGGCAGGGCTCGGGTGTGAATGGCTCGCGCGTGGTTCCAGGCAAGCCGGCTGCGGTTACAAGCAGGCCCGCGGCGCGCACTTCCACTACCAGGGCCGAGCGCAATGGCATGACCCGTGGAGGTGCCGGTCTTTGGCGCGGTCCTGGCGGCCGGGGGGAGTCGGACGATCGACGAGAGGCTGATCGATCAAGGCGCCCGGAGCGAGGAGCCGAAGAAGAAGAGACGGGGACCGACCTACCCACCGAGCCGCGGCGAGACGCGTCGCCGGGCTCGAACTGACCGCGAACGAGGACAGCGAAGTCATGAAGTCAGCCACCAGCCGCCGAGACGAGCGCGCCGGTCTCATCAGTCCGGACCGCAAGAGGCGGGTGCGTGCCGCGGGTGCGGTAGTCGGCGCCGTGGTTGCTGTGAGTATCGGGTTGACGCCTAGCGCCGTTGCCGACGACATCAGGTCGAAACAGTGGTACCTGGAACCGATGCAGGCCGAGCAGATGTGGAAGGTCAGCACCGGAGAAGGTGTGAAGGTCGCTGTTCTCGACAGCGGCGTGAACGTGAACGCCCCGGCGCTCAAGGGACAGGTTCTCGCTGACGAGGTGCCGGACAGCGTCTCGAATCACGCGACTCGTGACGAAGTCGGCCACGGAACGAGCATGGCCGAATTGATCGCGGGGACCGGAGCCGGAGGCGGCATGCAAGGGTTGGCTCCAGGAGCAAAGATCGTTCCCTATTACATCAGTGTCGACCCAGAAAGTACGGATGGGAAGCATAAGGTGCCGGATGTGGCGGAGGTGATCAGAGCGGTGGCCGATACTGACGCGAAGATCATCAACATGTCGTTCGGTAACCCGGCTTTCGACGCGGAAGAACAAGCGGCTGTGGAGTATGCCGCTTCTAAGGGCAAGTTGCTGGTTGCCTCTGCCGGTAACGATGGATTGGAGAAGGGTTTCGCGGGTTACCCTGTGGCTTACAACTATGTGCTCGGTGTTTCCTCGATGAACGAGGCCGGCACCGTGTCGAGGTTTGCTACTCACGGGAACTACGTCGATCTTGTTGCGCCGGGCGAGGAAGTTCCGACCTGGTGCGACGCCTCTTTCCAGTCCTATTGTGCCAACAGTGCGGGAACAAGTATCTCGAGCGCATTGGTGTCGGCCTCTGCCGCTCTCATCTGGTCCGCCCACCCCGACTGGACAGCCAACCAGGTCACCCGGGCGCTCATCGACACCGCAAGCCGTAAGTGGCCGAAGGACGACCCGACTCAGTACGCCGGTTACGGGACGATCCGCCCCCGCATGGTGCTCGAGAACCCGAACTACGACGCCGGTCCCGCGTACTCCGACCCCCTCGCCAAGTGGAACAAGGAGGAGGGGGAGGAACTGGTGACGGAGATTCCTCCTGCTTCCGCTGCCTCGCCTTCCGCAACAGACTCGTCACAAGGCCCGGCAGCCTCGTCCGGCGGCGACAAGAGCGCAGCAGGATCGGAGGCGGGGGAGCCGGAGAAGGCGGCGGCGGAGTCCTCGAGCAACGACAACAGCACACTGTGGATCACGCTCGGCGCCGTCGGGGCGGTGGTCGTGTTCGGGGGCGGTGCCTTCGTCTTCCTGCGATCGCGTCGCGCCACGTGACGCCGGCCGCCTGAGCCCTGCGCCGCCAGGCCAGGGCATGAGAACGCGCTCTTCGCCGCAGGGTGTTGAGCCGCAACGTTGGACCCCGAAACGGAAAGAGGGAGGGCAGGCGGAACATGACCGTCGACCAGAAGCTCGAAGATGCGGCAGTAATCAAGCTGCAGAAGGACATGTACGAGAAGTTCGAGAACATCCGCAAGCGGGTGCACAGCCTGCAGGGTGTCATCGACAGCCTCGAGGGCCAGTGGCAGGGCATCGGCCGTGCCGCGTTCGACACCAAGCAGTACGAGATCAACACCTCGCTGCAGAACATGGGCCGCATCCTCGGTGACGTCGTCGAGGCGATGACCACGACGCGCAACATCAAGGACAGCAAGGAAGGCGAAGTCCGCGCGGCCGTCAACAAGATCAACATCAACGACGGTGCCCCCACGGTTCAGTCGTCGCCGTTCAGCTCGATGACCTGAGCATTCTCAGCGTTTCGCAGCGCGCGGACATCAACCACAGGCGGAAGAGACGAGGTAGGCAGAGATGAGCCGTAACGCGGACGGTCTGCAGGTAACGTACGACGGGCTCGACTTCGCGGCGACGAACATCGCCAACGAGGCGAAGCTGCTCGACGAGGACATTCAGCAGCTGCGGCAGATGGTGCTGAACAGCAAGCAGTACTGGGCGGGCAAGGCCCAGGACACCTTCGACGAGAAGCTGCGGCGCTGGGACAAGGAAGCCAGCGACATCCACCAGGCACTGATGGGCATCGGTCACGTCGTGGGCCAGTCGGGTGGTACGTACATGGAGGGCGACCTGGCGGCGTCCAGGTACCTCCAGTAGGCACCGGCGGCCGAGGCCGCGGCAGGAACGTGGGTGGGCGTGCGCGGGAGACGCCCACCCTGCTGCTGTGCGCCGCCGATGTACTCGTCGTTCAGCCCGGCCCGGGAAGCGCGTCCGGCAGGCACCTGCAGGGGCGTCGGTGCGGTGGGCCTCTTCGCCGGCCGGTGCGAGACCCGTCGCGCCCCGCGAGAGGAGCCGCCACCGCAGTACGGCCCGCGGGCGTCTCCTCGTTAGCGCCCCCGGCCTCTCAGGGCAATACACCTGGCGCTCTCCTCGGCCCATTTCGCCGCGCTCCTCTTCGCAGCACCCCTCCTCGGCCCTCCTCGTAGCGCCGTCCCCGGCCCGCGTCGCTCACCCACCCGGTACGGGACGCAAGCGACCGCACCCGGTACGGGACGCAAGCGACCGCGAGCGCGAGTACCAGGGGCCGTACGCAGAGCAAGCCGTTCGTGCGGACGACCCCCGCCGTCAGGCCCCGTCGTCCGCCAGCCCCACCTGCACCAGCGGCTTCCCCCGGCGCCGGGACACGAACACGCCCCGTCCCGGCGGCATCTGGCGCGGACGCACCCCGCCGAGCAGGTCGCCCTCGGCCGGATCACCGCTGAGGACGAGTCCCTGAGCGCCGAGTTCCTTGATGCGCTGCATGAAGGCCTCGTAACCGGACCGCCCCGCGCCCGCGGTGGAGCGGGCGATGATGAAGCGGACGCCGACGTCCCGGGCGAAGGGCAGCATCTCCGTCAGGACCGCCAGCGGGTTGCCGCTCGACGTGGCCACCAGGTCGTAGTCGTCGACGACGACGTAGATCGTCGGACCGTGCCACCAGCTGCGGTCGCGCAACTGCTCCGGCGTGACGTCGGAGGTCGGGGTACGGCGCTGCATCAGCTCGGCGAGCGCCTCCATGTGGTGCTGCATCTGGTTCGACATCGGCACGTACTCGGCCAGGTGCGAGGAGGGCGTCACCCCCAGCAGGGAGCGCCGGTTGTCGACGACGAACAGCTTGCAGCCGTCACCGTCGTGCCGCTCGGTGAGACGCCGGATGAGCAGCTTCAACAGGTTCGACTTGCCGGACTCGCTCTCGCCGAACACCAGGAGGAACGGGTCCTGGTCGAAGTCCACGAACACCGGCTCGAGGTTGTCCTCGTCGAGCGCGAAGGAGACTCCCCGGCGGGGGAACCGGTCGCCGGGCGGCAGCCGGTGCGCCGGGAACTCCCTGGGCAGCAGCCGCACCGCGGGGGCGCCGGGCTGCTGCCAGTGCCGGGAGACCTCGGCGCCGAGCGCCTGAGTGGCCTCCGCCAGGTCCGTGTCGGAGGACAGGCCGTCGATGCGCGGGACCGCCGCCATGAAGTGCTGCTTCTGCGGTGTCTGGCCCCGGCCGGGCACGCCCGTCGGCACGTTGGCCGCGACCTTGCGGTCGAACTCGGAGTCCATCGGGTCACCGAGCCGCAGCTCCAGCCGGTTCATCAGCTGGTCCTTGAGGTTGCTGCGCACCTCCATGGAACGCGACGCCGTGAGGATCAGGTGGATGCCGTAACCCAGTCCGCGCGCCGCGATGTCCAGGACGTACGGCTCCAGGGCGTCGTAGTCCGTACGGAAGTTGCCCCAGCCGTCGATGACCAGGAAGACGTCGCCCCAGGGCTGATCGGTCACGGAGATGTCGCCCCGCGCGCGGCGGCTGCGGAACTCGGCGATGGAGGAGATGCCGGCGGTGCGGAAGTACTCCTCGCGGCGGGTCATGACGCCGTACGCCTCGGCCGCCGTGCGCCGGACCTTCTCGGGGTCGAGGCGTGAGGCCACCCCGCCCACGTGCGGCAGGCCCGCCACGGCCGACAGGCCGCCGCCACCGAAGTCCAGGGCGTAGAACTGCACTTCGTGCGGGGTGTGGGTGAGCGCGAAGGAGGCGATGACCGAGCGGAGCAGCGTCGACTTGCCGGACTGCGGTCCGCCGAGGATCTGCATGTGGCCGGCCGCGCCGCCGAAGTCCACCCACAGCGGGTCGCGGCGCTGCTCGTAGGGCTTGTCCACGAGACCGACGGGCACCACCAGCCGGCCCGCGCCCTCGTAACCCGGCTGGGTCAGGCCACGGCCCGGCACCTCCGCGAGGCCCGGCAGCAGCGCGTCGAGCGACGGCGGGCTGTCCAGCGGCGGCAGCCACACCTGGTGGGCGGCCGGCCCCTGCGCCTCCAGGCGCCGCACGATGACGTCGAGGACGGTGTCGGCGAGCGCCTCGTCCGTCTCCTCCCGGGTCTCCTCGCGCTGCGCGGGGACCGGGAGGTACCGCACCGGCACCTGGGCGGCGGTGAACAGCACGGGGCGGCGGTCGACCGGGAGCGGCCCCCCGTAGGACGCCGTCCGGTGGGCGCCCGTGCGGTACACGCCCGAGACGTAGGCGGCCTTGAAGCGGAGCATCTCGTCCGTACCGAACTTCAGGAACCCGGAGCCGGGGACGTTCGGCAGTTCGTAGGCGTCCGGGACGCCGAGCGCGGCCCGCGACTCGGCGGCCGAGAAGGTGCGCAGACCGATCCGGTACGACAGGTAGGTCTCCAGTCCGCGCAGGCGGCCCTCCTCCAGCCGCTGCGAGGCGAGCAGCAGGTGCACGCCCAGCGACCGGCCGATGCGGCCGATCTGCACGAACATCTCGATGAAGTCCGGCTTGGCCGTCAGCAGCTCGCTGAACTCGTCGATCACCAGGACGAGCGACGGGATCGGCTGGAGCGCGGCACCGGCGGCGCGGGCCTTCTCGTACGCGTGGATGTTGGCGTAGTTGCCCGCGTCGCGGAGCATCTCCTGACGGCGGTTGAGCTCACCCCGGATCGAGTCGCCCATCCGGTCGACGAGCGTCAGGTCGTCCGCGAGGTTGGTGATGACGGCCGCCACGTGGGGCATCTGCGCCATGCCCGCGAAGGTGGCGCCGCCCTTGAAGTCCGCCAGCACGAAGTTGAGGGTCTCGGAGGAGTGGGTGACGGCGAGGCCGAGGACCAGGGTGCGCAGCAGCTCGGACTTTCCGGAACCGGTCGCACCGACGCACAGGCCGTGCGGGCCCATGCCCTCCTGCGCCGCCTCCTTCAGGTCGAGCATGACGGGCCGGCCGTCCTCGCCGACGCCGATCGGCACCCGCAGCCGCTCCGACTGCGAGCGGGGACGCCAGGTGCGCCGGGTGTCGACGGAGGCCGCGTCCCCGAGATTGAGCAGGTCGGTGAAGTCCAGGTTGGCGAGCAGCGGTTCGTCGTCGTCCCCGCCCGACGCCATGCGCAGCGGCGCGAGTTGCCGCGCCAGGGCCTCGGCGGCCTCGTAGGACAGGCCGTCGGGCGTGCCCTCGTAGACCATGCCGTGAGCCGACTCCAGGCGCAGCTCCTTCGGGTGAACGACGATCGACAGGTCACCGCGCCCGCCGGCCAGCCTTCCGGGGACGACCTCCAGCACGGTGACGCCCTGCATGCCCTCCGGACTCGCCAACAGCGACGTCGGCGGCAGCGAGACCCCGTCGAGGACGACGACCACGTGCGGCTGGTCGGGCACGGGCTGTCCGTCCGGGTGGAAGCGGGGGCGGCCCTGGAGCCGGTCGGCGAGCAGGTCCTCCAGCTCCACCGGGTCGGTCGTGATCAGGCGGATGCTGCCCGCGCCGTCCGCGGCGCCCCGGGACTGCACGTGCGGCAGCCACTTGCTCCATTCCCACTCGCCGGTGGACTCCCTGCCGGTGGCGATGGCGATCACCAGGTCGTCGGGGGAGTGCAGCGCGGCGAGCGAGGCGGTGACGGCGCGGGCGGTGGCGCGCACGGTGCCCGGCTCGCCGCTGACCGTCACGTGGTAGAAGGCGCGCAGCGAGACCGCCATCGGCAGGTCGTCGAGGGTGCTGTGGGTGGCCAGGAAGCGCTGCATGGCGCCCGCGGTCAGCGGTTCCAGCTGGTCGACCGGGGCCGTCTCCGGGGGGATCAGCTCAGTGGCGAGGGCCTGCGGGCCGAGGCCGACCCGCACCTGACCGAAGTCCTCGTCACCCGTACGCCGCTCCCACACCCGGCTGCCCTCGGCGACCAGCGCCCACAGTTGCTCCGGTGAAGGATGCAGGTAGTACTGGGCGTCGCGCTGGGCCCGCGCGGTCGTCTGGGCGGACCGCCGGGCCTGGGACAGATAGCGCAGGTAGTCCCGGCGCAGGTCGGCCAGCTGCCCCTGGTTGCCCCGGCGGTAGCGGACGAGCATCGCGATGCCCATGGCGATCGTCGAGGCCACCATCACCATGCCCATGATCTTCATGAACGGCTGGGCCTGCGGGTTGAAGAAGAAGACCACGGACCCGCCCATGCCGAGCATGGGCAGGAGTTGCATCAAGGCGCCTTCCTGCTGTCCCCGCGGGAGTTCGGGCGGTGGCTGCAGGACGACTTCCCGCGTGGGCACGTTCTTCGGCAGCGCCCGCGGTGGGCGCTTGACGACGATGTGGCTCACTTGGCACCAATTCCCTTGCCCGGCTGATCCGTTCCGCCCGCCGCCCCGTGTCCGGCACACGTCGATCGCGAAGGGCGATCCTACTGAGTCCCGCCGACGACGGCGGACGATAGGGTGCCCGTGAGACGTGTGAGCAGGTGCGAATCGGCCGGGGACCGCGAGCGGGGCCGAACGGCCGCACACGAGGGCCACCGGTGGGTGAGGCGCAACGGTAGCGCGCCCGGCCCGTATGACCGACGAGGGGGAACAGCAGGTGAGCATGACGGCCTCCGCGCCGGCCGGCGCGGCCGGCGCACCGGGCAGCACCGTCCCAGCGGGCTCAGGCACGGGGCTCGGCTTCTGCCGGGTCACCATCGTGGCTCCCGACAGCCGCATCGACGTGGCACTGCCCGACGACGTACCGGTCGCCGACCTCTACCCGGAGATCCTGCGGTTCTCCCGGCAGAGCCCCGCCGAGGGCGCACCGGTCGGCTACCACCTCGTACGCCGTGACGGCACCGTCCTCGACAGCGCCCGGTCGTTCGCGGCCCAGCGCATCCTGGACGGGGAACTGCTCACCCTGCGGCCCTTCGCCGCATCGCTGCCCCCCGCCGTCATCGACGACGTCTCGGAGGCGGTCGCCTCGGCCGTCACCCGCGACCGCACCCTGTGGGACGGCGACCTCACGCGCACCGCCGGTCTGATCGGAGCGGGCGTCCTTCCGGTGCTGATCGCCTTCGTGGCGTGGCGCTCCCAGGTCCGCCACGACATGCACAGCCTCCAGGGCGTCATCGCCGCGGTCGCCGGTGTCCTGCTGGTCACCTTCGCGTGCGTCCGCGCCCGTGTGTACGACGACCGCGGCTCCGCGGTCGCGCTGGGGCTGGGCGCCCTGCCGAACATCGCCGTGGCGGGCTCGGGACTGCTGCCGCTCGCCGACGGGCAGGGCATCGGGCGGCTCCAGTTCCTGCTCGCCTGCGCGGCGGTCCTGGTCGCCTCCGTCGTACTGACACTCGTGTCGCCGGGGGGCGACAGCCCCTTCGTGGCGTTCGTCTTCGCCGCCCTGATCGGCATGCTCACGACCTTCATCGCGATGCTGACGCATCTCGAGCCCAGGGAAACGGCCGCGATCTGCGCCCCCCTGTCGGTCTGCGCCCTGGCCTTCCTGCCCGGTCTGTCCATGCGTTTCGCCCGGCTGCCCATCGGCTTCGAGCTGCCCGACGGCTCACGCGGCACCTACTCGACGGACGAGACGGCCTCCCCGGAACCCGTCGACGCCGAGCGCGTCGCCGCGCAGGCCCGCCGCGGTCACGAGTTCCTCGCCGGGCTGGTCGGCGGCTGCGCGCTGCTCTCGGTCGGCGCGGCGATCGTCCTGAGCTTCTCCGCCGACGTGTGGGCCCAGCTCCTCGCGCTGGCCACCGGGATCGCCATGCTGATGCGCGCCCACCTGTTCCGTTACACCGTGCAGGTCGCCGCCATGCTGGCCGCCGGACTCGGTTCGCTCGTCTTCCTCGGGCTCGGACTCGCGATGCGTCCACCGGGGGAGTACTGGCGCGACGCGCTGGAGGGCGAGACCGCCGCCCTGGACCTCCGCAGCGTATGGCTCGCGGCGGCCGTCGCCGCGGCCGTCGTCCTGGTCACGGCCATCGGCCTGATCACCTCGCGGCGCGGTGTCACGCCCTTCTGGGGCCGCTTCGTGGAGATCGCGGAGGCCTTCGTGCTCCTGACCTTGATCCCCCTCGCCCTGGCGGTGTTCGACGTGTACGCCGCGGCGCGGTCGATGACCGGCGACTGACCACCGTCTCCCCGGCCGGCGCCGGGGAGAGCGGGGCGCGTACACGGGGTCCGGTCCGAGGGGCGGCGCGCACCGTGCCGCCCCTCCCGCGTCACCCGGCGCCGTTCCCCGGCGCGGGCTCCAGGTCGAACTCCCCGTCCCGCGCGCCGAGGACGAAGGCACGCCACTCCGCCTCCGTGTACCGCAGCACGGTGTCCGGGTCGAGCGACGACCGCATGGCCACGGCGCCGTCGGGGAGGTAGGCGATCTCGACCCGCTCCTCGTGCTCCTCGGTGCCGGGCGCGCTGTGCCACTCGACACCGGAGATGTCGAGGGAGTACAGCTCGTCCCTCTCCCGCTCCTTGCGCGCCTTCAGTTCCCTGTCCTCGGCGTCGGCCATCGGGGCTCGGTCCTTCCTGCGGTGCCAACGGGATGCGCCGTTACCCTACTTCCCGGGGTTCTCCCAGCTCAGCGGTTTGCCGATGTGCGCAGCGGTACGAGTGACGAATCGGCCGCCGAGCCCGCGCGCCGGGGTGCCCGCCCGGGCTGGTACGCTGGGTGACGGCCGTTTGTGTACGCGCCCCCGGAGCCAGGAGCCTTGGAGGCCGCGCCCAGCGGATCCCGCCTTCCGAGTTACGGAAGATCCCCCGAGACGTAGACCGGGGGCACTCGGTGGCCAGCCACAGACCAAGAGGAGTACGCGTGTCGCTCGACGCCGCAGTGAAGAAGCAGATCATCTCCGAGTTCGGTACCAAGGAGGGCGACACCGGCTCCCCCGAGGTGCAGGTCGCTCTGCTGTCCCGTCGGATCTCCGACCTGACCGAGCACCTCAAGGCCCACAAGCACGACCACCACTCCCGTCGTGGTCTGCTGATCCTGGTCGGTCAGCGCCGCCGGCTGCTGCAGTACCTCGCCAAGAAGGACATCCAGCGCTTCCGTGCGCTGGTCGAGCGCCTCGGCATCCGCCGCGGTGCGGCGGGCGCCAAGTAGGACGCCGTGAAGGGAGCGGTTCCCATCGTTCGGGGGCCGCTCCCTTTGCTGTACGTGCGCGGTGTCGCTGCCGCTTTGTAGTGTGGTAGCAGAACACAGGACACCACGACGCACGAGTACGACGTAAGACAAGACGAACGACACCAGGAGAAGCGCGCCTCGCCGCCGCCGGTCCTCGGTAGTGGCCCCCGGGCAGAGCCCCGGGTGCTTCGATCGAAGACCGGCCCGCACAGGACGGAGCGCTTCTCCGCCACCGTCCCCCCGCCACACGGGCGAGGAGGGACGAAGACGAGGAGAAATCACTAGTGGAGAACGAGACCCACTACGCCGAAGCCGTCATCGACAACGGCGCGTTCGGCACCCGCACCATCCGCTTCGAGACGGGCCGCCTGGCCCGCCAGGCCGCCGGTTCCGCCGTGGCGTACCTGGACGACGACACCATGGTGCTGTCGGCCACCACCGCCTCGAAGAACCCCAAGGACCAGCTCGACTTCTTCCCCCTCACGGTGGACGTCGAGGAGCGGATGTACTCCGCCGGCAAGATCCCCGGCAGCTTCTTCCGCCGCGAGGGCCGGCCCTCCGAGGACGCGATCCTCACCTGCCGCCTGATCGACCGCCCGCTGCGCCCGTCCTTCAAGAAGGGCCTGCGCAACGAGATCCAGGTCGTCGCCACGATCATGGCGCTCAACCCCGACCACCTGTACGACGTCGTGGCGATCAACGCCGCCTCCGCGTCCACGCAGCTGGCCGGCCTGCCCTTCTCCGGCCCGATCGGCGGCGTCCGCGTCGCGCTGATCCGCGGCCAGTGGGTGGCCTTCCCGACGCACACCGAGCTCGAGGACGCCGTCTTCGACATGGTCGTCGCGGGCCGCACCCTGGAGGACGGCGACGTCGCGATCATGATGGTCGAGGCCGAGGCCACCGAGAAGACCATCAAGCTCGTCGAGGGCGGCGCCGAGGCGCCCACCGAGGAGGTCGTCGCCGCCGGTCTGGACGCCGCGAAGCCCTTCATCAAGGTGCTGTGCCGCGCGCAGGCCGACCTCGCCGCCAAGGCCGCGAAGCCGACCGGCGAGTTCCCGGTCTTCCTCGACTACCAGGACGACGTCCTGGAGGCCCTCACCGGCGCCGTCAAGCCCGAGCTGACCCAGGCGCTCACCATCGCCGGCAAGCAGGAGCGCGAGGCCGAGCTGGACCGCGTCAAGGCGCTCGCCGCCGAGAAGCTCCTGCCCCAGTTCGAGGGCCGCGAGAAGGAGATCTCCGCCGCGTACCGCTCGCTGACCAAGTCCCTGGTCCGTGAGCGCGTCATCAAGGAGAAGAAGCGCATCGACGGCCGCGGTGTCACCGACATCCGCACCCTGGCCGCCGAGGTCGAGGCCATCCCGCGCGTGCACGGTTCCGCGCTGTTCGAGCGGGGCGAGACCCAGATCCTGGGCGTCACCACCCTCAACATGCTCCGCATGGAGCAGCAGCTGGACACCCTCTCCCCGGTGACCCGCAAGCGCTACATGCACAACTACAACTTCCCGCCGTACTCCGTCGGCGAGACCGGCCGCGTCGGCTCCCCCAAGCGCCGCGAGATCGGCCACGGCGCCCTCGCCGAGCGCGCCATCGTGCCGGTGCTGCCGACGCGCGAGGAGTTCCCGTACGCGATCCGTCAGGTGTCCGAGGCCCTCGGCTCCAACGGCTCGACGTCCATGGGCTCGGTCTGCGCCTCCACCATGTCGCTGCTGAACGCCGGTGTGCCGCTGAAGGCCCCCGTCGCCGGTATCGCCATGGGCCTGATCTCGCAGGAGATCAACGGCGAGACGCACTACGTCGCCCTCACCGACATCCTCGGTGCGGAGGACGCCTTCGGCGACATGGACTTCAAGGTCGCCGGCACCAAGGAGTTCGTGACCGCCCTCCAGCTCGACACCAAGCTGGACGGCATCCCCGCCTCCGTCCTGGCCGCCGCCCTCAAGCAGGCCCGTGACGCCCGCCTCCACATCCTCGACGTGATGATGGAAGCGATCGACACGCCGGACGAGATGTCCCCGAACGCGCCGCGGATCATCACCGTGAAGATCCCCGTCGACAAGATCGGTGAGGTCATCGGCCCCAAGGGCAAGATGATCAACCAGATCCAGGAGGACACGGGCGCCGACATCACGATCGAGGACGACGGCACCATCTACATCGGTGCCGCCCAGGGCTCGCAGGCCGAGGCCGCCCGCGCCACGATCAACGGCATCGCCAACCCGACCATGCCCGAGGTCGGCGAGCGCTACCTGGGCACGGTCGTCAAGACGACCACCTTCGGCGCGTTCGTCTCCCTGCTGCCCGGCAAGGACGGTCTGCTGCACATCTCGCAGATCCGCAAGCTCGCCGGCGGCAAGCGCGTGGAGAACGTCGAGGACGTCCTCGGTGTGGGCCAGAAGGTCCAGGTCGAGATCGCCGAGATCGACTCCCGCGGCAAACTCTCCCTGATCCCCGTGATCGAGGGCGAAGAGGGCGACGACGAGAAGAAGGACGACGCCGACCAGTGACGTCCCGTAGCTCCAAGGCGACGGCCCGCACCTCCTCGGAGGCGCGGGCCGTCGCCCGTACCCAAACCCTGATCAAGGGCGAGCACGGCACCGGCACGGTGCGCAGGACCACCCTCCCGGGCGGCCTGCGCATCGTCACCGAGACCCTGCCCTCGGTCCGCTCGGCGACCTTCGGCATCTGGGCGCACGTGGGCTCCCGCGACGAGACCCCGGCCCTGAACGGCGCCACCCACTACCTGGAGCACCTGCTTTTCAAGGGCACCCGCAAGCGCAGCGCCCTGGACATCTCCTCCGCCCTCGACGCGGTCGGCGGCGAGATGAACGCGTTCACGGCGAAGGAGTACACGTGCTACTACGCCCGTGTGCTCGACGCCGACCTGCCGCTCGCCATCGACGTGGTCTGCGACATGCTGACCGGCTCGCTCATCCGCGAGGAGGACGTCGACGTCGAACGCGGCGCGATCCTCGAGGAGATCGCGATGACCGAGGACGACGCCGGCGACTGCGTGCACGACCTGTTCGCGCACACCATGTTCGGCGACAGCGCCCTCGGCCGTCCCGTCCTCGGCACGGTCGACACGGTCAACGCCCTCACCGCCGACCGCATCCGCCGCTTCTACCGGAAGCACTACGACCCCACGCACCTGGTGGTCGCCGCGGCCGGCAACGTCGACCACAACAAGGTCGTACGCCAGGTCCGCGCCGCCTTCGAGAAGGCCGGCGCCTTCCGGGACCCGGCGGCCGAGCCACTCGCCCCGCGCGACGGACGGCGCACGGTCCGGGCCGCGGGCCGCGTGGAGCTGGTCGGCCGGAAGACCGAGCAGGCCCACGTCATCCTCGGCATGCCCGGCCTGGCCCGCACCGACGAGCGCCGCTGGGCCATGGGCGTCCTCAACACCGCCCTCGGCGGCGGCATGTCCTCCCGCCTCTTCCAGGAGGTCCGCGAGAAGCGGGGAATGGCCTACAGCGTCTACTCGTACACCTCGGCCTTCGCCGACTGCGGCCTGTTCGGCGTGTACGCGGGCTGCAGGCCCTCCCAGGTGCACGACGTGCTGAAGATCTGCCGTGACGAGCTGGACCACGTCGCCGAGCACGGCCTCACCGACGACGAGATCGGCCGCGCCGTCGGCCAGCTCCGGGGCTCCACGGTCCTCGGTCTGGAGGACACCGGCGCGCTGATGAACCGTATCGGCAAGAGCGAGCTGTGCTGGGGAGAGCAGATGTCCGTCGACGACATGCTGACCCGGATAGCCTCGGTCACGCCGGACGACGTCCGCGCGGTCGCCCGCGACGTCCTGGGCCGGCGGCCGTCGCTGTCGGTCATCGGCCCGCTGAAGGACAAGCAGGCGTCCCGGCTGCACGACGCCGTCGCCTGACGGTCCCGTTTCGAGAAGGAAGCATGTGACATGAGCAAGCTGCGCGTGGCCGTCCTCGGTGCCAAGGGCCGGATCGGCTCCGAGGCGGTGCGGGCGGTCGAGGCCGCCGAGGACATGGAGCTGGTGGCCGCCCTGGGCCGCGGCCACAGCCTGGACACGCTGGCCGAGGCCGGCGCCCAGGTCGCCGTCGAGCTGACCACCCCCGCCTCGGTGATGGACAACCTCGACTACTGCGTACGCCACGGCATCCACGCCGTCGTCGGCACCACGGGCTGGACCGACGAGCGCCTCGCACAGCTGAAGACCTGGCTCGACGGCTCCCCGGCGACCGGCGTGCTCATCGCGCCCAACTTCTCCATCGGCGCCGTACTGACCATGAAGTTCGCACAGATCGCCGCGCCGTACTTCGAGTCCGTCGAGGTCGTCGAGCTGCACCACCCGAACAAGGTCGACGCCCCCAGCGGCACCGCCACCCGCACCGCCCAGCTGATCGCCCGGGCCCGGCAGAAGGCAGGCGCCGCTCCGGCGCCCGACGCCACTGCCACCGCCCTGGACGGCGCCCGCGGCGCGGACGTCGACGGTGTCCCGGTCCACGCGATCCGGCTGCGCGGCCTGCTGGCCCACCAGGAGGTCCTGCTGGGCGGCGAGGGCGAGACCCTCACCGTCCGGCACGACTCCCTGCACCACAGCAGCTTCATGCCCGGCATCCTGCTGGGCGCCCGCCGCGTGGTGACCACCCCGGGCCTCACCTTCGGCCTGGAACACTTCCTGGACCTGAACTGAGACCCGGGGCCCAGCCCCGCGCCGGATCCCCCACCGAGCCCCGAACCGAGCCCCTGACCCCATGCGCGCGAAGATCTCCTACGTCATCACGGCCGCCGTCCTGGTCTTCTACTTCGTCCTGGCCGGCAGCCGCGGTGTGTTGCTGATCGGCACCGGCACCCCCCTCACCGTGGCCTTCGGCGTCGCGGTGCTGGTCCTGCCGGTGATCGGCCTGTGGTTCCTGTGGAAGAACACCCAGTTCGTCCGCAGGGCCAACGCCCTCGCCGCCGAACTCGACGCCGAGGGCGGACTGCCCGTCGACGAGCTGGAGCGCACCCCCAGCGGCCGCGTCGACCGGGACTCGGCCGACGCGGTCTTCGCCCTGCGCAAGGCCGAGACGGAGGATGCCCCCGGCGACTGGCGGAGCTGGTTCCGCCTGGCCGTCGCCTACCACGACGCACGCGACACCCCGCGCGCCCGCAAGGCGATGCAGCGGGCGATCGCCCTGCACGACGGCAAGCACGCCGGGGCGGCCTGAACGAACCGGGAACGCCGGGGCCCGGACCGCACTGCGGTCCGGGCCCCGGCGTCCGTCGTCGTGCTCAGGCCCGCCGGTACTCAGCGGCCCACGCCTCCATGGCGTCGGCCGCCCGGTCGAAGGCTTCCTCACGGGCCAGGAAGTCCGCGTTGTGCGTGGTCAGCAGGGGAGGCACGGTCTCTCCGGAGCGGCCCTGCCGGACGAGGAGCAGCGCCTGCCCCTGCACGGTGCGCGGCAGCCCGAGCCAGCGCACCGGCTGCTGCACGGTGCGCATGTCGTCGACCTGCTGCCAGGCCACCGTGCGCGTGCTGAGGAAGCTCACCTGCCGCACTCCCTGCGCGCTCACCCACGCGCCCATGCGCAGCAGGCGCAGGGCGCAGACGATCACGACGACCGCGAGGCCGAAGACCACACCGGCGGACGACAGGGAGGCCGTCGCCGCGATGACGACCGCCGCGAACAGCACGAACGAGGCGAACAGCAGCATCAGTGCCGCCGCCCCCACCCGCCACGGCCCCGGCCGGTAGGGCCGGCGCCAGAGGTCGCGGTCGTCGTGCGGCAGCGCGACGTCGTCGGCGGTGTCGAAGGCGCGGTCGGCCGTCAGGAAGGGCAGGGGCACGGCTGGTCCTCACTCGTTCCATGGCATGTGCTGTGCCCGGTGAGGCTACCGATCCGTGTCGGCGGTCACCACCCTCGGGGCCCCCGGATGGAGTCAGGTCGACCGGCCCGCGACGCCTTGGCGCCGCTCGGACGCCGGCTAGCGCCGCTCGGACGCCTGCGACGGCTGCTTGTGCTCGGACGGCTGGTCGGCCGACAACGCGGGCATCCCGATCACCAGGGATCCCACTATTCCGGCGACGACGGTGAGACCGAGCAGCCAGCGCCCGGCCAGCTGGCCGAAGGACGCCCGCTCCCGGGGCGGGGGTGTGACATTGCTGCGGAACCTGTCGGCTTCGGCGACGAAGGCGAACGGCACGGGTTCACGCCGGCGGATCATGGAGGCTGCGTCTCCCTTCGGGGAATGAATGCATCGCTGTCACTCATACAGACGAACGAACGCCCCCGCGGGTGCCCCTTTTCACCGACTTCATCTGCGGCCCGGCGCCGATCACCCCGTTCGGCGGGCCGTAGAGTGGCCCTCGCCAAGCGATGAGATGGGAAGGCCCTGCACCCGTGACCGACACCCCCGCCGACGAGTCCAAGATCGACCTTCGCAGCGACGTCACCGTCGACCTGGTCAAGAGCGCCGCGACCGACTCCGACGTGCTGTTCGCCGCCCGCGTCTCGACCGCCGGGGAGCAGTCCCTCGACGAGCTGCGGAAGGACCCGGAGCGTTCCAAGGGCCTGATCAACTACCTCATGCGGGACCGCCACGGCAGCCCGTTCGAGCACAACTCGATGACCTTCTTCGTCAGCGCCCCGATCTTCGTCTTCCGTGAGTTCATGCGGCACCGCGTCGGCTGGTCGTACAACGAGGAGTCGGGCCGCTACCGGGAGCTCCAGCCGGTCTTCTACGTCCCGGCGCAGGACCGCAGGCTGGTCCAGCAGGGCCGTCCGGGCAAGTACGTCTTCGTCGAGGGCACCGCCGAGCAGCACGGCCTGGTCAGCCGGTCCATGGAGGACTCCTACCGCCAGGCCTACCGCCAGTACCAGGAGATGCTCGCCGCCGGCGTCGCCCGCGAGGTGGCCCGCGCGGTGCTCCCCGTCGGCCTGTACTCGTCGATGTACGCCACCTGCAACGCACGCTCGCTGATGCACTTCCTCGGCCTGCGCACCCAGCACGAGCTGGCGAAGGTCCCGTCCTTCCCGCAGCGCGAGATCGAGATGGTCGGCGAGAAGATGGAGGAGGAGTGGGCCCGGCTCATGCCGCTCACCCACGCCGCGTTCAACGCCAACGGCCGGGTGGCCCCGTAGCCTCCCGGCCGAGCGGGCGGGCCGTCGGGCACAGATGTACGCATCAGCCACCCGAAGTGTCCGTATTGCGGCGTTCTGAGAAGTTCACTTAGCCTGATCAAAGGGACCCGGCACTGCTTGAACCCCCGAGCAGGCAGTGCCGGGCTCCGCCTCCCTCCCGACCAGCCGCCTCCCCCGAGGGCAGACCCCGCCCTGAGCAACGAGTAGCGTGTAGCCCATGGCTCCGACCTCCACTCCGCAGACCCCCTTCGGGCGGGTCCTCACCGCCATGGTCACGCCCTTCGCGGCGGACGGCGCACTCGATCTCGACGGCGCACAGCGGCTCGCCACCCACCTGGTGGACGCAGGCAACGACGGCCTGATCATCAACGGGACCACCGGTGAGTCCCCCACCACCAGCGACGCGGAGAAAGCGGACCTCGTACGAGCCGTCCTGGAGGCCGTCGGCGACCGGGCCCATGTCGTCGCCGGAGTCGGCACCAACAACACCCAGCACAGCATCGAGCTGGCCCGCGCCGCCGAGCGCGTCGGCGCACACGGCCTCCTGCTCGTCACGCCGTACTACAACAAGCCCCCGCAGGAGGGCCTGTACCTGCACTTCACGGCCATCGCCGACGCCACCGGCCTGCCGGTCATGCTCTACGACATCCCCGGCCGCAGTGGTGTCCCGATCAACACCGAGACGCTGGTCCGCCTCGCGGAGCACCCGCGGATCGTCGCCAACAAGGACGCCAAGGGCGACCTCGGCCGCGCCAGCTGGGCCATCGCCCACTCCGGCCTGGCCTGGTACTCCGGCGACGACATGCTGAACCTGCCGTTGCTCTCCGTGGGCGCGGTCGGCTTCGTCTCGGTCGTCGGCCACGTCGTCACCCCCGAACTGCGCGCCATGGTGGACGCGCACGTCGCCGGTGACGTACAGAAGGCACTGGAGATCCACCAGAAGCTGCTCCCGGTCTTCACTGGCATGTTCCGCACCCAGGGCGTCATGACCACCAAGGCCGCGCTCGCCCTCCAGGGACTGCCCGCCGGACCGCTGCGCGCGCCCATGGTCGGCCTCACGCCCGAGGAGACCGAGCAGCTCAAGATCGATCTTGCCGCCGGCGGGGTACAGCTCTGACAACAGACTTCGCACCACCGCACGACCGGACTTCACAACTGAATAGGCGGGCCACCGGTGCCCGCACCCCACTTCGACAACTGCTTCTGCACGAACGTCACGCGCGCCACGTGCCCACCGGTACGTGGCGCGTGTGGTTGAGGAGAGTCTTTTGAGTCATCCGCATCCTGAACTGGGCCGTCCCCCGGCGCTCCCCAAGGGTGGCCTGCGGGTCACACCCCTCGGCGGCCTCGGCGAGATCGGCCGCAACATGACGGTCTTCGAGTACGGCGGCCGTCTGCTGATCGTCGACTGCGGAGTGCTCTTCCCCGAGGAGGAGCAGCCCGGAATCGACCTGATCCTGCCGGACTTCTCGTCGATCAGGGACCGCCTCGACGACATCGAGGGCATCGTCCTCACCCACGGCCACGAGGACCACATCGGCGGGGTTCCCTATCTCCTCCGCGAGAAGCCGGACATCCCGCTGATCGGCTCCAAGCTGACCCTCGCGCTCATCGAGGCCAAGCTCCAGGAGCACCGCATCCGGCCGTACACCCTCGAGGTGACCGAGGGGCACCGCGAGCGCGTCGGTCCCTTCGACTGCGAGTTCGTCGCGGTCAACCACTCCATCCCGGACGCGCTGGCCGTCGCGATCCGCACTCCCGCGGGCATGGTCGTCCACACCGGCGACTTCAAGATGGACCAGCTCCCGCTGGACAACCGCCTCACCGACCTGCACGCCTTCGCCCGGCTGAGCGAGGAGGGCATCGACCTCCTCCTCTCCGACTCGACGAACGCCGAGGTCCCGGGCTTCGTCCCGCCGGAGCGGGACATCTCCAACGTCCTGCGCCAGGTCTTCGCCGGTGCCCGCAAGCGGATCATCGTGGCGAGCTTCGCCAGCCACGTGCACCGCATCCAGCAGATCCTGGACGCCGCGCACGAGTACGGCCGACGGGTCGCCTTCGTCGGTCGCTCCATGGTGCGCAACATGGGCATCGCCCGGGACCTCGGTTACCTGAAGGTCCCGCCGGGTCTCGTCGTGGACGTCAAGACCCTCGACGACCTGCCGGACAGCGAAGTGGTCCTGGTCTGCACGGGCTCCCAGGGCGAGCCGATGGCCGCCCTGTCCCGCATGGCCAACCGGGACCACCAGATCCGCATCGTCGACGGCGACACCGTCATCCTGGCCTCGTCCCTCATCCCGGGCAACGAGAACGCGGTGTACCGCGTGATCAACGGCCTGACCCGCTGGGGCGCGCACGTCGTCCACAAGGGCAACGCCAAGGTCCACGTCTCGGGCCACGCCTCGGCCGGCGAGCTGCTGTACTTCTACAACATCTGCCGGCCCAGAAACCTCATGCCGGTCCACGGCGAATGGCGCCACCTGCGCGCCAACGCCGAACTGGGCGCCCTGACCGGCGTCCCGCACGACCGCATCGTCATCGCCGAGGACGGTGTCGTCGTCGACCTCGTCGAAGGCAAGGCCAAGATCTCCGGCAAGGTCCAGGCGGGATACGTCTACGTCGACGGCCTCTCCGTCGGCGACGTGGGCGAACCGGCCCTCAAGGACCGCAAGATCCTCGGCGACGAGGGCATCATCTCGGTCTTCGTCGTCATCGACTCGTCCACCGGCAAGATCACCGGCGGCCCGCACGTCCAGGCCCGCGGCTCGGGGATCGAGGACTCGGCGTTCGCCGTGGTCCTCCCCAAGGTCGTCGAAGCACTGGAGCGTTCGGCCCAGGACGGGGTCGTCGAGCCCCACCAGCTCCAGCAGCTGGTGCGCCGGACCCTCGGCAAGTGGGTCTCGGACACCTACCGGCGCCGGCCGATGATCCTCCCTGTCGTCGTGGAGGTCTGACGGACCGTCGGGCATCCGGCGGCCTCAACCTGGAGCGGGGAGCCTCGATTTGCATCGGGGCGCCCCGCTCCAGTACGTTTACATCTCCGCTCGGACGGGCACCCGATCACTTCGTGGATCGGAGCCGGCCCCGGAGGGCGGGAAATCCGACTCAGAATCTCTGATAAAGTCGGAACCGCCGGAAAGGGAAACGCGAAAGCGGGAACCCGGAAAGCACCGAGGAAATCGGATCGAAAAGGATCTGATAGAGTCGGAAACGCAAGACCGAAGGGAAGCGCCCGGAGGAAAGCCTGAGAGAGTCTCTCGGGTGAGTACAAAGGAAGCGTCCGTTCCTTGAGAACTCAACAGCGTGCCAAAAGTCAACGCCAGATATGTTGATACCCCGACCTGATCG